>DAMAEI010000006.1:18673-49858 GCA_031997345.1 Sedimentibacter sp. | reverse complement strand
GCCAAGCCGTTTTCCAAACCTTTTAGTTAACGGATCCCAGGGTATTGCCGTAGGAATGGCAAGCTCTATACCTCCTCACAACATAGGAGAGGTAATAAACGGAGTTATTGCATATATAGAAGATTCTGAAATAGATATACCCGGACTTATGAGATACATAAAAGGGCCGGATTTTCCCACAGGGGCAATTATTGAAGGTAAGGATAACATAAGAAATGCCTACATGACCGGAAGAGGATTTGTAAAGGTTAAGGCAAAGGTAGAAATCGAGGAAATGAAGGGTAACAGAAGCAGAATTATTGTTTCTGAGCTTCCTTATATGGTAAATAAGGCAAGGCTTATAGAAAAAATCGCCGAGCTTGTGAAGGATAAAAGAATTGATGGTATTTCCGACTTGAGAGACGAAAGTGACAGAAACGGAATGAGAATGGTTATAGAAATAAAAAGGGATTACAATCCTAACATAGTTCTTAACAATTTGTATAAACATACTCAGCTTCAGGACAACTTCAGTATTATAATGATTGCGTTGGTTAATAACGAGCCAAAGGTATTGACACTGAAGGATATGATTCATCACTATGTCGTTCATCAGAGGGAAATAGTTGTAAGAAGGACAAAGTACGATTTAGATAAGGCTGAAGCAAGAGCTCACATAGTTGAAGGTCTGAGAATTGCCATAGACAACATAGACGAAGTAATAAGAATAATAAGAGCATCATATGACAATGCGGAGCAAAAATTGATGGAAGCATTTAGTTTGTCTGAAATTCAGGCAAGGGCAATTATCGATATGAGATTGAGACGCTTGCAAGGTCTGGAAAGAGAAAAATTAGATGCCGAATATAACGAGCTGCTCAGAATGATAGCTGGATTTAAAGAAATACTTGCAAATCAACACTTGGTTGACCAAATAATCAAGGATGAATTAAAAGAAATAAAAAATACCTTCTATGATGAAAGAAGAACAGATATTATTGCGGATGAAGGTGAAATAACAGTTGAAGATTTAATTGAAGAAGAAAATGTGGCAATTACGCTTACAAACTTCGGATATATAAAGAGACTGCCGGAGGATACATACAAAGCTCAAAACAGAGGTGGAAAGGGAATAACTGCCCTGACTACAAGAGAAGAGGATTTTGTAAAGGATTTATTCATTACATCAACTCATGACAACCTGCTTTTCGTAACGAACAAGGGTAAAATGTATCGAATCAAGGCATATGAGGTTCCTGAAGCAAGGCGTCAGGCTAAGGGTACTGCTGCAATAAATCTCATAAACATTGACACAAATGAACAGGTAAGAGCAATAATTCCTATAAGAGAATTCAATGACAACGAGTTTTTGATTTTCGTTACGAAAAAAGGAATTATAAAGAAAACTAAATTGAGTGAATTTGATACAATCAGAAAAACGGGCCTTGTTGCAATTAAAATAGCTGATGATGACGAGCTAATAGGAGTGAGCAAGACTGACGGAACAAAGGATGTATTCATTGTCACAAAATACGGCAAGGGAATAAAATTCAGCGAGGAAGATGTCCGTGAAACAGGCAGAAACACCATAGGTGTAAAGGCTATGACAATGTCTGGTGATGAGCTTGTATCAATGAGCATTATCAAAACGGGCGATGAAAATAAGTTTATCCTCACAGTAACTGAAAACGGATATGCAAAAATAACGCTGGCAGAGGAATACAGATGCCAGAATAGGGGCGGAAAAGGAATGAAAGCCCACAACATTAATGATAAAACAGGTCCTATAATTAGTTCATTAATTGTTGAAAAGGAAGATGACATAATGATACTGAGCTTGAACGGATCTATAATAAGAATGCATGCACCTGAAATTTCAATTATGGGAAGAGATACTCAGGGAGTTATAGCAATGAGACTTAACGGAGAAGACAAAGTTGTTTCAGTTGCGAAGGTTTTTTCAGAGGAAACTATAGAGACGGAAGAAGAATAAGAAATACGGAGGGTATTATGTCATTAAAAATAATATATGAGATAAATGAAAATACTTTAGAAGTGAAGCCTGTGGGAGAAGTAGATATATATACTTCTCCTGAATTGAAAAATAAAATTTATGAGATTATTGAAGAGAAAAATATAAATGTACTCATTGACGGTGAAGAGCTTGATTATATTGATTCAACAGGATTAGGAGTTTTGATGGGTATTTATAAAAAGCTGCAGGAAAAAAATTTAAATATCAGAATTATTAATTTAAAGCCTAATATATACAAGCTTTTTGATATAACAGGCTTAAATAAAATTTTCAGCATTCAGGAGTAACATATGGATAAAATAAATTTAACCATTCCAAAGAAGTCTGAATATATGAGCACTATAAGACTTACCACTTCTGCTTTATCGAGCTTGAAGGAATTTAATGTTGATGAAATAGAAGACTTAAAGGTTGTTATTTCAGAAGTTTGCACGTTTTTTATGAGTAATATCGAAAAAAGCAACGAGCCTCTCAATATAAGCTATATGGCAGATGAAAATAAGTTGACTGTTGAAGTTACTGATTTGAATGACGGAGAAATATCAGAAGAAAACAAATCAAACAGTGAAATGTGCGTAATGATTATTGAGAGCCTGGCTGACAGCTATGAATTTGATCTTGAAAATAAAAAGATAGTATTTGTGAAGAATAAATAATGAATAGGCGTTGATGATTATGAGCGAATTAATCCAAAGTTCTAAGACTATAAAAAATCAGGATTTATTTTTGCGTTACCAGCAAACTAAAGATGTTGAAGTCAGAAATCAAATTTTTGAAAAATATAGGTATATGTCAGAAATCATATCACGAAAATACAACAATAAGGGTATTGAACATGAGGATATCTACCAGATAGCCTGCATGGGGCTTATTTATGCTATAGAGAGATTTGATATTACCAAGGGCTTTGAATTTACAAGTTTTGCAACTCCAACAATTTTAGGGGAAGTAAAAAAATATTTCAGAGACAAGGGATGGGCTATTAAGGTCCCGCGTAAAATTCAGGAGATATCAAAAAAAGTAAATGACGTAAACAATTTATTGAGCGCGCAGTTTAACCGTGCACCTACAATAAAGGAGATAGCAGAATATATAGAAGCTACAGAAGAGGATGTTTTAGAAGCATTTGAGGCGGGAAAAATGTTCAGCTCTCAGTCTCTGGATGAAAAATTTGACTCAAGCGGTGATGATAGCGATTTGTCCCTTATGGATGTTGTGGGTCAGGATGATGTCCACTTTTCAAGAATAGAAAATGAAGATTTCATACAAAAATCCATGGATAAATTGAATGAGCTTGAAAAGAAAATAATATTAAAAAGGTTTTATTCTAACAAAACACAGAGTGAAATTGCAAAGGAATTGAATATTTCTCAAATGACTGTATCGAGAATAGAAAAAAAGTCCTTGGAAAAGTTAAGAATAGAATTCAATAAGTAGCAGGAATTAAAATGGAGGAAATATGAAAAAAAGAGGAAAGTTTTTCACTACCGGCTTAATCATTGCTTTGTTTCTGATGATTAATTTTTTCGGAGGAGCGATAAAATTTTCAACAGATTATTTGTGGTTTAAAGAAATAGGGTATACCCAGACATTTCTGACTAAGATAAAGTCTCAGTTGGTAATAGGAATTCCCTTATTTTTTATTCTGAGCGTATTATTGTATATTTTTATAAGCAAATTAAAAAAGAAATATGATTTAGAAACAGGAATTGTGGATATAAAGACAAATAAAAGTGTACGGCTGTGGATAAAAGTATTTTCTGCGTTTATAAGTTTCTTAATTACGTCAAATGTTGTTTCAACAATGTGGTTTGAAATTTTGCAGTTTTTCAACAGTGAAATTTTTGGAGCAACAGACCCTGTCTTTAACAATGATTTAAGTTTTTATATTTTTAAGCTGCCTTTGATAAATACCACAGTTAATTTCATAATCAATATTTTGTTTATGCTTATTGTTGTTACGATATTGTTTTATGGTTATTTTGCAATAAAGGACAGCATTAAAAGCATATCAGGGCAATTTGAAAATTTCAGGAATAATCCTGTTCAATTAGATTTAAGTTCTGTATTAAATAAAAAATTTGCCGCCAAAATAATAAATCAGATATCAGTTATAGGGATATTTTTGTTTGTGTTCTTAGGTGCAAGATTCATGCTTAAGAGCTATGATTTGCTTTATTCCAGACTGGGAAGGGTTTTTGGAGCAGGATTTACGGATATTAATATAACGCTTAATGTTTACAGGATAATAGCTGTGGGATGTGTTGCGGCATCAGTGGCGTTTTATATGGGAGCAAGAAAGAAAAATCTAAAAATTGCTTTGGCTGTGCCTGCAGCGCTAATTTTTATATCAATTACCGGAACTGTATTATCTGGTATGGTTGAGAAATTTATAGTTGAACCGGACCAGCTTTCCAAGGAAAGAAGATATATGGAATACAGTATCCAAAACACACAGAGAGCATATTCCCTTGATGATGTGAAGATGGTTGAATTTCCTGCCAACAATAATTTGACAATCACAGATATAAACAATAACAAGGAGGTTATTGACAACATAAGAATCAATGACCAGGATCCCCTTATTCAAGTGTACAATCAACTGCAGGGAATAAGGCCGTACTATGTATTCAAGGATGTTGATGTTGACCGATACACAATTGACGGGGATTATAAGCAGGTATTTCTTTCTGCCAGAGAGCTGGACCAGAACCGTCTCAATGAGCAGGCAAGGACATGGGTGAACCAGTATTTGAAATATACTCACGGCTATGGAATAACTCTGTCTCAGGTTAATGAGGTCACTCCTCAGGGACAGCCGGAGATGCTTGTAAAAAATATTCCCCCAACTACAAATACGGATTTTAATATTTCATCACCGGAAATATATTACGGTGAAACACAGAATGACTACATAATTGTAAATACAGAAGAGATGGAATTTGACTATCCTTCAGGCTCTGACAATGTGGAAACGCTGTATAAAGGTGATGCCGGAATCAGGCTGTCATTTATAAACAAATTTTTGTTCAGTATAAGAGAGGGAAGCTACAGGCTGCTGATTTCCAATAACATAAATTCTGACAGCAGAATATTGATAAACAGAAATATAATGAAAAGAGTCAATGAAATAGCTCCATTTTTGCACTTTGATTCTGATGCGTACATTGTAGTTAACCAGGAAGACGGCAAGCTCTACTGGATTATAGAAGGATTTACCGCAAGCAGCAGATTTCCGTATTCTCAGCCCACTGAACAGTTTGTCGAAGGATACAGCGTCAATTACATAAGAAATTCAGTTAAGGCTGTTGTAGATGCATATGACGGTTCAACAGATTTTTATATTTCAGATGAAGATGATCCTATCATAAGGACATACAATAAAATATTCACAGATTTGTTCAAACCAATCAGCCAAATGCCTGACGGATTGAAAAGTCACGTAAGATACTCGCAGAAATATTTTGATGTTCAATCTGATATGTACAGACTTTATCATATAGAAAACCCGACAGTTTTCTTTGGAAGAGAAGACTATTGGGATATTGCAAAAGAAAAATACATGGATCACGGAGAGGAAGCAGTAGGCTCCAGCTATCTTATGTTCAAGCTTCCGGATGAAGAAAGGGTTGAGTTTCTCTTGACAACTCAATATACACCTCAGAATAAGGACAATATGATTGCGCTTCTTGCTGCAAGAAATGACGGAGATAAGTACGGGGAGCTGATTTTGTATGAATTCCCTAAAACCAAGACTATTCCAGGACCAAATATGATAGAGACGAAAATAGATCAGGATACGGTGATATCTTCTCAGTTAACGCTGTGGAGCCAGGTCGGGTCAACGGTGCTCAGAGGAAATACGCTGGTTGTTCCAATAGAAGATTCATTGCTTTATGTGGAGCCCATTTATCTTAAATCAGATACCGAAAGCAATTTTCCCGAAATGAAAATGGTTGTTGTGTCATTCGGAGAAAAAATCGTTATGGAGCCAACCCTGGAGCAAGCCATAGAAAAAATATTCGGAGTGCATAAGGAAGAAGAGAAAAAGCCTGAAAAAGAATATAACAATGCAGACATAAATGATTTAATAGAACAGGCCAATAATTTGTTTGCAGAAGCGACAAAAGCTTCTCAAAACGGAAATTGGGCTTTGTACGGAGATTATATCAAGAAGCTGGAGAACATATTAAATCAACTTAATTTATTAGCTAACGGGCCAATGCAAAATGGGTCAGAAGAAAATACTGTAATTGAATAAAATGAAAAGTGACGGCAGGTGATTGATACCTTACGTCACTTTTTGATTATCTTATTTTTAAAACCGATTTATTTCTGCTTTTTTTCTTGGTACCGTTCTGAAATATCTGTTATCAGTATATCCCAAAAGCAAGGATGTTACTATCCTTTCAAGTATTCTTTTTATATGGTATTATATTTATGGGTAAACATCAATACTTTTTCAGCAAAAGTTTGACAACTGACAAATACTTTATTAAAATAAAGAAAAACAGGAGGTCTATATGAATTTTAAATTTAATCATTTTAATTTCAATGTTCTTAATTTAGAAAAAAGTGTAGATTTTTATAAAGAGGCCTTAGGCCTCACAGAGGTAAAAAGAAAAGAGGCACCAGATGGCAGCTTTATCTTAATTTATGTAGGAGACGGTGAATCAGATTTTAGTCTGGAGCTGACATGGATGAGGGACCGAACCGAACCTTATGACCTTGGAGAGCAAGAATTTCATCTTGCCATGGCAGTTGATAATTATGAAGAAGCCTTTAAGAAGCATCAGGAAATGGGATGTGTGGAGTATGTAAATGAATCTATGGGAATTTACTTCATTACGGACCCAGACGGATATTGGGTTGAAATAGTAAGGAAAAAAGGACGGTAAAACCGTCCTCAATTTTTATGTGCAAACTTATAATATATTAATGATATTGCTATAACAGTAATGCAGAAAATAACGTAGTATACGAACAGCGGATTTTGCATACCTCCGTACAGTATAAACAGAGAGCCTAATATGGCCAGCAAGGGGAAGACATATCCCTTTATTCTGCTTTGTATTTCACCTTTGCGGGCAAGATTTATTACAGCGATGTACATTAAGATAAATCCTATATAGTTTATTACTATAGATATTTCCGAAACATCTGAGTTAGGAAGAAGATTTAATTTCTGTGTTACATAATGTATGAGCATCCAAACCATGTTTATTATAAATGTTATAATGCCTGACTCAATAGGAACGCTGTATTTCTCAGAAATGGCAGAAAAATTGTCGCTTCCTGGGAACATTTTTCTTATTGATAAAGAATAAGGCAATCTTATCATCCCTATGATAACGCCGTTAACGGTACCTATAACCGAAATAACTATAAAGGTCAGTATTATTTTTGCTCCCATTGGTCCGAACAGCATTAACGCTGCTTCGTTCACATGAGCATCCCCCATTTTCATTACATTATCAGCTCCTATGAGAGTTGATATACCGGTAAAATACAAGACGTAAATGGTCAGGATAATAATGGGTGAAATAACCAGAGCCAAAGGAAGGTTTCTTTTGCTGTTTTTTATTTCATGACCCACAGCTGTTGAGATTATCCATCCGTCAAAGGAAAAGGCGATAGGTCCTATTGCTGCAATCCATCCCAATCCCGCATTGCCTGCAGTGCTGATATCACTTTGAAGCACAGGCATAGGATTTCCGAATATAATTCCTGCGGCCGCAATTATGATTAATGGCAAAAGCTTTATTAATGTTGAGGCATTTTGTAAATATCCTCCTGTTTTATAAGAAAGAATGTTAATAAAATAAAGTACTGTAATAACGGCAACACCGATTAATACCTGCACTTCTAGAGTGGAATTCATTCCAAACAGCATTGTGATATAAATTCCCGAAACCCATGCCACCACACATATAATTGTCGGGTAATAAATAAATGTCTGAAACCACCCGTAGGCACAAGCTGTAGATTTGCTCCAGAATGTTTCACAATATGCAATTATTCCTCCCGCCTCGTCAGTTCTCAGAGCGAGCTCTGAAATAGATAGACTTCCGAAAATTATACTGAATGCGGCAATTACAAATACTACAATTCCAAGCAGAATATTGCCTCCGGTAAATACAAGCACATTATCGCTTTTAAAAAAGATTCCTGACCCGATTACTATTCCAACTATCATTGCAATAGTTGTAAATAGGCTATACTTTTGTTGCTTCATTACAATGTCTCCCTGATTTATTTTGTCATAAAAAATACAATGTAATTAACAGTATATAGTTAAAGTATTTTAAGTTCAAGCAAAATTATTTTTCTTAAAAAATATAACATTAATGCTTGTTAAAATGATTTATTTGCTGCTAAAATGGGGTATAGTATGTACAAGTCAAATTAAATGCAGGTGAGCATATGCAAGCAGGAAATAATTTATATTTATCAAAAATAAAGAAAGAAGATTTTGAAAAAATTTACGACTGGTTTAAGGACGCTGATTTTTTAAAATTTTATGACTACGTCCCACCCATACCTCAGGAAAAGAATGAGGTTGACAAGCTATTTGATGATTATGAAAAAAATGAAGAATCTGATGTATTCGCCATAAGGCTCCTGAATAACAATGATATAATAGGAATAGCGGGATACGATGACATTGTCCATGAAAATAAGGTGGCGACATTGTTTATCGGAATAGGGAATAAAAATATACGCAGAAAAGGATATGGGAAGGAAGCCCTTAAAATTCTTCTTGATTACGGATTCAATGAGAGAGACTTTCACAGAATACAGCTCAATGTTCTGGAATTTAATCACGGCGCAATTGCTTTGTATGAAAAAGCAGGATTTAAAAAGGAAGGTGTATTCAGAGAATTTGTTTTGAGGGAAGGGAAGAGATACGATTTATACCTGTATGGACTTTTGATAAGAGAGTGGGAGAAATAGCCAGAGGGGACAAAGCCAGAGGGGACGGTTCTCTCTGGCTGCATAAAAACATATGGACGTGGATGCTTGCATGAGTAAGAGCAACAGGCTTTAATATAATTTTTCTCCTAAATTTGAAAATCCATAAATGGCGTAGGTTCAGTACTTACATCGTAGAAATGCCACCATTCTTTTTCATAAGCTAAAAATCCAACACTTTCCATAACTTCTTTCATATATGTTGCGTTTTTTCTTCCTTCTTCTGAAGTCTTTGCACATTTCAGAGAAGCTCTTTCTGTCATATCATCAAACTCAGACGGCATAACTATATCCTTTCCGTCTAAATCAGTTAAAGTAATATCTACACAAAGACCATTCATGTGAGTTGGTCTGAATTTTTTTATCTTATTCATATCAGGAGGTTTTGCTACAAAATCATTGTCAGGCATTATTTCCCAAAATTTGGTCTGTGCACTAATGGGTCTGTATGCATCCCATATTTTCACCCTGTAACCTGCAGCCTTAAATATATTCTTAGCTTTTATTAAAATTTCTGCAGTGTGTTTATCTATCCAGCACTCACTTGAATTATATATCTTTTGACCAGTAAAATTATCAGCCGTTGCATATTTTAAATATACAATAAAGTCATTGTCTATCTCGACTAATTTGACCAAATTCCCTTTTTCACTATACATATTTTAAATTTACACTCCTTTATTAAGCAATGATATAATATTTTCAACTTGAAGTTTTACTCCAATAATCATGCATTGTTCATCAATAGTAAATTGAGGATGGTGCAAGTCAACCCTAGGGCCATTTTGGGGATCATAGCAACCTAAATGGAAATAGCATGCAGGCTTATTCATTGTAAAAAAGGAAAAATCCTCACAACTCAAATCTGGGTATTCTTCCAATGCAACATTTTTTTCACCAAAAAGAAGCTTCGCGTTCTGTTCTACCATTTTAGTAACTTCATCGTCATTGATAAGTGGGCTATAGCTTTCAGTAACATTGAATTCTATTTGTGCACCCATTGCTTTACCTATGTTCTCGCAAATAGTTCTTATTTTTTCTCGTACGCTCAACCTTGTTTCTTGATCCAATGTTCTGATGATACCTTCAAGGCTTGTGTGGTCAGCAATTTGATTTCTAACAGTACCGCCCTTTATCATTCCAAAAGTGCATACTGCAGAATTTAAAGGAGAAACATTCCTGCTTATTACTGTCTGTACGGTATTTATAATATTAGCTGCAACGGCAATAGTATCTATACCTTCATTGGGATGAGCACCATGGGCACTTTTACCTATTATGTTCAAGTTTATCATGTCAGATGCTGCATACATTTTTCCGTATCTTATACCAATTGTTCCGGTATCATATGCAGGTTCTACGTGCAGTCCCAATACATAATCCACCTGAGGATTTTCCAAACATCCGCCCCTTATCATCCTTTCCGCACCACCTATAGTTTCTTCAGCAGGCTGAAAGAAAAATTTTACATTTCCTTTTAATTCACCTTTTAACAAGCTCATTATTCTTGCTGTAATTAATAGAATTGAAACATGAGAGTCATGACCGCAGGCATGCATTATGCCTTTGTTTATAGATGCAAAGGCAAGATTAGTTTTCTCATCAATGGGTAAAGCATCCATATCGCCTCTAAGAGCGACGGTATTACCAGGCTGATTACCCCTAATAATAGCGACTACACCAGTATTGGCAACTCCTTTTATATATTCGATATTCCACTTATCCAATTTTTTGCAAATATACTCTGCAGTTTCATTTTCCATTTCAGACAGCTCTGGATTTTTATGAATATGTCTTCTTATTTCAATTATGTCCTTATCAAGTTTATATTTTTTGATTATTTTATCTACATCCATTTTATTCTCCAAAATGTAGTATTTGCCGAGCCTAACCTACATAGTAAATTAAAGGCTCGACATTAATAATTATTTATTGCTATTATCAATATCCTATCAATACTGCAATTCCAAGCATAACCATTTGAGCTGCAAGTAACATCAAGAACAATGGAGTAAACCATTTATACCATTTCTCAAGTTTGATTCCACCCAATCCACAGATAATAACGATATCTGCTGTAGGCCAAAAGATGTTTGATAAACCATCGCCAAACTGGAACGCAAGTACTGCTGTTTGACGAGATACTCCGATAATATCAGAAAGTTGTGCCATGATAGGCATTGTAGCAACTGCTTGACCTGAACCGGATGGAATGAAAAAGTTTATTAAAGTCTGAACTATTAGCATTAATTGGGCAGATATTCCACTTGGTGCATTTTTTAATAAATTTGACAGATGAAAAATAACTGTATCCATAATCATGGCATCATTCATAACTACTACGATACCTTTGGCAACACCGGTAAGTATGCATCCCCAAACAACAGTCTTTGCACTGTCTATAAACTCATAACACCATTTGTTTGCTGACCATTTCTTGATTCCGGCTGCAACCATGGACATGATTAAGAATAGCCCGCATAGCTGAGGATAATCCCAACCCCACTTCATAAGTCCTAACATCAGAATTACTAATGCCACAACAATGTCAATGATTACTAATAGGTCAGACGTAGTAAATTCATATGAATCCAAATCTCCTTTTGCAAATTCATGTATTGATTTTTCTCCATAAACAACTGATAATTTAGGGTCTTTAGAGATTTTTTTAGCATATCTAATTACATAAATAATTGCAATTGTCATAAATACAACAAGGCAAATCGCTCTGTACCAAGTTCCAGAATACAATTCTACCTGAGAAATATTCTGAGCTACACCAACTGTATATGGATTCAATGTAGCTCCCATGAAACCTATGAACTCACCGCAAGCTATAATTGCAAAACCAAACATTGCATCGTAGCCCATGGCTATTCCTAACCCAATAATAAGTGGATAAAAACCGTAAAATTCGCTTGCCATACCGAAGATAGAACCACCTAAACCAAAAGTTATCATTAGTATAGGTACTAATAACAGTCCTTTATTACCTAACCGTTTGAGCAATGAGCCTATCCCTGAGTGGAAAGCTCCGGTTTTTACCATTACCCCAAAAGTCCCACAACAGCATAAAATTACAAAAATAATATCTGCAGCTTCAACACAGCCTCTGTAGAAAGCTGCGAACAACCCTAAAAAACCTGTAGGGGATACTTCTGACTTACTAACTTCATGATAAGTTCCATCAATAGCGACACTTCTGATTCTTCCGTTAACATCTTGATCTTGATAATCATATGTACCTGATGGTATAACCCATGACAATATTGCCATAATTAAAACCACAACAGCTACAATAATCAAGGTATCAGGCATAGTAAACTTTTTCTTTGCATTTTCCATTTGAAACCCTCCCTTGGTTTTAAATAAACCTAATTTTATATCTATAAACATATAAGCAAATTATGTACCAACATTATTTAAAAAAAAGAATTGTGTAGATTTAAGCGTTTTCATACATCCAATCTACACAATTTTTAAATTTTATTACTTTTATCCGGATTCAGTCCGCGTCTCCGGATTTATTTGAATTATTATAGCATAAAAGTGTAATGTCTCTCATTATACTTTCTGCATTTCTTGTATTAGAATCCTCAGCCGCCATGCATAAAATAAAAGGATTTTTGCTATAGATAACACCCATATCCATAATCAAATTATCATCAATACCTGTCTGATGAGCTATGGGGAGCTCCTCATCAAAGTAATAGGGTATTATACTGTTATGTTGATGCTTTTTCAATATTTCAAGCATTTCAAGGCTTGCCTTATTTGATATGATTTGGCCTTTATACATTCTGTAAAACAAGCTGGCCATCTCTTTTATTGAAACATAGTTCTCTATACACCTATCCATCTTTTCTTTGTCCAGGATCGCTCTGTGAAGTCTGGTTTTAGGAAAACCAATCATATCTAAAGTTTTATTTATTTCTTCCTCTCCAAACATTCTGAATAATATGTTGAAGGCAATGTTATCACTCACAGAAATACTTAAACTGTATAGATCTTCCAGGGTCAACTCAATACCCTCATGAAGATATTCCAAAGCGCCAAATGTCTTAATTTTTTTTTCTGTATTCCCTATATAGTCGCTTTTTTTGAGAACATATTTGCTATCTTTGCTGATCTTATCTGCCTCTATACATTTAAACGCCTCTATAAGAGTGATGAGCTTGACTGAACCAGAAGCACAAAAAACATCGCAATTGCCAGCATAGCAATTCTCACCACTATTCAAATCGATGTAATAAATACCTATCTTGCCTCGAAAATTCCCAATTCTATCTTTAATATTGTCTAAAATCATTTCATTCTATCTCCTCATATATGATAGCATATTTCTTTATCTTATCAAAGATAGCAGTTCTTCCTATATCTAAATATTCCGCTGCCTTCAATTTGTCCCCATGGAATAAATCTAACGCATTTTGTATTGCCTGCTTCTCGCAATTTTCTTTTAATTCTTTTAAAGTCATGGGTTTTAATGCGAATTGATCGTGCTCAGGCAAGACTATGTCATCTGGAGGTATGATTTTTCTGTCACATAAAATAGCGGCTTTTTCCAATACATTCTCCAGTTCTCGTATATTTCCAGGCCATGTGTATTTCTTGATTTTTTCTATAGTTTGATATCCTATTAAAACAGGTT
The DNA here is from genome assembly GCA_031997345.1 of Sedimentibacter sp. GTDB lineage: Bacteria > Bacillota > Clostridia > Tissierellales > Sedimentibacteraceae > Sedimentibacter. Next base: position 36,221 of record DAMAEI010000006.1, on the reverse strand, counting down.
CTATCTCAAGTCTTTCACATATCTCAGGTAAAATATCTGATATTATTGCATGTATGCAATCTAATCTTTCTCTTAGCGGAGGGAGCTCTATGGGGAATACATTTATTCTATAATACAGATCTTCTCTGAAGCTCTTTTCTTTTACCATTTTTGCTAAATCTTTATTTGTTGCTGCAATAAATCTCACATTTGCCGTATGCTTTTTTGTACCGCCCACGGGATAATATGTTCTGCTTTGCATTACTTCTAACAGTTTGCCTTGAAGCGTAATGGGTATTTCTCCAATTTCATCCAGAAACAGTGTACCTCCTGATGCCATATCAAGGAGGCCGTCTTTACCTCCCTTTTTAGCCCCGGTAAAGGCGCCTTCTTCATAGCCAAACAATTCGCTTTCTAAAAGGTTATAGGCTATTGCAGCACAATTTATATGCACAAATGGTTTATCCTTTCTTTTGCTGCATTTATGTATTTCTTTTGCCAGAAATGTTTTTCCGGTTCCGCTTTCACCTGTTAATAAAATGGTTGCATTAGTAGTACATACTTTTTGAAGGAGTATTTCCAGCTCCCTAAACTTACCTTCACTTCCCCACAGCCTGAAACTATTGTATTGTATACTGCCATTTTTATTTTCAGATTCCTTAGATAGTATCTTATTATATTTAAAATTATCATCGATTATATCCTGGATTAAGTTTTCTTCTTCATCGAATGAGATTATGTTGTACAAGGTACCATTTAATTCAATAGTTTCTTTTGAAATAAAAACTTTTGTACCTTTAAAATCAATTATAGCCTCACCTCTTGAAATTGCTTCATATAGTTTATGATGGATAAGTTTTTTTAGATTAATGCCTTGAATCATTTGTCGATCACAATATCCACTGAAATTCTTCTTCTTCAAAATTTCATTAAAGCCTTTTCCCTCAGTGTTTTCAGGCGTAAAATATTTTATTCCGTTATCATCTGCTAAAATTGCAATTTCTGTATATTTAGTTGTATCAAAAGACATTATCTGGGAATCTACCTTAATTCGGACATTCTTACCTTTTTTTATTACTGATATGGACTTTCTTTCATATATAGTATCTATTAATTCTTCGTTTTTTTCTTCACATTTATAATCCTGCTTTATGATAGGCTTTATCTCTTCACTAAATATAGCAGAAATAATCAATAACCTTTTATCATAATGTATTTCATTATAAGACAATTTATATTCCTCAGTAATAAATGAATAATCTCTTCCTGTATTGGAGATATAAATCAAAACATTACCTTTTTCAAAGTTTCCACCTGGATATGCAATAGGATTTATCAAGTCCTTTTTTATGTATTTTAAAGTCCTATTACCCAAAAAAACAATATTATTATTTTGGTCTGTTATTATATGATTATCTCTCTTCATTTTTCCCTGCCTATTATATTACATCATAGCTGTTAATTATTTATCTTAATATTAAACATATCGTAAAAATGAATCTGTGTCAATCTCTCAAGATAAAATCATGACAGATTCACTACCTCTGTCACTAATTTAAATACAAAAATAGAACCTTTCAAGACAAAAGGATTTTTACAAAGCCTACAATCTTGAAAGGTTCTTCTGTTTTTATTAAGCAATATAACTGTCAACCATCTTTGTAAAGGAAGCTAATGGCTTTACGCCAATTTCCTTTGCGGCTATTTTTCCGTCTTTGAATAAAATTACCGTAGGTATGCTTTGAATTCCGTAGCGGATTGAAAGCTCCTGCTGCTGGTCAACATCAACCTTTGCAACGGTTATTTTGCCGTCATATTGTTCTGAAAGTTTTTCTATTATGGGAGCAATCATTCTGCAGGGTGCGCACCATGTAGCCCAGAAATCCACAAGCACAAGCTTCTCCTTTCCCAAAATATCATCAAATTCCTGTGTACTGTTTACGTATTTTATTTTTTCTGCCATTTTAGTTCTCCTTATTTTTCTGTTTTATCTATTTGTGAAGCTGCATGTTGAGCAGCAATTAAACCCTCACTTACTGCCTTTGAAAGCTGCAGCGGCTTTCCTGTAATATCCCCGGTGGCATAAAGCCCCTCAATGTTTGTTTCCATATTTCTGTTGACAGCTATAAAGTTTCCCTCTGTTTCCAACCCGTCAACCAGGGCTGTGGGAGCAACGGCATCTCTTAGCATAAACACGGCATCAGCCATAATTTTTTCTTTACCTAACATTACTGCCTCTACTTTATTATTTCCAACAACCTCGGAAATTGTTCCGTTTATATATTTTATATTGTCATTAAAAATTTTGGGGCGCGCATTTTTTGAAACGAATATTACATTTACTCCTATACCGTTCAAATATATGGCTTCCTCTGCAGCGTCCTTTGACTGGTCCCACACCACGGCATTTTTTCCGCGGTAGAGCATTCCGTCGCAGGTTGCACAGTAGCTTACTCCGCTTCCCAGCAGAATGCCTTCTCCGGGAAGTTCCTTTACCTTTGAAATTCCCATGGCGAGAATTACTTTTTTGGCCTCTTCAATTTCACCATTAATATTAACCATAAAGCTTTCGCCCATGGGAAGTATGTTTACTACCTTTCCTTCTTCTATTTTTACATTCATAGCTTCAGCATGCTCACTGAACTTATTCATGAGCTCCTTGCCGCTGATGTTATAAAAACCGAGATGATTATCAACTCTTTCGGCTTTTGACAAATAATTTTCTTTGTTTGAAAATATGCGAACTGTCTTACCTCTGGTAACTGCATTAATTGCAGCCGACAAGCCGGCAGGACCTGCTCCTACAATAACTATATCTACCATTTCGTTCCTCTCTTTATTCGGGATCTATTACTTCAAGCTCATTTATGTTGACATATTTGCCGCATTCAGGACAGTAGTACCTGTGCTCCACGGTACATCTGCAGTGGTTATGAACCAATTTCCTGTAGCATTTATCAAGATGTCTTTGCCCCCAAAGCATCAGGGTGTTGAATACATCCTCCAAATCCATACCTTTTTCAGTCAATATATACCTGTATATGGGAGGATGCTCCTGATAAAGCTCTCTTATTATCAATTCATCGGCCTCCATCGTTTTCAGCCGCTCGGACAGCAAATTTGTAGGAATACCCTCAAGACCGTCCTGAATATCCTTATATGTTTCAAATCCGTTAAAAATTCGGTGCAGTATGAGCAGAGACCATTTATCACCTATTATATTGAGCGTCTGTGCTATGTTGCAGGGTAAATTATACTGAATTTTCATTTTTTCTCCTTGTTAAAATGCCAGATATCTGCTTATAATCGAAACAGTTCCTGTAAAGGTAAGAATACCGATTATAATTAAAATTATTCCTCCGGCTTTAATTGTGTACTTGACCATGTTTCTTTTCTCCCTGAAAAAGTTCAGAGCCTCTGTTGTAAATATGCCCAGTATTATAAAGGGTATTATGAATCCTAAGGTATAAATTAAAACAAGCATGTTTCCGGAAAGTATATTTGTTGTGCTGGAGGCCAGTATAAGTACGGAAGAAAGTGCAGGTCCAACGCATGGAGTCCATGCAAAGCTGAATGTAAATCCCATTACATATGCAATAACAGGATTCATTTTCCCACTTAATTCAAGATGAATTCTTTTTTCCATCTTTAAAAAATTCAATTTAATTAAATCCAGCTGAACAAGCCCCATTGTAATAATTAGTATGCCGCCTATGCGGCTGAATAAAACTCTATTTTTATTTAAAAAAGATCCAAGTGTTGAAAAAGACAGACCTAAAAGGAAAAAAACACTTGATATTCCTAAAACAAAAAACAAGGTATTTGTAAATACTACCATTTTATCGTATATAATTGTTCCGTCAGAACCAATTTTTTTTCCGTTTCCTGCCAGATAGCTTATATAAACCGGTATCAACGGAAGGACACATGGCGAAAAGAATGACAGAAAACCCTCAAGAAAAACAAGTAGCAAGCTTACATTAGCAGTTAAAGAATAGTCTCCCAACACGACCTCCATATCTAAATTATTATAAAAATAAAATATCATAGTTACTTTATTTTGTCAAGTAACTATAAAAAATAAAATTATGTTTGCTAACATAATATGTCGTAAAAATATGTTTAATAAGTAAAAATAATGGTATATAATAAAGTTGTATGAGCAATAAAAATATTAGCTAATAGGAGTGATCGTCATTATAAATTTTAAATGCTTGTCGTTAGATGATAAGGATGTTATTGAAAGTTACGTGGACAAAGAAAGCCTAGAGTCCTATGAGTACTTATTTTCATCATTATATATGTGGAGAAAGCTGAATAACGTTAAATATGCTATCATAAACGATACATTGATAATAGAAAAAAACGAGGAAGGAAAGGGTACGTTTTATGCTCAGCCTATGAAGTACAGCAAGGAAAATTTAACTGAGCTTGTTGACGTACTCATTGAAAGAAACGCTGGATACACAGATAGAGAGTATCTTTTCGGAGACGTTGACGAAAGTTTTGTTGAGGATCTTAAAAAATATACTGATTTTAAATTTGACATAATAGAGGATATTGATGATTCTGAATATGTTTACAGCACCAATGATCTTATAGAGCTCAGAGGAAAGAAGTATCACGGCAAGAAAAATCATGTTAATTCATTTGAAAAATCATATGAATATGAGGTCATGATAATAAATAACGAAAAGGTTATAAAGGATTGTCTTGAACTGCTCCATAAATGGCATGAGGAGGTTGCTGTTACCGTTGATAAGGAAATGCTGATGGAGATTGACGCTATTAAGGACTTATTCAGAGAGCTTCATCTCTTTGATTTGAAATCAATAGCAATATATGTAAACGGAGAGCTTGCAGGATTTTCAGTGGGAGAAAAAGTGAATGACCGGATGGCTGTAATTCACGTTGAAAGAGGAGAAATAGCATTTAAAGGAATTTATGCATTTATCAACAGAAAGTTCTTAATGGATAGCTTTTCGGATACTGAATTTGTAAACAGGCAGGAGGATACAGGAAACGCAGGCCTGAGAAAAGCGAAGGAATCGTATCATCCCGTGAAAATGGTTAAAAAGTACTTAGTGAATATTAAATAATAAATAATAAAAGGCTTCGCCATAGCACTCCTGCTGTGGTGAAAGCCTCTTTTTTACCCAAGGGCTACATCAAGCACCATCATTATGACAAAACCAAGCATTGTGCCTATAGTGCCTGCGTGTGAATGTTCTATGGACTGTGATTCCGGTATCAGCTCCTCCACAACCACATAAATCATCGCTCCTGCAGCAAAAGCGAGCATCCATGGCATAATTCCACTTATATAAGTAGCGAGCAATGCTCCGAAAACTCCCGCAATGGGTTCTACAATTCCTGACAGTGAACCATATACAAATGCTTTATTTTTTGAGAAACCCTCGTTTCTCAGAGGCAGCGATATGGCGGCACCCTCGGGGAAGTTCTGGATGCCAATTCCTATAGCAAGGGCGATTGCAGCCATCAAATCGGCTTGAGAATTAAGCTGTCCAGCAAGTCCGAAAGCAAGACCCACAGCCATTCCTTCAGGAATGTTGTGCAATGTAACAGCCAGTACAAGCATGGTTGTTCTTTTAAATGTGCTTTTTAGTCCTTCCGGTTTATCGGAGTCTAAATGAAGATGAGGAAGAAACCTGTCCAATATAAATAAAAATATTCCACCAAATGCAAAACCGCCAGCTGCAGAAATCCATCCTGGATGACCTTGGGCTTCAGACATTTCAATTGCAGGAATCAAAAGAGACCATACGGATGCCGCTATCATGACACCTGCGGCAAAACCCAGGAAGCCATGCTGTATATTTTGATTAACCTTATCTTTCACCAAATAGACCATTGCAGCCCCTGCAGATGTGGCAAGAAATGTGAACATTGTTCCTAATAATGCAAGCATTATCGGATTTAAACTTAATATATATGAAATCATCTTTTCACCTCTGTCTGTTGTTAATATTTACTATATCAACGTATTATCAAATAGTCAAGCGGTTGAGAAATATGTGAAATCATAATGATTGGATGACGAAACGGTAATATTGATAATATAAATATTCCTAAATAAAACATTTGACTCAATTATTTATATATTATACAATTAATATTGAAAAATTACTTTCAGTTTTGAAATATATGAAGGAGGAAGATATTTGAACAGAAATTTATTAGAAAAAATTAAAGAATCTCTGTCTTCGGTATTGCCGATAACAATTATTGTTATTATATTGCATTTTTCGCTGACACCTATGCCTAAAGGATTATTTATGTTATTTTCAATAGGTGCAATAATGCTTATTTTAGGAATGGGGCTTTTTACACTTGGTGCCGATATGTCAATGATGCCGATGGGAGAAAGAATAGGTGCGGAGCTTACAAAGTCAAGAAAGCTCTTGCTGCTGGTAACAATCAGCTTTTTAATGGGTTTTATGATTACTGTTGCTGAACCGGATCTTCAGGTTCTTGCCGGACAGGTGCCATCCATTCCGGATGTCGTAATAATAGGAACGGTTGCCCTTGGGGTGGGGGTTTTTTTAGTACTTGCAATATTGCGTATCATTTTTCAAATAAAGCTTTCTCATATGCTGATTTTGTTTTATGGTATTATTTTTATTTTAGCATACTTCACTCCGAATGATTTTGTTCCGGTTGCGTTTGATTCGGGCGGTGTAACAACCGGACCGATTACAGTTCCGTTTATAATGGCTCTTGGTCTGGGTGTGGCATCAGTGCGCGGAGGGAAAAGTGCCCATGACGACAGTTTCGGGCTGGTGGCGTTATGCTCGGTAGGCCCAATACTTGCAGTATTGGTTCTCGGATTGATATATAATTCTTCAGGAAGCTATACAGAGGTGGTAATAACAGAGGTAAACAGTCTCAGAGAAGCTTTTGGAGCATTTTTCCATGCCTTTCCCGAGTATTTCAATCATGTGGCCGTGGCGTTGCTTCCAATTGTCATAGCGTTTATAATTTTCCAGATGATTTTCTTAAAACTGCCAAAAAGTCAGTTGATTAAAATGACTGTAGGTGTTATATATACTTATATGGGTTTAGTAATATTTTTGACAGGCGTTAATATTGGTTTTCTGCCGGCAGGAAATTTCATAGGGAATGCATTAGGCGCGTTGGACAATAACTGGGTTTTGATACCAATAGGGATGGTAATGGGATTTTTTATAGTTGCCGCCGAGCCGGCAGTACATGTTCTCAATAAGCAGGTTGAAGATGTAACAGGCGGTGCGATTTCCAAGAGGTCCATGTTGATTTCATTATCCCTTGGCGTTGCAGTTTCAATAGGAATCGCAATGATAAGGGTACTTAAGGGAGTAAGCATATGGTATTTTATTGTTCCAGGTTATGCCATAGCTATAATTTTAACCTTTTTTGTAACTCCCATATTTACAGGAATTGCTTTTGATTCGGGCGGAGTTGCTTCAGGACCTATGACAGCGACATTCATGCTTCCGTTTGCAATGGGGGCTGCAGACGCTGCGGGAAGCAATATACTTATGGATGCATTTGGTCTTGTTGCAATGGTTGCAATGACCCCTTTAATAACAATTCAGATTCTTGGAGTTGTGTATAATATAAAAACTAATAAAAATAAAATTATGGAGCAGGAAATACAAGAAATAATTGAGGAATCAGATACAGATTCGGGTATAATAGATTTTGAAGGAGGTGCCGAATAGTGAACGAAAAACATGAAGCCAAAAAAATTAAACTTATGATAACAATAGTGGATAGGGGAAAAGGAGAAAAGCTCACTGAAACTTTCAGGGAAAATTGCTCCATGTTCAATTTAATTTCTCTTGGCAAAGGGACTGCAAAATCAGAGATACTTGATTATCTTGGTTTGGGGCAGACAGAAAAGGATATTGTGATCAGTGTGGTGCCTGAGGAACAAATTCAGTCAATAATGGGTATTTTAAGGGAGAAAATGCACCTTAAGGAGCCCGGGAACGGTGTTGCTTTTACAATACCTATAGGAAGTGTCGACAGTGCTATAGCTTTAGAATATATCTGCTATTTATCAGAGGGTAAGAGGAGTGAGAACGTGGAAGAAAGAAAAGAAGAAAAAATAGAAAAAACAGATGAATATAAAGAATTTGATTTAATTATAACCATAGTGAACAGGGGCTTTGACGATGTAGTTATGGATGCGGCAAGAGATTCAGGGGCAACGGGCGGAACCGTACTACATGCAAGGGGTGCAGGCGTTCATGAAGCCGAGAAATTTTTCGGAATTTCAATACAGCCGGAAAAGGATGTAATTTTAATATTAGCAAGGCGTGAGGACAAAAAACAAATAATGCACGCCATAAGAAATGAAGTCGGGCTTAATAAAGAAGGTAAAGGACTTTCATTTTCAATGCCTGTAGAGGATGTTTGCGGCATAGTACACATGAATTTGGATTTCAAAAAATAATTGGACACATAGTGTCCGATTTTTTTAGTTTCAATTAAGAAAATGATGGTAATATAACAGTATAAACGATACAGGAGGAAAAATATTATGGACGAAAATGAAAGAAATATATTTGAAGAAAAAAACTATGATGGAAATGAAGACAGAGCCAATGAATATAGCAGCGGTGGATATAATGATGTTAATTTTGTAATTCCAAGCATTGAAGAGCCTAAGAAAAAGAAAAAAAGCCGAAAAAAAGCTTTCTTTGGATACGTTGCGGTGGCGTTAGTTGCAGCTATGATAGGAGGTATTTCGGGAGGTTACATCGTAGCGAGCAAATTCAGAGTTCCAAGCGGAAATTCATCGACTTCTCTGACAGCTCAGGATGTAAATATCAATTTGACGGATAATGTGTATTTTGCAGTGGCTGTTGCGGCAAAATCACAGAAAACAGTTGTTGGAATAACTACAGATGTGGTAAAGAAGGTTGATACTTTTTTCGGGCCTCAAACTCAGAGAGGGCAGAGCATGGGGTCAGGGTTCATAGTGGATTCAAACGGATATATTGTTACGAACGCCCATGTTATCGGTGACGGACAATATGAAAACATAAAGGTTTCTTTGATTGACGGATCTACTGAAATTGGGGAGGTGCTGTGGTATGATACGACTCTGGACCTTGCTGTAGTAAAAATAAACAGAACAGGACTTCCCACAGTAGAATTGGGAAATTCGGATGAATTAAAGGTTGGAGAACCAGCGGTTGCAATAGGAAACCCAATGACGCTGGACCTTGAAAGAACAGTTACTCAGGGAATAATAAGCGGACTGAACAGAACAGTCGCATTTGAAAACGGCACGGTAATTGAACCTCTTATACAGACAGATGCATCAATAAACTCAGGAAACAGCGGAGGCCCGTTGTTTAATGCTGAAGGTCATGTAGTAGGTATAAATACAGCTAAAATGAGTACAGCGGAAGGACTTGGATTTGCAATTCCTATAAATATGGCAAAACCTATAATTGAACAGATAATCAGGGACGGCAAACTGTCTACACTGTATGTGGGTATCACAGGAGTTGATGTTGAAACTTATCAGAATGCTCTTGGAGTAAAGGTTACTGCTGAATACGGCGTTGTTGTAATTGAGGTACTGGACAATACACCGGCTGCAGAAGCTGGTTTGAAGCCTGTTGATGTAATAACAGCAATTGATGGAACTAAAATAGAAAGTATGCCTGAATTAAAAAGAAAATTATATCAATATAAGGAAAATGACAAGGCTGAGTTCACGATAATAAGAAACGGCCAGGAACAGAAGGTATCAATTACCTTAAAAGCAAAACCTGAAAATCTACAATAATACCTTTTATATTATTCTCCTAAATAAAAAACGGTCCTGCAGTTTATGCAGGACTGTTTTATTAATCATCTAATCCGAATCTCTTTAAATCAGGTGATACTATTAAATTAGCGTCAGTTGCGGCAATTACTTCTTCAACTGTTGCCTCAGGACCTATTTCTTCAAGCACAAGGCCTTTGTCCGTAACTCTTATAAGTGCCATTTCTGTCACTATTAGATTTACCTGCTCCTTGGCAGTAAGCGGCAGCGTGCATTGTTTTAAAATTTTTGGAGTTCCCTTCTGTGTGTGGACCATTGCAATTATAACTGTCTTGGCTCCAACAACAAGGTCCATTGCTCCGCCCATACCAGGAACCATTTTACCCGGTATTTTCCAGTTTGCCAGATTGCCCTTTTCATCAACTTCCATTGCTCCCAGGACTGTTGCATCAACGTGTCCTCCTCTGATGATTCCAAAAGAGGTGGCACTGTCAAAGAACATTCCGCCAGGCAATATTGATGATGGCATTCCGCCTGCATTTACTAATTCCCAATCTTCATTACCTGCTTCCGGTGCGGGACCTAATCCCAAAAATCCGTTTTCGGACTGGAATGTGATGTCCATACCTTCTGGGATATAGTTTGCAACCATTGTAGGAAGTCCTATTCCGAGGTTTACAACATCTCCGTCATGCAGCATCTTAGCTATTCGTTTTGCTATAACAACTTTTGCGTCCATTATTTGTCACCTCCGACGATATAGTCAACAAATATTCCAGAGCACATAACTCTATCCTGGTCGATTTCTCCAACCTCAACTATTTTATCAGCTTCAACTATAACTATTTCCGCTGCTGTTGCCATTATAGTATTAAAATTTTTCATTGTTTTATTGAATACCATATTACCCTTTTTATCAACAACTGATGCTTTAATCAGTGCCACATCTGCTTTTAAAGGAGTTTCAAAAATGTATTCTTTGCCGTCAATTATCTTCTTTTCTTTTCCCAACTCAGCTTCGGTTCCTATTCCTGTCGGTGTGTAGAAACCTCCGAGGCCGTTTCCTCCGCATCTTACCTTTTCAGCAAGTGTTCCCTGAGGAGTAAGAACAACCTCTGTTGCTCCTGAATTCATTTGATTTGCTGTTTCAGGGTTTGTGCCAACGTGCGAAGCAATAATTTTCTTGAATTTTTTGCTCACTACCATCTTGCCAACACCCTTGTCCGGAAAACCTGTATCGTTGCATATTAATGTCAGGTCCTTAACTTCACTTTGAACCAGAGCATCAATTAATCCTTCAGGAGTTCCATTTGCCAAGAATCCGCCAACCATGATTGTCATGCCATCTTGTACCTTATCTGCGGCTTCTTTAATAGAAATAACTTTATTAATCATAACTTCATCCCTTCTATAAAATATATATTTATATGGAGGGGAGAGCCCCTCCATTTACTATCTCTGAACTAACAGTGCTGTTCCCATTCCTCCGCCTATGCACAGAGTAGCAAGACCTTTTTTAGCATCTCTTTTCTGCATTTCATAAATCAGAGAAATAAGAATTCTTGCTCCGGAGGCTCCTATAGGATGTCCGAGAGCTATGGCACCGCCATTAACATTGACGATTTCAGACTTTAATCCTAAATCACGGGATACTGCAATAGCCTGTGATGCAAAAGCTTCATTAGCTTCAATAAGCTCAAGGTCCTCTACAGTCCAGCCTGCTTTATCCAATGCTTTTTTAGTTGCCGGAACAGGTCCGATTCCCATAATTGTTGGGTCAACTCCCGCTGAACCATATCCTGCAATTTCACACAGATATTTTATTCCAAGCTCATCTGCTTTTTCTTTGCTCATAATAATTAAAGCGGCAGCACCGTCATTAATTCCTGATGCATTTCCTGCTGTAACTGTTCCTTCTTTTTTAAATGCAGGTTTCAGCTTCGCCATTTTGTCAATTGTTGAACCATGCTTAGGATATTCATCAGTATCTATAACTACTGGGTCACCTTTTCTCTGAGGAATTTCCACAGAAATAATTTCATCCTTGAATTTTCCTGCCTTCTGAGCTTCCTCAGCCTTGTTCTGGCTTTGTACAGCAAATGCATCCTGTTCTTCCTTTGTAATTCCATATTGTTCTGCAATATTTTCTGCTGTGATTCCCATGTGATATTTATTGTAAACATCTGTTAAACCGTCATAAACCATGTAATCTACTATCTGGCCGTCTCCCATTCTTTGTCCCCATCTTGCTTTAGGTAAAAGATAAGGAGCGTTTGTCATGCTTTCTGTTCCGCCGCACAATATTACATCGCACTGCCCGCTTTCAACAAACTGTGCTGCCATACTTACTGCTCTTAATCCTGAGCCGCATACCATGTTAATTGTCAATGCAGGAGTTTCAATAGAAATCCCTGCTCCCAGAGTTACCTGTCTTGCAACGTTCTGTCCAAGACCTGCTCCCAATACATTTCCAAAATAAACTTCTTCAACAGCGCTTGGCTCGATTCCTGCTCTTTTTATTGCTTCCTTTGCTGCAATAACTCCTAATTCCACAGCTGATAAAGGAGCAAGTGATCCTCCGAATGAACCTATTGGTGTTCTTGCTGCAGATACTATAACTGCTTTTTTCATATAAATTCCTCCATAAATATGTTTGTCATATTATATAGCAAATACTATGCCAATATAACGAAAAATTATGAGATTGAAATTTAAATGAAATTCAGCTTGTACATATGTTGTGATATGCAAAAATGCATATAATAACAAAAAGGTTATTGCAATGTTGCATACTAACCAATATAATGATATTAATATTGCTGTTACATATGATAACATATTGTTTAAAAAATATCAATCATATTATTTAAATAATACTTAAATAAATTTTGGGGGTTATTGAATGAAGTCTGATATCATTGATTTTATAGTAGGTTTTGTTATAACAGATACGCGATTTAATATTTTATATTACAATGATTATTTTAAAACAAATATTTGCAAAAACTATGAAGATATATTGAATAAAAAATTAACAATATATTTCAATGGAGTAAAGGACGGAGAAAAGCATAACTTTTATCCCGTCAAATTTATAGATAATTCATCTTACTATGTAGTTCACAATAAAATGAAGCTGTATGAACATGATTTGTATGTCTTTTTCTTTTATGACTTCACTATAGGAAATGAGCTTGAAAAACAAATAGAAAGATTGAGCAGCCAGCAGTATCTGTACAACGAGATGCTTAACAAGCTTAAGGACGGCATTTACATAACGGATGAGGAAGGCGTCACAACATATGTAAATGATGCTTTTTTAAATCTATCCGGCTTGACAAGGGAACAAATTATAGGAAAGTCAGTTTATGATTTAAGAAAATACAATGTCCTTCCAAATTCATGCTGTGCCAAGGTCATTGAAACAATGGCACCTGTTTCAACCATCAATAACTATTATAAAGGCCAGAGGTGCTTGGTTTCGGGTTCTCCCATATTTGATGAAAAAGGCAATCTCAAGAAGACTATTGCGGTTATAAGAGATGTATCTGAGCTTGATGTATTAATGAAAAATATTACGAAGGAAAAAAATCTGTTTATAAATGAATATGATAACTACAACATCCGAGCGAAAGATATCAAGGAGCCTATAAACACCAATGAGAAAATGAAGGGAATTTACAGCAGGGCAAGAAAAATCGCAAATGTTGACAGCACAGTGCTGATTTTAGGAGAAACGGGAGTGGGCAAGGACTTCATTGCCATGTATATTTACAACATAAGCAGCAGAAGCAAGGGGAAGTTTATTAAAATTAACTGCGGAGCTGTTCCGGAGCACCTGCTTGAATCGGAATTTTTCGGATATGAGGAGGGGGCCTTTACCGGCGCACAAAAGGGAGGCAAGAAAGGACTTTTTGAAGAAGCAAACGGTGGGGTGCTGTACCTGGATGAAATAGGTGACATGCCTTATACATTGCAAGTGAAGCTGTTGAGCGCAATAAATGACAGAATGTTTTACAAAATCGGAGGTACAACTCCCGTGGAATTCAATGCAAGGATTATTGCGGCCACCAATGTGGATTTAAAACACCTTGTTGAAGAAAAAAAATTCCGTGCAGACCTTTACTACAGGCTAAACGTCGTATCATTTGTAATTCCGCCACTGAGGCAGAGAAAGGAAGACATTATACCTCTCGCCCAGCAATTTATTGAGTACTACAACAACAAGTATGGTAAAAACTGTTACTTCACAACGGGATGCCTTGAGAATTTTCTTGTATTTGAATGGCCGGGTAACATAAGAGAACTTAAAAATATAATTGAGCGGATGTTGCTGATGTCGGACGAGGCATCTATTGACAAGGAGCTTTTCAGGGACCAGCTCATGCTTGGAGATTCTCCAGATGAGAGCTACAAGGATTTATCAGATAATAAAACACTTAAGGATAAGCTTGATGAATATGAGAAGGTTATAATCGAAACAACTCTCACATCTTCCAAGAATATGAAGGAGGCCGCATCAAGGCTTGGAATCGACTTATCAACATTGGTCAGAAAAAAACAAAAACATAATATGTGATATACCAATCCCATTCTCCGGAGTATTTCTCCGGAGTTTTTGTATGCCCTAACCCCATTTTTTCGACTGTAAGGAGAAAAAATGACGGTAGGTCAACCGCAACGAATTCCAAATTTATGCGACGTAAGGAGCAAATAAATTGGTGAATGAGACTGTGATATGCCCTAACACTTATTTTGAGGTTTTTTTGCGTTTGCGGAAAAATATAAATATATGGAATAAAAATGCCTTAAAATGCAAATATTACTAATATTATATACGCGGGAGGGGCTATGTTTTTTATTAATGATATAAAGAGAATAATTTCAAACGATACTATTGCGGTTTTTTTAATTATAAGCGTTATTCTGTTATTTAAAATCAGCAAAGAGCTGAAGCGAAGCAATTATCACAGGGATTATAAAATTGCCAGAGCGACGGGAATAGTTTATGGATTACTGGCCATAGCAGCAATTGTCGCAATAAATATATAGAGGTGTTAAATGAACAATAAGAGTAATTCGGCAGATATTAAAATAGATAAGGATATAAATAAAAACGAGCAGGAGCTCAGGACCATATTCAAGAACGCGGATGACATTATTTTCAGGAAAATTGAGTCCGGGGGAAACCAAAGGCTTAAAATGCTTTTGGTATATGTGGATGGAATGACAACGAAGGACTCCATAAGTGAGTATGCTGTTGCAATGCTTATGGATAATTTGGATATTCAAAGGCTTGAACAAAGCGATGCAGAACTGCAGAATGCTGTGGCCCGCACAAGCATAGCCATAACAGAAATACAGGTATTGAAAACAATTCAGGAATGTGTTGATAAAATACTTTCAGGAGAAACTGTTCTTTTTCTGGGGGAGTGCTCTAAAGGTATAATGCTCTCTTCAAGAGGATGGCCAATGAGGGGTGTGCAGGAGCCTTCGGCAGAAACACTTATAAGAGGGGCAAGAGACGGTTTCAATGAAACAATGAAGGTAACTACAACACTTATAAGGAGAAGAATAAGGGACCCAAAGCTGAAGATTAAATATCTGCAGGTTGGAAACAGGTCAAAAACTGATATTGCAATTATATATATAGAGGATATTGTCAATAAAACCGTATTGGAAACAGTGGAAAAGAGAATAAACAACATTGATATTGATGCTGTTCTTGAAAGCTCCTACATAGAAGAAATGATTGAAGACGATGTCTATTCGCCGTTTCCGCAGCTGGAGAATACAGAGAGACCTGATGCCGCCGCATCGGCTCTGCTTGAAGGAAGGGTTGTCATAGCGGTGGACAACACTCCTTCGGTGCTTATAGCGCCGGCGATATTTGTTTCCTTCATGCAGTCATCAGAGGACTATTACGAAAGGTGGATGCCATCCTGCCTGACTAGGATGATACGCTACCTGGCACTACCCATAGTAATGCTGTTGCCTGCGCTGTATGTTGCAGTCACTCAGTACCATCCCAATATGCTTCCGACCCAGCTGGCTCTGTATGTGGCGGCCTCCAGAGCAAATGTTCCTTTTCCGCCGTACTTTGAGGCTCTCATAATGGAACTTGTAATGGAATTGGTAAGAGAGGCAAGTTTAAGGATAACAACTCCGGTGGGCTCGACAATAGGGCTGGTAGGTGGTCTTGTCATCGGTCAGGCATCAGTGGAGGCTGGGATAATCACTCCTCTGGCTGTAATAATTGTTGCTCTGACGGCAATTGCTTCCTTTGCAATACCCAGCTACAATTTCAGCACATCACTGAGAATGATCAGGTTTGGATTTATTTTGCTGGCGTCCATATTTGGACTTTTCGGAATATCCATAGGCCTGTGTGTGCTTCTTATTCATCTGTGTACGCTTAAAAGCTGCGGGGTTCCGTATATGACTCCTTTCACCAGCTTTGTGGAAAACAGAAAGGATCTGAGAGATACGGTTATTCGTCCAAGGATTAAAAATATGGTGCATAAGCCAAGATATTTACAATTTGAAAAGGAGCGGGGAAAGACAAATGTTTAATCAGGATATTACTCCGTATCAGAATATATCAATTTTAATACTGATATCATTTGCGTTTCAGTCAATACTCATGCCGTTGCTTCTATACGAAATAGACGGACCGGTTGGGTGGATATCAATTGTTTTTGCTGCCATAATTATTTACTTTGCGCTGAAGCCTGTTAACAGAATCCTGAAAAAATACGGTGAGGACACAATAATAGGTATAGGTGAAAGGGTTTTTCCGAAGTTTATATCAAAAATTGCGGGCATTTACTACATACTTATGTTTCTGACAGCCAACAGCATATTGATGAAGGATTTTTCCGAACAGATAAAGCTTATGATGCTTTTTAAAACTCCTTTGAATGCTATTATAATTGTGATCCTTATTACATCGGCATATGCGGCAAAAAAGGGTATACAGCCTATTGCAAATATTGCAAGTATTGCAATACTTACATCTCTGGTGCCTTACCTTCTCATAATAATATTTTCGACATATTATGCCGATTATTCAAACATATTGCCTATGTTTCCGGCAGATGTTCAGGGGATAGTGAAGACAGTGCCCGGTGCAATGCTTGGCTTTTTCGGGTTCTCTATATTGCTTTTTTCAAACAGCCGAGTGTCTGCAAAGGAAAAGAACATAACTATAAACAGAAAATTTATTATTATAAGCTCAGTTTTGTATATAGCGTGCTACCTGCTTATTGTAGTGAAGTTTGGAATGAAGGAAGCTGTGCATCTGGTGTGGCCGTTTATTTCTGTTATGAAATTTGTGAATATTCCCGGATTTTTCTTCGAGAGCACTGAAATTGTGGGTCTGTGTTTTCAAATAATAGTAACATTTACATGCATATGCATTATTGCATATTTTACGAATCTGGCTATGCAGGAGACATTTAAAACAAGAGAAAACGGATATTTCATATACATTCAGATACCTATTTTGTATACGGCGGCCGCTGCTCTTCCGGGAATGTACATGATGTTTCCGTATATACAGTGGCCAATAGTAATAATAAGCATATTGAATTACCTGATTCCGCTTACTGCATCTATGTTAGACAAAAGGAGGGAAAGGTAATGAGAAATATTAAAATCTTGTTGATTATATTGACTGTAATGCTGATGACAGGGTGCTGGGACAGCGCTGAAATAAACAAGAGGGAATATTTATTTGCTGTGGGCATAGACAAAAACCCGAAGGATCTGACCTTTACCTCGGAA
>DAMAEI010000006.1:12154-18663 GCA_031997345.1 Sedimentibacter sp. | reverse complement strand
ATGAAGGGAGTGAAGAGCAGAGGCTGGTATATACAAAGGAAGGAACCAACTTTGCCGATTTTTACAGCACAAGCTACCTGCACTCGGAAAAGGCAATATCCGACAGATTGATGCAGGTCATAGTCATAGGAGAGGATGCTGCCAGGAGCCCGGAAACGCTGAAAAAGATTTTTGATGAAATACAGCGCTCACCTCAAATGAACAGGAGGGTTAAAATCTGTATTGCAAAAGGTAAGGCTGAGAATATCATAAAGACGAAAATACCCAGTAACCCTATTGTAGGAAGGTTTTTAAGTGAAATGCTCATTAAGCTAAAGAGAGAAAGCTACCAGGATATTTATACGTTTGACGAAGCCATATTGCATTTGGGTCAGACGGGTAATGCCATGGTGCCTGTTGTAGAAGTAAATGAAAAAAGCCTTAAAATCGAGAGAGCAGCAATTATCAAGGAGTATGAGCTCGTAGGATTTTTAGAGCCCACAGAGGTTGAAGCAATAATGCTTTTGGTAAATCCAAAACGGGCAAACATACGAAATATAAATATTGAGGTGGATGATACCACAGTTGCATTAGGTGCGGTTGATGTAAGCATGTCAAAGGATATAAACTTAAATGGAAGCAGCCTCAGTGCGGACTATTACATTACGCTGTACTGCTACATAGATTCTTTTATAGTGGATGATGACCGTCTGAATGATAAGGAATTTATGAAAAAGATTAAGGAGGAGGCAGCGAAAAAAGTTTCATTTGCTGAATCTGATACAATAAATAAGCTGCAAGGCACATACAGGGCAGATTTATTGAAAATAAAAAATGATTTGTTTAAATACCATAAAACAGATCTCGATAAAATAGAAGCTAAATACGATGAAGTATTTGAAGCGGCAAATATAAATGTTCACGTAAACGTGGACATAAGAAGCACAGGATTAGTAAAATAAGGGAGGACATATGAGTTACCATAAAAAGATTTTAATTTCAGCAATACTTGTTATTATCGCCATAACTGTTGCATATACGGTCGAGGCATATGCAGGAATTGCAGAAATAAACAACAAGGTTATACGCCTTCATGTTGTTGCAAATTCAAATACAGATTATGACCAACAGCTGAAATACAAGGTAAGAAACCAAATAATCAATAAGTTTGACATGGAATTTGAGGATGTGTATTCAAAAAATTTAAGTGAAAAAATGATTGTAGAAAAAATTGATGAAATAAGAGAGGAAGCAGAGGCAACGGTAAGAGCAGAAGGCAATGATTATGATGTAAATGTATATTATGGAAATTTCAAATTTCCACGCAAGCTTTATGATGATATCGTACTTCCTGAAGGGTACTATGACGCTGTAAGAATAGAAATAGGAAGCGCACAGGGAAATAATTGGGGGTGTGTGATGTTCCCGCCATTATGCTTTGTTGATTTCGGGAAGGATAAAAATGCGGTCCCTGTCTTTGATGTCCAGACGGAAAAGAGGTTGCAGGATGTTTTAACCCATGAGGAAATTGAGGCAATAAAAATGAAAAGAGGTATAGAAGACATCAAGCTGAAATCAGCAATATTTGAATTCATTGAAAAAGGAAAAATAGGCAATACGGGTATAGATTCGGATAAAACGAGTCGTATCTACGCCGAGTCTCTTGCAAAATAACTTCTGAGGGAGTACTCCCGTTTGACTCACCTAAAATTTCTTTCTCCCTTGCGGTCAAAGAAATTGGGTCGAGTCATAATCGTTGCGGTTGACCTACCATCCATTTTCTGGAAAAAATACTCCGGAAAATGGGGTTAGGGCATACATTTTATATCAAGCTTTTTTATTTTATATTGCAATGTTTGCCGAGGAACGTTTATGAGCTTTGCCGCCTTTGCAATATTGTAGTCTGTCTGCTCCAATGCAGAAATTATTATTTCTCTCTCGACCTTTTCCACAGCAATGCTCAGAGGTTGTATGGTGCTTGTATCCAGTACCGAATTGCTCGGATGATAATTTTTGAACTGAAATGGAAGATGCTCTTCTCTTATTATTTCACCGTCGTAAAGAGATATTGCGCTTTCTATAGCATGTTCAAGCTCTCTCACATTTCCGGGCCAGCTGTATTCCATGAAAATATCCAGTACCTCTCTTGAAATTCCCCCGAAAAATTTATTGCATTTGTCATTGTATTTTTTAATAAAGTGCTCCACAAGCAAAGGAATATCTTCTTTTCTCTTTGCCAAATCCGGAATTAAAAAAGTAATTACATTTAATCGAAAAAATAAGTCCTGTCTCAATTGCTTTGTTTCGACAACAGTGCTTATATCTGTGTTGATTGCAGAAATTATTCTAACATCTACGTCGGTTGTTGTAGAAGAACCCACGCGTCGCACTCTTCCGTCCTGCAGCACCCTCAGGAGTTTAGTCTGGAGCTCAAGTGGCATGGAATTCACCTCATCAAGAAACAAGGTGCCTCCGTTGGCAAGCTCGAACAAGCCTGGCCTGTTTTCAGCACCGGTAAAGCTTCCCTTCACCGACCCGAAAAGTATGCTTTCCAAAAGATTGGAAGGAAGTGCAGCACAATTTTGCGCTATAAACGGCCTGTGCTTTCTATTGCTGGAATTGTGTATTGACTGTACAAACAGCTCCTTTCCCGTGCCTGTACTTCCCGCAAGCATCACCGGAGAATCAGACATGGCAGCCTTCAGTCCAAGGGATTTAAGTTTGAGCATTTCCTTATTCTGGCCTATTATATCCAGGAAGTTGAATTTCGCAATGGGTTTTGACGGCTTATCTACATTTTCTTTTCTTTCATAAAGCTCTTTTTGGAGATTTACTATTTTTTCCGACAGTTCTCTCACCTTTGTGATGTTTCTCGAGACCTCCAGAGCCCCCAGTATTTTATTATTATAATAAACAGGGATTGTGGAGTTAAGAGTTGACAGCTTATCACCTTTGTAGTTGATAAAATTCTGCTCTATATTGTAAATAGGCTTACCTGTTCGTAAAACTCTTAACAAAGTACTTGTTTCAAAAGTAAGTGATGGGTAAACCTCAAGGATATGCCTTCCAATAGCCTTGTCAACATCAATTTCATCAAGCTGCTTTGCAGCTATATTGTAGTAAACAATTTTGCCGGAAGCATCAACTATGTGAATTCCATCATTTATTAAATCTATGGCGTGAATAAGTGCGTCAAAATATTTAATATCCATGCTTCTCCTCTTGCGCCCAAAATCCAGCATTGTGTGCCGGATTTTGGGCTGTAATGTTCGTGATTATTAAAACAGCCTTTATAATTGTTTAAAAAATATCAATAATCATCTTGTTATAACTTTCTTCTGAACCGCTGAAAATAATTCTGTATTCGATGCTAATGGTGCCTTTACCGTGCTCATCCAGTTCGTTTTTATATGCAATGGTGTTAAAGTCAAGGTCAAAGGTTCCATAGGGCGTTGTATATAAATTGCTGTAGCTTTTGCTTTCTTCAAATTCCATCCTTGAAGAAAGAGCGCCCACTTTTGTTACTATGAGCCGATTCTTGTATATTTTAAGCCTGGTTCTTGTTCCCTTGCTTTCGGTTATATCGCTTTCATCGTAATTTACTATTATATAATCATGCTCATGCTCCATGGATGCCTCGGTAACAAGCTCTATAATATCCTCATTTCCCGCATCATCAATTGTTTGAACTGTGGTAATTTTCATTTTAATATTGTTCATTTCATTCCCCTTTAAAGGTTATCTATTGCAATTTCATAGAGATTATCAATTTCCTTCTTTAAGAAATTGCCCCCTATTCTTCTGAGGCGTTCAGGTGCATCGCTTGCGTAGTATTCATATCTTGATTTTCCGTAATTTTCATTCAGCATATTTTTTTCCGCAAGAAGTTTTTTCAAGTCTCTGGCAGTTTCAAATGCCGGATTTACAAGCTTAACCCCTGAGCCAACCACCTTTTTTATGGTGTGTCTCAAAATAGGATAGTGCGTGCAGCCCAATACAAGTGTATCAACCTCGTGCTCTATAAGCTCTTCCAGGTATTTTTCAGCCGTAAGCTCAGCTACGTTGGAATATTCCCAGCCTTCCTCAACGATGGGTACGAACAGTGGGCAGGGTATTCCTATTACTTCTGCGTCGTGGAGATATTCCATAATTTTTGCCTGGTAGGCATTACTGTTTATTGTTGCAATTGTACCTATTACACCGATTCTTCCGGTTTCTGTAGCCTCTGCCGCGCTTCTTGCACCGGGGTCAATAACTCCGATAATAGGCAAGTTAAAGTTTTTCTGCACGTGCTCAAGAGCTATGGAGCTGGCAGTATTGCAGGCAATTACAATTGTTTTCACATCCTTGCTCTTTAAGAATGACGAGCACTGATTGGCATATTTTCTTATGGTCTGTTCGGACTTTGAGCCATAGGGTATTCTGGCCGTATCTCCCAGATATATTATATTTTCGTAGGGAAGCTGCTCCATAACCTCTCTCATTACTGTCAGTCCGCCTACTCCTGAATCGAAGATTCCTATTGGTCTGTTATCCATTTATTATCCCTTCTTATTAATCATTTAAAATTGTCGGTACAATATTTTTATGCTGTATCTGTGATGTATTATAATTATATTATATTTGCGTTAAATATATTAATCAATAAAAGATGTTAACATATTATATCAGAATTGCACAATCAGGGCAATATCAAAAAGCTGAATTTTCGGCACTTGAATGAAAACTTTGTCGGTTGAATAATATTAAACATTGAAAATTAGGTGTTTTAATTTTATTTATAAGTTGGCATAATAATTGCACTATATAAATGCGAATATTTATATTCTATTTTTTACTATACTAAATTAAGAAATTAATTTTCAGGAGGAGCTATGTTTAAAAAAGGAAATCCATACGGAACTCACAGAGTAATTGAACCGAAGGGTGTATTGCCACAGCCGGCACTTAAAGTAGATAACACAATGGAGATTTACGACAACGAAATATTGATAAATGTACAAACTTTAAATGTTGATTCAGCAAGCTTTACTCAGATAAGCGATCAGGCTGGCGGAGATGTAGAAAAGATTAAAGAAATAATGAAGGGAATTGTTGCTGAAAGAGGAAAGCATCAGAACCCGGTGACAGGTTCAGGCGGAATGCTTATAGGAACTGTTGAGCAAGTGGGCCCGGCTCTTGAAGGAAAAACTGACCTGAAAGTTGGAGATAAAATTGCCACACTGGTTTCATTATCTTTAACACCATTAGTAATAGAAGATATAGTTACAGTAAGAAAAGATATTGACCAAGTTGATATTAAAGGAAAGGCAATTTTATTTGAAAGCGGAATTTATGCAAAGCTACCGGCAGATGTACCTGAAAATCTTGCACTTTCAGTGCTTGACGTAGCAGGAGCTCCGGCTCAGACTATAAAGCTTGTTAAAGAAGGAGACACTGTTCTTGTTCTTGGAGGAGCTGGAAAGTCAGGTATCCTGTGCTTGTATGAAGCTAAGAAAAAAGCAGGAAAAAGCGGAAAGGTTATTTGCTGGGCACACAGACAAAGCTCTCTTGATACAATTGAAAAGCTCGGCTTGGCAGATGTATGCATAGCAGGAGACGCTACAAATGCAATAGAAGTATATGACAAAATAATGGAAGCAACAGACGGAAAATTATGCGATATCGTAATAAGCTGTGTATCGAGACCAAACTGTGAAATGTCAGCAATACTTGCAACGAAAGATGAAGGAACAGTATATTTCTTCAGTATGGCTACAAGCTTTACAAAAGCAGCATTAGGAGCTGAAGGCGTTGGTAAGGATGTTAACATGATAGTAGGAAACGGCTACACAAAAGGACATGCGGACACAGCTCTTCAGATAATGAGAGAAAGCAAGGAATTAAGAGATTTATACACTGAATTGTACGCTTAATTATTAATTGCAATATATAAAAAATATAAACGGAGGTAATAAGGTGGCTTATTATAACGAAATAGAACTTTGGAAAGATGTAAAACCTGAAGATTGGGACGACTGGAAGTGGCAGGTAGAAAACAGAATTGATACTGTTGATCAGCTGAAGCAAATTATTAACATCACAGAAGAAGAAGAAGAGAGAATTTCAAAGGTTCTTGAAAAATTCAGAATGGGTATAACTCCATACTATGCAGCACACATGGATAAGGATGACCCGAGAGATCCAATAAGAATGCAGGCTGTTCCTACATTTGTTGAAACACATGTAAGCGATGCAGATATGCTTGACCCTCTCCACGAGGACACAGATTCACCGGCACCGGGATTAACACACAGATATCCTGACAGAGTTCTTTTCCTGATTACAGACCAGTGTTCAATGTATTGCAGGCACTGTACAAGAAGAAGATTTGCGGGACAATGCGATGATGAAGTATCAATGACAAACATTGATAAATGTATTGAATACATCAGAAATACACCTGTTATAAGAGACGTATTGCTGTCAGGCGGAGACTGTCTGCTTGTTTCAGATGAAAAATTAGAATATATCATCAAAAAGCTGAGAGA
>DAMAEI010000006.1:9759-12144 GCA_031997345.1 Sedimentibacter sp. | reverse complement strand
GTTGTTTGTCCTCAGAGAATTACTGACGACTTGGTTAACATGCTTAAGAAATATCATCCGATATGGCTTAACACTCATTTCAACCATCCGAAAGAATTTACTCCTGAGTCAATGGAAGCATTGAGAAAGCTTGCTGATGCAGGTATTCCTTTAGGAAACCAGTCAGTATTATTAAGAGGAGTTAATGATTGTCCTCATATTATGAGAGACTTAGTTCACAAGCTTGTAAGAAACAGAGTTAGACCGTACTACATTTATCAGTGCGACCTTTCACTTGGTATTGAGCATTTCAGAACACCTGTTGCAAAGGGTATTGAAATAATGGAAAGCTTGAGAGGACACACATCAGGCTATGCTGTACCTACATTTGTTGTTGACGCACCTGGCGGCGGCGGAAAGATTCCTGTAATGCCTAACTACGTTATTTCACAGTCAGCAGACAAAGTGATATTGAGAAACTACGAAGGCGTTATTACAACATATACTCAACCTCATATTCCTGATCTTGAATGCACATGTGACGTATGTCAAGGAAAGAAAAGTGATCCTCTGACAGGAGTTGCAGGCTTGCTGCAAGGTAATGAGCTTGCTCTTGAACCTACAAAGCTGTCAAGAAGAGAAAGAGTACACAAATAAATAAAAAACCAGCCAATGCAAGGAATCTCATTAGGGTGAGATTCTTTGCGGCGGTTAGTATAAAAGAGGGCATATGAGATTAATTGATATAATCAGTCAAAATAATTACAACACTGTTTCAATCATAGGGCTTGCAAAGAATTCAGGCAAGACTGTCACCCTCAATTATCTCATAGAAGAGGCAGAAAATTTAGGTTTAAATATAGGTATAACTTCAACAGGCAGAGATGGTGAAAGTGTGGACCTTGTAACACAGACCCAGAAGCCGACGATTATGGCAGCTGAAGGAATGTATGCGGCTACGGCCAAAAAGGCGCTTATGCTTTCTGAAGCAAAGACAGAGATATTAGAAACAACAGGAATACCTACTCCGATGGGTGAGGTCGTGATTGTCAAGGTAAGACAGAGAGGCAATATACAGATTGCCGGACCTGTAAGCACTGCTGATATGAAGCATGTGGCAGAACGGCTGAGGCATCACGGAGCTCAGGTTGTTTTTATTGATGGGGCAATTGACAGAAAGGCTGTTTCATCTCCTGTGGTGACAGATGCATGTATCGTTGCGTCAGGGGCAGTACTGAGCAGAGATATGAAAAAGGTTTTGGAAAAGACCGCGCATTCCGTTGAATGCTTCAAGCTTGTTCAAGTGAGAAGCGATGTGAGAAAAATTATACAGAAACACAGAAGAACCTGTATAATTCAGAATACGGGAAGTGTAATTGTACCTGATATTGCAACAAGCATAACCGGAGGCAAGAAAATAAGCGAGCTGATCGATGAAAATGCGGAATATGTATATATCAAGGGCGCTGTGACCACCTCCCTGTTAAAAGATATAGGTGAAAATAAATTTTTAAGAGGCATTAAAATAATAATTGAAGACGGAACAAAGCTATTCACAGACATAAATGTTTGGAACGAGCTGAGGAGAAAGGGTCTGACGGTTGAAACCGTAAACAGCGTGAATGTAATAGCTGTGACCTTGAATCCGGTATCTCCGGCAGGGTATTTTTTTGACAGTGAGTTTTTCAAATCAGAAATGGAAAAATATATTCCCGGGGTTAAAATAGTAGATGTAGTGTCAGGCGGTGATTTTGATTGACTGAATTTATGACGGAAAGCACGGTTAAAAATATAAACTTTGATTATATTTTTAATGAGGTTAAGCCTATTACGGAATATGGTATCAAGAAGAAACAGGAAGCAAAGCCTTTTAAGAGAGGTCATGAGGCAGACCTCAGAAACGAGTTCAATAAAATAAGGGCATTTATTGAAAGCTCCAAAAGGCGAGATATCATTGACGTTCTCAAACATGTAAAAAACATATATGAGACAATAGACAGGGCGAAAAAGAATCAGGTGTTGGACGAGGTTGAACTGTTTGAAGTAAAAAATTTTCTCATTCAGACAGAAAGATTGGAGAAGGTTTTAAAGATATTTCGAATGGACGATTTAAAATTAACACCCATGCCGCAGCTTTATGAGCTGCTGGATCCCGCTCACGAAAAGCTCAACACATTTTATATCTATGAAGAATATTCCGAAAAGCTAAAAAATATAAGATTAAAAAAGAAGCATGCAGAAAAAGATATTGCGGTATTAAAAAAGGCAATTAAAGAAACAATAGAAAAAAGATATAACGTAAAGCTAAACCTCAAGGATGAGGTAACCGTGAGCAAGTCTAATAAAGAAAAAGCTGAGGAGCTTTCAAAGGAAGGCAATTTGAGGGTTTCAGGCGAGAACTATCTG
>DAMAEI010000006.1:0-9749 GCA_031997345.1 Sedimentibacter sp. | reverse complement strand
AAATAAAAAACAACGAAGAAATTGACGGGCTTGAGCAGGAGCTTGAGCATCTGAGAAATGAGGAAGAAGAAGAGGAATTCCTCATAAGGCAGAGAATTTCCGAGGAAATAAAGGCATATTACGACACAATAACAGACAATATAAACGTAATCGGTGAAGCAGATTATTTGATTGCAAGAGCAAATTACGCACAGAAAACAAATTCTGTTGAGCCTGAAATAACACAGAACCTTGAGATAACTGTAAAATCCGGAAGAAACCTGAAGCTAGAAAAAAGCCTTAAGGAAAAGCACAAAACATATGTGCCGGTTGATGTGAGCCTTAGAAAGAATACAGTTTGTATTACAGGTGCAAATATGGGCGGAAAAACAGTAAGTCTAAGGATGATCGGCCAGATTGCAGCCTTGGCTGCCTATGGAATGTTTATTCCGTGTGAATATGCAAGACTGTGTCTCTTTGATCACATTTTTATATCTGTGGGAGACGATCAGTCCATTGAAAAAGGACTTAGTACCTTTGGAGCCGAAGTTGTTAATTTAAAAGAAGCACTGGATTATTCCGAAAAAAGATGCCTTATTTTAATTGACGAGCTGGCAGGAGGTACCAATCCAAAGGAAGGTTATGCAATTACGAAGGCAGTGGTGAACTATCTGAAAAAGAAGAATTGCATAACAGTGCTGACAACCCATTATGACAATGTAGCTAACGATGAAGACGTGCAAAATTTACAGGTTGCAGGGCTTGTTCTTCCTGGTGAGGCTGATTTATTTAAGATAAACAACATAGACCAGATAGCTAAATATATGGACTACAGATTGATTGAGGTAAAGTATCAAAAGGATATACCCAAGGATGCTATTAAAATAGCTAAAATGGCAGGAATTTATGAGGAAATAATTATAGATGCGGAAAGATATATAAACGATTAATTTCAAGGAGGAATTATGGAGAGCAAGTTAAATTTAAATCCGGAGCTCATTCAAAGCGCACGTTCAGCTGCAGCACGCATAGCAGAAAGTACGCAGCAGTTTATAGACAAAAACACAACTGTTACGGTTGAAAGAACAGTTGCAAGACTCATGGGCATTGATGGCGTAGATGAAATCGAAAAACCGCTGCCAAATGTGCTTGTAGACAGCATTAAAGAAGGAGGCGGATTGTCAAAGGGAGCTGCATTCTGGATAGGAAACGCAATGGTGCAGACAGGCAAGACACCTCAGGAAATTGCGGAAGCGGTTAGCACAGGAGAAATAGAAATCACAAAGCTGCCCATAGCTGATGAAAATAAAATTATTAATGCCATTTATAAGACAGCAGAAAAAACTGTTGAAAAAATAAAGAACAACAGAGAGAAAAGAAATGAGTATCTCAATACAATAGGTGAAGGCAGAAAGCCATACCTGTACGTAATTGTTGCCACAGGAAATATTTTTGAGGACATTATTCAGGCTCAGGCTGCCGCAAGACAAGGAGCAGACGTAATAGCAGTTATAAGAACCACAGGACAGAGCTTGCTTGACTATGTTCCTTACGGAGCAACAACAGAAGGCTTCGGCGGTACATTTGCAACTCAGGAGAATTTCAGAATAATGAGAAAAGCTCTTGATGATGTTGGCCAGGAGGTAGGAAGATACATCCGTTTGTGCAACTACTGCTCAGGTCTTTGTATGCCTGAAATAGCAGCAATGGGAGCCATCGAAAGATTGGATGTAATGCTCAACGACGCTCTTTACGGAATACTATTCAGAGATATAAACATGCAGAGAACATTGGTTGACCAATATTTCTCAAGAATTATAAACGGCTTTGCCGGAATAATCATAAATACAGGCGAAGACAACTACCTTACAACTGCTGATGCTGTTGAAGAAGCACATACAGTGCTTGCATCACAGTTTATAAATGAGCAGTACGCATTAAAGGCAGGAATACCGGAAGAACAAATGGGCCTCGGTCATGCATTTGAAATGAACCCATCAGTGGAAAACGGATTTTTGCTGGAGCTTGCTCAGGCACAGATGGCAAGAGAAATATTCCCTAAGGCTCCATTGAAATACATGCCTCCTACAAAGTTTATGACAGGAAATATATTCAAGGGACATTTGCAGGATGCGCTGTTCAACTTCATATCCATATGGACACACCAGGGAATTCAGCTTTTAGGAATGCCTACTGAAGCAATTCATACACCTCATCTTCAGGACAGAATGCTTTCTATTGAAAATGCGAAATACATTTTCACAAATGCCAAGGACATAGGTGAGGAAGTAGAGTTCAAAAAAGACGGGATTATACAGAAGAGAGCTCAGGAGGTTCTGGCAAAGGCTGAAGAGCTGTTGAGAGACATTGAAAAAGAGGGAATATTTAACACAATTGAGCAGGGAAAATTCGGCGGAGTAAAAAGAGGCTTCACCGGAGGAAAGGGTCTTGAAGGTGTTGTTGAAAAGAGCGAGCAATATGTTAATCCATTCATAGATTTAATGCTGGGAGGTGACAGGTAGTGGAAAATACTCAGAAAGTTGATTTAACGAAAATAAAGCCTTATGGTGATACTCTGAATGACGGTATGGTTCAGATGAGCTTTACATTGCCTGTACCATACGGTGATGAGGCAAGCGAAGCAGCAAGACAGCTTGCGGCAAAAATGGGATTTGATGAACCTGCGGTAGTTTATTCAAAAGACCTTGGCATAGGCTATACTTACTTTATAATGTATGGAAAATGCACTCATACAGTTGACTATACAACAGTTGAGGTTCCAAAGGTAGATATTGAATTTATGGACAGGGATCAAGTGGAAGAATATATAAGGGAAAATATCAAGAGGCCTGTTGTAATAGTTGGAGCGTGTACAGGTACTGACGCACACACTGTTGGTATCGATGCAATCATGAACATGAAGGGCTTTGACGGAAATTACGGCCTTGAGAGATACAAGGGTATAGAAGCTATAAACATGGGCAGCCAGGTTCCAAATGAGGAGCTTATTGCAAGAGCAATAGACCTTAAGGCCGATGCCATACTGGTTTCACAGGTTGTAACTCAAAAAGACGTGCATATTGCAAATCTTACACAGCTGGTTGAAATGATTGAAGCCGAAGGCCTGAGAGACAAGATTATTCTTGTGTGCGGCGGTCCACGTATTTCACATGACCTGGCTCAGGAGCTGGGATACGACGCAGGCTTCGGTTCAGGAAGCTTTGCAAACCACGTTGCAACATTTGTCGTAAAACAAATAGTTGAAAGAAATCTTTTATAGTTATATACTGACAGAATAAGGAAGGTTAATACCTTCCTTATTTTAATGGACGGGAGCACTATATGGAAAAGAACAAATGGTTTTGTATTCTTAAAATCCTAATTTTATCAATATTGTTCATATTGGCAGCTTATTTTGAAAACGCACAACAGCAGAGGCTGTTTACTCTGATTTCAGTATTTTTACTTTTAATTGCAAACAATATACTTAAATATTTTTTAAATGAAAAGAGAAGGTTTTATTTTGTACTTTTTGCCGTAGATTTAGCTCTCATATATATTTTAGAAACAAATTCAAGACTCCTCATTAACTATTTTCTTCATTCATTTTACATAATCATTCTTTTCGAAGCAGCTGTCACATTGGAAATCAAACGTGGGATAATAATCGGAATAGCAGATATTCTTGTTTCCATGGTTAAATTCATATATCTTACTTACTTCAGATTCAATCTTTCAAGTATATCTCAGATGGTTTTCTTTTTTACAATAAGTATACTTATTTTAATTGTTGCAATATTTGCACAGTACAACAGTCAGGAAAAAGAAAAAAAGGATATGTTGTACAGGGAGCTTCTTGATGCTCACAAAAAGCTGAAGGAATACACAGGCGAAGTGCAAAGACTTTCAGCGGTGGAAGAACGTAACCGAATAGCGAGGGATATTCACGATAACCTGGGGCACAGCATGACTGCTCTCATAATGCAGCTTCAGATGGCGGAGCATTATCTCATGACAGATTCGCCAAAGTCACAGGAGCTCATCGCAGATTCTGTAAAGGCAGCAAAGGATAACCTCTCCGGTATACGCGAGGTAGTAGAAACTCTGAGAGGAACAGGTCAACATGCTTCTCCTGCAGACGCACTCCGGGGGCTAGCGGAAAAATTTTCTGAGAGCACGGGAACGGTCATTGACCTGAAAATAGAAGGAACTATGCCGGATAATCAAAAGATATTCAATGCAATCTATCATATTCTGCAG
The DNA here is from genome assembly GCA_031997345.1 of Sedimentibacter sp. Taxonomy (GTDB): domain Bacteria; phylum Bacillota; class Clostridia; order Tissierellales; family Sedimentibacteraceae; genus Sedimentibacter. Next base: position 5,510 of record DAMAEI010000006.1, on the reverse strand, counting down.
GAGGCCATGACAAACGCCGTGAGGCACGGAAAGGCATCTGAAATAGTGGCTGAAATTAATTATTTCGATGGTGTTGTACGATTTATAATAAGAGACAACGGCATAGGGACTGATAATATAACAGAGGGCTACGGAATGAGAGGAATCAGAGAGAGGGTCAAGGAATTGAACGGTGATGTTGAATTCAAATCCGAGAACGGATTTATAGTGAGCGGTTATCTACAAAATAAAATTTATAGGGAGATATTATGATTAAAGTATTGCTGGCAGATGATCAGGATATATTGACAGAGGGCCTGAAGCTTATATTGGGAGCGGAAGATGATATAGAGATAACGGGAACCGCGGATAACGGAAGAAAAGCATATGAGCTGTGCAAAATAAGGCGTCCGGATGTAGTTCTGATGGACATACAGATGCCCGAATTAAATGGTGTTGAGGCTACCTCAATGATAAAAAGAGATTTTCCTGAAATTAAGGTCATTGTGCTCACAACCTTCAACGATGATAAATACATATATGATGCCTTAAAAAACGGAGCCTCGGGATATATGCTGAAGGATGCCCCTCCGTCTGAGATAGCCTGTGCCGTGCGAAGTGTATTTAAAGGAGGAGGGCTGATTCAGCAGGAGGTAGCTGCGAAGGTCATAGACAAGTTTGCACAGCTTGCTAATGAAACTGTGGATAAAATTATTGATCCGAGGCTCAATCTGTTGACAGAAAGAGAAATTGAAATATGCAGGTTGATTGCGGACGGCAGGAATAACAAGGAAATATCAGAACAATTATTTTTAAGTCAGGGCACGGTAAAAAATCATATAACAAGAATTCTGATAAAGCTGGATATGAGAGACAGAACACAGCTGGCTGTTTTTGTGGTTAAAAATAATCTTATTTAATGACTAAAGTCACATTATAATTCATTAATTTGTGATTTCAGATACTATAAATCCAGGTCGCAGTTGTTTATACTGAATATAAAATAAAATTCATTACAGGAGAGCGGTATGAAAAAAATTGTGTGTTTAGTATTGGCGCTTGTTCTTATGCTATCGTTGACGGCGTGCAACACGAATAATCTCGCTGAATATAAAAAGGCATTGGAAAAGACAGAACAAATAACAAGAGGTCAGACACAGGTGGAATTTTCGTCCAATGTGGACATCAATACCGAAGGTATGTCAGCTGAGACAATAAGAGAATTAGATTATTACAAGAATATGAAGGGAAACTTCAATGTGGCATTTGATGAAGAAGCAAAGAAAAGCATATTCAGAAGCTACATCAATTTTGGAGGCCTGGGATTTGATTATGACCTGTATTTTAATGAGGGAGAAATAATTATGAAGCTCCCAATTGCAGGGAAGTACATGAGGATGAATGAAGTAAATAATTCATCTGCAGTTGAAGAGAGCAAAGCAAACGGAGAGATTATATCTGAATCCACAATGAAGGCTATTTCGGAAAAATGGGTTGAGCTGATGAACGAGGAGAATGTATTTCGGGGAAAGGATATTATATTGACAACTCCTGACGGTGAAGTCAAGACATCCGAGTATTCAATAACATTGAGCAACCAACAGATAAAATCTCTATTTTCGGAAGTAGTTGACTCTATTTCAAAGGACACAAATCTCAAACAGCTCTATGAAGAATACAGAGCAGAAGAAAATAAAAAATCCTTTGAGGACGTTATAAAGCTTTTAAGAGACAATGCAGAAAATTACAGCGTAGAAAATTTTAAATACGTTGCCTTGGTTGATATAGACGGATATATAGTGAGTGAAGATATAGAATTTCACATAAAGGCAGAAGATAAAAGCCTCATAATCAGAGAAGTGGACTATAAATTAAACGTTAAAAACTGGGATATAAATAAGGATCAAGTATTTGATTTTCCGGTTCTTAATGATAAAAATTCAATTAAAGCAGATAATGCGAAGGAAATACCTGATGTTATGAAATCCCTGTTTGATAAGGAATAAGAGGTGCAGAATGCTTAAGGTAGAAAATTTATATAAGAGCTTTAATCATGTGAAGGCTGTTGAAGGAGTAAGCTTTGAGGTCAGCAGGGGTCAGGTATTTGGACTTCTTGGACCGAACGGTGCAGGTAAATCAACTACTATATCAGTAATATCAACATTGCTGGAGCCTGACAGCGGTGATGTGTTTCTTGAGGGCAAAAGCATATTATCCAATCCGGAAATCATAAGGAAAAATCTTGGAGTGGTTCCACAGGATATAGCTCTTTATCCCACACTGTCAGGATATGAAAATTTGTCATTCTGGGGAAGCGTGTACGGTCTCAGGGGTGCGGAACTGAAGAAAAGGATAACAGAAGTTTCTGATGTAATCGGATTGAACGGAAGACTGAAGGATAGAGTTGACAAATATTCAGGTGGTATGAAACGCAGGATTAACATAGGCGCGGCACTATTGCACAAACCTGAGATTTTGATTATGGATGAACCAACCGTGGGAATTGACCCTCAGTCGAGGAGCCATATACTTGATACGGTGCTGGAGCTTAACAGGCAGGGAATGACAATTATCTATACCAGCCACTACATGGAAGAGGTGGAGTATCTGTGCAATGAAATATGCATCATGGATGAGGGAAAAATCATAGCATCCGGAAATAAGCAGGAGCTTATTGATCTCGTAAAAGAAAAAACTCAGATTAATATCAAGCTTAACACAATGGATGATAGCGTGCTAAGCGTGCTTAAAGAAATCAAGGGAGTATATGAAGTCAGGCTGAACGAGGATATGATTGTTTTATTTGTAAGCGGATCTACTGCACTTACAGCGGAAATCATTGCTAAAACAACCGAAAACGGATGGTTTATTGAATCAATTGATGTGAAAAAGCCGAATCTTGAGGCTGTTTTCCTGCATTTGACAGGCAAGGCCTTAAGGGATTGAGGGGCGATGTATGAAAATTGCAAATATAATTTTAAAGGATTTAAAAATTATACTCAGTGATAAAAAAGCGCTGGCAATTATGATACTGATGCCGGTTATACTCACTACAATATTGAGCTTTGCTCTCAAGGGATCATTTGCTGACAGCGATAATGCTGTTATCGAGCGGGTAAACATAGCTGTTGTAAAAAAATATGATGAAAAGCAAGACCAAGCAAATTTTGAAGCTGCTCTGAACAGCAGTTTCTTGTCAAGCGGCATGGATGAAAAAGACATAAATGATTTATTGGAATCCTCTGATGAAATCACGGATGAAATATTTTTTGATGATTTTTTAGACAGTGAAAAGGTGTCTGAGTTCATTTCATACAGAATTGAAGAACAGGACCAAGCATTAAAACTTTTGAACAACAGTGAAATTTCTGCTGTTGTAATTCTTCCCGAAAAATTCATTTATGATATGAAAATAAATTTCCTCACCCCTCTAAGAAATAAAATCAATATTGAGGTTTTGACGCATCCTGACAAAAGTATAAGCGGTCAGATAGTTAAGTCACTAATAGATGCATATGCCAATGCTATGTCTACAGTTATTATAGGAAAAAATGTAGTAATAGAAACAGCCATGGCAAATGGCGCGGGAAGTGACAGCCTTAGCGGCATGTATGAGCTGATGGAAGGAATGAGCAGCACCATGAAATCAATAGGTGTAAATATGGACGATGTGGTGCTTGATGGCAGAAAGTCTGTAAGCAGTGCAGATTATTATGCTGCGGGCATGATGACAATGTTCATACTTTTTGCTGCAGGTCACGGAGGAAGAATGCTCTTAGAAGAAAAGGACAATCAGACGTATCAGAGGATGGTGGTGGCCGGAGCAGATAAATTTGAGATATTGGCCGGAAAGGCTATTACCATATTTATAATTGCAATTATTCAGACAGTTATAATGATTGTGTATTCTCATTTTGCGCTAAAGGTGCAATGGGGTAATCGCATTGCGGTAGCCATGATAAGTATTTCAGCCGCTGTTGCAGTAGCAGGGCTGGGGTCATTTGTGGGAGCACTTACCTATAGGGCAGGCAACTATAAGATGGCAAATATATTTGAATCGGCAATTGTGCAGGGGATGGCTCTTTTAGGAGGAAGTTTCTTTCCTCTGGATGTAATGCCTGAATTCATGCAAAGGCTCGGCTTCCTTTCACTTAATGGCGTCGCACTGAAAGCATATTTGAAGTTGATATCAGGCGGAAATGTAAAAGAGATTCTGGGTTATGTTTCTGCGTTGACGGTTATGGGAGCAGTATTTGCAATATTGGCGGTAATGATTCTGAGCAGGAAGGAGAAACGGATATGCTGAGCATAATAAAACTAAGAGTGTTAAGGCTTAGGGATGATATTTTGGTTTTTGTGCTTATGACAGCCATGGCTCTGGGTTTCACGGCAATATTCGGGGCGTCCTTCGATAGCTACAAGCCTTCTGTTGTAATAGTGGATGAGGATAAAAGCTCTTATTCCGAATATTTTATTGATGAGCTGGAAAAAAATAAAAGTTTCAATTTTACCGAGTCGGATAAAATAAATGCATCAAAGGAAGTGGAAGAAGGCAGGGTGCTTGTTGCACTGATTGTGCACAAAGGATTTCACGATGGAATAGAAGCGGGCAGTGAAATATCATTGGGCGTTATGAAGGTTAAGGATGATGTATTGATAATGTCTCTTCAGGAAACTGTATCGGGAATTGTGCTTAAAATGTCGGGTGGAATAAAAATAGCAGGGCTCACGGCTGATTTCATACATTTTGCTGCAGATGAAGCAAATATAGAAGAAATAAGGGAATCAGCGTACAACCGTTTTATGGAATCATGGAAATTCAGAAATCCGATTTCTGTTACCTCAACTGTGGCGGCAACCGGCGCAGCAACGGGATATAACGGGCTGAAGCATTCAATGATAGGCTTTACTTTATTTTTCTCAATGTATACAATGGTTTTTGCAATAGGGACTATACTGAGCGACAAGCAGTACAAGACATGGGAAAGAATGCTCATATCACCTGTTTCTAAAACCTCGATCCTGGGCGGAAGCATGATTGTTGCATATCTCACGGGTGCGGTGCAGATGGGGTTGCTTATATTGTGCGGCAAATACCTGCTTAAAATAGACTGGGGAAGCAGCATGGCAGGTGTCCTGCTTGTATCGGCAGCATTTGTTTTTGCAGTGACATCCCTTGGACTCATGATGTCCGGCTTTATAAAGACGCAGGGGCAGCTGGGTTCCATGGCGCCCATAGTATTAACAAGCACATCCATGCTTGGCGGATGCATGTGGCCGCTGGAAATAGTAAATAACAAAATATTGCTATTTTTAGCAGAGCTGACCCCTCAAAAGTGGGCAATGCAGGGAATAGAATCCATTGCCTCCAACGGTATGGGCTTTGAAGCCGCAGTCCTTCCCAGCGGAATACTGCTGTTAATGGGAATGATTTATTTCACCGTTGGTGTGAAGGCATTAAATAAGTAAGTAAATTTTGTAGGATTACAATACATGTGTTACATTTAAATGTTTTTAACTGTGGATTTGTG
>DAMAEI010000005.1:77491-77757 GCA_031997345.1 Sedimentibacter sp. | reverse complement strand
CTCCCTCTGGTCGCATACTTTGGGAACTCGTTGCGGTTGACCTACCGCCATTTTTTTCTCCCTGACGGTCGAAAAAATGGGGTTAGGGCATACAAAAATTGAGCCTTACGCGTGCGTAAGGCTCAATAATATTTATAAAAAAACAAGGGGGAGAGTTAAGCAATAAGAATACTTATTAGCTTATGTGCTTATTATATAGCTATAATCTTTAAGTAATCTTAAAATTAGACGAATTTTCGACGGTGATATTTTATAATAAACATATA
>DAMAEI010000005.1:74898-77481 GCA_031997345.1 Sedimentibacter sp. | reverse complement strand
TGTGCTATGATAAACAATTTAGACATATCAAAGGCGATGACTATAAGACTGGAAGATACTTTACCGGAATATCCTTCTTTTAAGGAAAGCGTCAGAAGAGCTCCCAAGAGAGAACTTAAGCTAAACGAAAGAGAAATAAAGCTTGCATTGAAAAATGCATTGAGGTATGTTCCTGAAAATCTTCATGAACAATTAGCGCCTGAATTTTTGGAAGAATTAATGACCAGAGGCAGAATTTACGGCTACAGATTTATGCCAAAAGAAAGAATTTACGGAAAACCAATTGATGAATACAGGGGAAACTGTGTGGAAGGAAAGGCATTTCAGGTTATGATTGACAACAATCTTGACCATGAGGTTGCCTTATATCCTTATGAGCTTGTGACTTACGGAGAAACAGGACAGGTGTGCCAGAACTGGATGCAGTATAGGCTTATTAAAAAATATTTGGAGCAGCTCACAAATGAGCAGACACTGGCAATTATGTCCGGTCATCCTCTCGGGCTTTTCAAATCCCATAAAACAAGCCCAAGAGTTATCCTATCCAACGGACTGATGATAGGAATGTTTGACAATCCTGATGACTGGGCGAAGGCAACAGCCATGGGTGTTTCAAGCTACGGACAGATGACTGCAGGAGGTTGGATGTACATCGGACCTCAGGGAATTGTTCACGGAACATTCAATACATTGATAAATGCAGGAAGAAAAGAGCTTGGAATCCCGGATGACAAGGATTTGGCAGGTCATTTGTTCATAACGTCAGGTCTTGGAGGAATGAGCGGAGCACAGCCCAAGGCCATAGAAATTGCAAACGGTGTGGGAATAGTAGCCGAGGTTGACTATTCAAGAATTGAAACAAGGCTGAATCAAGGATGGGTTTCAATGGTTACGGACAAACTTGATGAGGCATTTGCAAAGGCAAAGGAATACATGGATAAGAAGCAGACAATTTCAATTGCATATCACGGAAATATAGTAGATTTGCTTGAATATGCCGTTGAGAACAATATCCATGTGGATTTGCTGTCAGATCAAACATCATGCCACGTGCCATATGACGGAGGATATTGTCCGAAAGGACTTAATTTTGAACAAAGAACAGAATTGCTCAACACAGATAAAAATAAATTTGCCAAATTGGTTAATAAATCTTTAATAGAGCATTTCAGAGCTGTTAAAACTCTTGTTGACAGAGGAACGTATTTCTTTGATTACGGCAACGCATTTATGAAGGCTGTGTTTGATGCAGGAGCGAAGGAAATTGCGAAAAACGGCGTAGATACAAGCGAAGGTTTCATATTCCCATCTTATGTGGAAGACATAATGGGTCCTATGCTGTTTGATTATGGCTACGGTCCGTTCAGATGGGTGTGCCTCAGCGGTAAGCCCGAAGATCTGAGAAAAACAGACCATGCAGCAATGTCGGTTATAGATCCCGACAGAAGAGGTCAGGACAGGGATAACTATGTCTGGATACGTGATGCGGAAAAAAACAAATTGGTTGTTGGAACTCAGGCGAGAATTCTTTACCAGGATGCTCTGGGAAGAAGGGACATTGCGCTGAAGTTCAACGAAATGGTCAGAAATGGTGAAATAGGTCCTGTTATGCTGGGACGAGACCACCACGACACAGGCGGAACAGATTCGCCATACAGAGAAACTTCAAATATTTATGATGGAAGCAACGTTACTGCCGATATGGCCGTTCACTGCTTTGCAGGCAATGCCGCAAGGGGAATGAGTCTGGTTGCTCTTCACAACGGAGGCGGAGTGGGAATCAGCAAATCAATAAACGGAGGCTTCGGAATGGTGCTGGACGGCAGCGAAAGAGTTGATGACATATTGATGAAATCTGTTCCATGGGATACAATGGTGGGAGTGGCAAGGCGCAACTGGGCCAGAAACGAGCATTCAATAGAGACATCAATTGAATACAACAGCAAATTTGCAGGCCAAGACCACATAACAATACCGTACATAGCTTGTGACGAGCTTATAGAAAAAACATTTAAGGAATATAACAAATAGGAGGAAATTATGGACAGAATAGTAGAATGTGTTCCAAATATAAGCGAAGGAAGAGATTTAATAAAGCTTGAAAAAATTCTTGATGTATTCAGAGGCAAGCGGGATGTGAAACTTTTGGATTATTCAAGTGATGAGGACCACAACAGGACGGTGGTGACGCTGGTGGGAGAGCCTGAAGCTGTTAAATCAGTCATGATTGAGGCTATAGGAAAAGCTGTTGAGCTCATAGATTTAAATAAGCACGAGGGACAGCATCCTCGTATGGGAGCTGTTGACGTTGTGCCGTTCATCCCAATAAGAAACGTAACAGTTGAAGAAGCCGACAAGCTTGCCAAGGAGGTTGCGGCCGAAGCTTCGAGACTGTACGGACTGCCGTTTTTCCTATATGAAAAATCAGCGTCTGCTCCTCACAGAGAGAACCTTGCCAGCATAAGGAAGGGACAGTTTGAGGGGATGGATGAAAAAATGAAGGATGAAATGTGGAGGCCTGATTTCGGCCCCGAAACAATTCACCCAACAGCAGGAGTGACTGCAATCGGAGCGAGAATGCCA
>DAMAEI010000005.1:73922-74888 GCA_031997345.1 Sedimentibacter sp. | reverse complement strand
CATTGGTTGCTTACAATGTAAATCTTGCAACAAATAATCTTGATATAGCAAATGCCATAGCGAAAAATGTGAGACACATAAACGGCGGCTTCAGATTTGTTAAAGCGTTAGGAATAGAGCTTGAGGACAGAGGAATCGTGCAGGTTTCAATGAACTTGACGGACTATACAAAGTCTTCAATATACCGTGTGTTTGAAACAATAAAGATGGAGGCTCAAAGATACGGAGTAGCAGTTGTGGGAAGTGAAATCGTAGGGCTTGTGCCATTGCAGGCAATTGTTGATACCGCAGATTATTATTTGAGGCTGGAGAATTTCAATTTCGATCAGGTGCTGGAAACCAGACTGTAAGGAGGGTGACATGAGCAGATTGATTATAAAAAACGCCGCCGAGCTTGTCACCTGCAAGGGAGGACCAAAGCACGGAAAGAATATGGCTGAAATAGGAAGGATATATGACGGATGTGTCGTTGTTGAGGATGGAATAATAACAGATGTGGGTACCACAGATGAAGTGCTTTCAAAGTATAACACAGATGATTGCATGGTCATAGATGCGTCAGGCAGAGCGGTGCTCCCTGGATTTATAGACTCTCATACTCACCTGATTTTCGGAGGATACAGAGCCGACGAATTTTCATGGAGGATGAGAGGAGACACCTACATGTCCATAATGGAGCGAGGCGGAGGAATTACAAGCTCCATGAGGGCCACAAGAAATACGAGCCTTGACGAATTTGTGGAGACAGGAAAGAAAAGACTGGATAAATTCATGGCTATGGGCGTTACCACAGTTGAAGGAAAAAGCGGGTACGGTCTTGACCATGACACAGAAATAAGGCAGCTTGAAGCGATGAAAAAACTTGATGAAATCCATCCTGTAGATGTGGTGTCTACATTTTTAGGGCCTCACAGCGTGCTTCCCGAATATAAGGGCAGGGAAGAGGAATTCATCGATTATATGATT
>DAMAEI010000005.1:70375-73912 GCA_031997345.1 Sedimentibacter sp. | reverse complement strand
ACGCAGCTGACAATAAGCTTGCGGAGTTTGCGGATATATTCTGTGAGAAAAATGTATTTACAGTGGAGCAATCCAAGCGATTTTTGACCGAGGCTAAAAAGCTGGGGCTTAATTTAAAAATACATGCTGATGAGATGGTGCAGTTGGGAGGAACAGAGCTGGCTGTAGAGCTTGGATGTACGTCTGCGGACCACTTGCTTCAGGCTTCAGACCGAGGAATAGAAATGCTTTCTGAATCAGATACAATTGCCACTCTTTTGCCTGCCACAGCATTCTGCCTCAAGGAGGAATTTGCCAGGGGAAGACATATGATTGACTCAGGTTGTGCTGTTGCGCTGGCAACAGATTTCAATCCTGGAAGCTGTTTCACAAATTCAATGCCTCTGGTTATTGCCCTTGCTGCACTGCATATGAATATGTCCATAGAAGAAATAGTTACCGCGTTGACCATAAATGCTGCTGCAGCACTGGGAAGGGACAGTAAAATAGGAAGTATTGAAAAAGGGAAAAAGGCAGATATCATCATACTTGAATATCCCTCAATTCACTTTCTTCCATATCATGCCGGTGTAAACATAGTTGAGACGGTAATTAAAAACGGAGAAATCGTAAGGAGTAATCAATGAAAAATTTGACTTTAAAGGAATTTGCCGATGTGGTGGCATCAAACGAACCGGTTCCCGGAGGAGGGAGTGTTGCAGCCGTATGCGGCACATTGAGCGCAGCGCTTTCTGAGATGGTTGCAAGGCTCACAATTGGAAAGAAGAAATATGCCGAGCATGAAGATGAAATGAGTGTAGTAAAAGAAAAAGCTTTTATTCTCAGAAACAAGCTGGTTGATTTCATAGAAAAGGACAGTATTGCTTACAACAAGGTTATGGAAGCATACAAGCTTCCGAAAGAAACGGATGAGGAAAAATCTGCGAGAAAAAATGCTATCGAAGAAGGATCAAAGCTGGCGGCATCTGTTCCGCTTGAAGTGGCACAAGTTTCATATGAAATATTACCGTTGGCTGAGGCAGTGGTGATAAGAGGAAACTCCAATGCCGTAACGGATGGTCTGGTTGCCGCAATGCTTGCTCGTACAGCTGTTCTCTCAGCCATTCTGAATGTGAGAATTAACCTGGATTCAATAGACGATGAGGAATTTGTGAGAGAGTATAAGGAAAAGGCCGATGAACTTGAAAACAATACATTGGCTTATGAGAAAAAAATATTGGAATGTTCGCCGTTCTAATGTATAATAAAGGCAGCTGCAATGCAGCTGCTTTTAAATTAACCATGAAGGCGGAAAGCTGATGGAAAAGAGAGGAATAGGAAAAATAGCACTGCTGCTTGCATTGAGTGATGACATGAAAGAGCTTCAGAAGTATTATGAAGACAAAAACTATGTTATTTACAGAGGGCAGGCAGGCTCCATGGATGCTAAGAAGATAGTGGCAGCGATTGAAACTGCCGCATCTCGTGAGGATATTATCAGAGAAAATTACCACGAGGAGCATGCGCTTTATCATGCAATAATAGAAGCCCTCAGCGGTTATTGCAGAGGGCAGGTAATGCTTGGAGAGGTGCTCAGAAGTGCGGGATTATCATTTACCATTGTCAGAGGTATGCTGGTGGAGGACGACACATCAAGCGGAAACTGGATTGCGGTAGTATTGTACGGACAGATAGGATCACCCCGAAGAGGATTCGAACATGAAGCAATAGGCATGGGGATACAGCCAATATAGTGAGGTATATATGAACACGTCTTATTTAAGAACATTTATTGAGGTAATAAATTTAAAAAACATTTCCAAGGCAGCTGAAAAGCTTTACATAACTCAGCCTGCAGTATCAAAGCAGCTTCAGCTTTTGGAAAAGGATTTCGGGGCGGAGCTATTTAAAAAGAATGGCAGAGAGATTATTCCTACAGAAGAAGGGCATCTGCTTTATAAATATGCCAAAAATGTTCTGAACGAAGAAAATAAAATATATTCGTTAATAAAAAGAGATGATGATGCGCTTTATGGAAATCTTACGGTCTATACAAGTTCTATGCCCGCAGATTACTACATACATGATTTAATTATTGATTTTGGCAAGCTTTATCCTGAAATAACATACACCATAAAGAAGGTTGATTCAGGCATGGTATTCAGCAATATTGAGGAAGGCTTTACCAGCTTTGGATTTACCGGAACGGTTGCCAAAAACAAAAAAATTAAAAGTCTCTGCATTGCTGAGGATGAAGTTGTAATTGTTGCCTCATCTAATAAGAGGAGTGAATTCGATTCGGCTAAAATAACGTTGCAGCAGCTTATGGAGCAAAAATTTATTTTGAGAGAAAAGGGTTCTGCCACATTGCAGATATTTGAGAATTTTTTAAATAAAAAACACATAAAGCTCAATGAATTAAACACTGTTATTCAGGCTGAGGACAATGAAATAATAAAGAAGTTTATTGCAAACAATCTGGGTGTTGCCGTGCTGCCTAAAAAAGCCGTTGAGAATGAGCTTGCCGACGGAAGAGTATTCCTGCTGGAGCTGGACGGAATGGTTCTTAAAAGAAAGCTGTACTACGTGTATCAGCAAGACAGATATTTTTCTAAAATAGAAGAAAAATTTAAAGAATTTATGATTGAAAGGTATAAATAGTATATAATAATCAGGTCTGGTTTTAACCAGACCTTCTATTTTTTCGTATATGCGTTATTAGCAGTCTAAATCGTCGCCGCACCATTGAAATAAAATTACCAGCAGCAAGAAAAAGAATAGTAAACTTGATCCGCTTTCTCCGCCAACTCTGTTACAATTGCAAAATCCCATGTTCAATCCTCCTTAAAGTATTGTTTACGATATTATATGTATATGCTTTAAGTCGGTTACAGGGATTTTATAAATTAAGATTCTGGAGTCTTTTATTTACGATGCCGAAGTCTAAATTTGAAATGAATGCTTCTACATATTCCTTCCGGTTTATACCATAATCAATCATATAAGCATGTTCATATACATCAAGCACTATGAGAGGTTCCGCAAATAGCATCACACCTTCGTCATGAGAATCCTGCCCATATATGTAGAAATCTCCGCTGTATCTGTCGTAGCAGAATAACACCCACCCGTGCATTGACAGAGCTATGCATTCGAATTTATCTAAAAAATTGCTGTAAGAGCCGAAAACTTCATTTATTACTGATGCTGCGGTACCGGAAATACAGGTATTGTTGCCGGTTAGATTTTCAAAATATAATTCATGAAGCTTGACTGCATCGAGACAGTAGGTCTTGGATTTTGCGGCAGATCTCACATCGCTGTAGTTTGGATTGCATATGGAATAAGTTGAATTTGAAAGCAAGCTTTTATTCACCCTGTTTATGCAGTCCACATACCTGGTATACAGTACATAGTGCTCACTGAGCTGCATGGGCGAAAAATATTTGACATTAGAAAAATTATAATTTTTTGGTTCAAAAGTATTCATGACATTCCTCCGTTGATTCAATTATATGTTTGAAAATCCAATATATGATACAAAATATAACTTTACCC
>DAMAEI010000005.1:67100-70365 GCA_031997345.1 Sedimentibacter sp. | reverse complement strand
AATAATATAAGTTAGCAAAAGGAGATTATATGAATAACAAGATAATGATACTAGACGGCAACAGCCTGCTTTTCAGAGCATTTTACGCGATGCCTCCCTTAAAAACGAAAAAGGGGCAGTATACAAATGCGGTTTTCGGATTTCTAAGCATGCTGTATAAGCTTTTAGACACATATTCTCCTGAATACATATGCGTTGCATTTGACCCTAAGAAACCATCTTTCAGGCACGAGCAGTACAAGGAATATAAAGCTACGAGAGCAAAGGCGCCAAATGAGCTTGTTGAGCAATTTCAGCTCATAAGGGATGTACTTGACATACATAATATTAAATGTGTTGAAATAGAAGGCTTTGAAGCCGATGACGTGGCAGGAACCTTTGCAAGTGCTGCAGAGGAAAGAGGTGCGGATGTTTACTTAGTTACAAGCGATAAGGACTATCTGCAGCTCATAGATGAAAATATAAGAGTGGTTCTTACGAAAAAGGGAGTTACAAACACGGAAGAAATGGATTTACAAGCTATGGATGATGTATATGGAATAAGTCCGGAGCAGTTTGTGGATCTCAAGGCTCTTATGGGGGACCAGTCCGACAATATTCCCGGTGTGGGCGGTATAGGAGAAAAAACGGCCCTTAAGCTGATGCAGGAATACGGAAGCCTTGACAATATATATGCAAATATAGAAAATATAAAGGGAAAGATGCGGGAGAAGCTTGAAAATGATAAAATGCAGGCATACATGAGCCAGACTCTCGCACGTATAGTAAGAGATATACCCATTGAATTTGACCTAGAAGAATACAGAATTCAAAAGCCGGACTCCAAAAAGCTTTTGAGCATGTATGATGAGCTTGAGTTCAGAACTCTTAAAAAGAGAGTGGTTGAAGAAGAGCAGCATACAGAATCGGAGTCACAGATGTCAATGTTTGATATTTCTGAAAATAATTCTGTAAGCGAGCCTGCTTCCAACAACCAGACTAAAATAATATGCATTGATAAAGAAGATGAAATTAAAAAGGCATTAGATTGCATAGAAAAAAGCGGAAAATTTGCGTTGAAGTTTTTATTTGATTCAGAGAGTGCACTGTATGGCAATGCTGTAGCGGCCGGAATATCCGATGGTGCTGATATATATTACCTGGATTTTGACAAGCTTGATGAAGACAGAGTGCTGAATGAACTGAAAAGTATTTTTGAAAGTGGAAACATAAATGCGGCAGGGCACAGCATTAAGGATGAAGCCATATATTTGATGAAAAAAGGAATAGAGCTCAATGGTATATCCTTTGATTCCGAAATTGGAAAATATCTTTTGGAACCTTCAGAGAGCTCATATTCAATAGACAAAATAGCATACGAATATTTAGGACAGGAAATACCTTCCGAAAATGATATTTTAGGGACAGGCAAAAAAAGACTTTCATTTAAGGAACTGGATGAGGATAGGAAGAAATCCTACATATATAATTACATTAACACAGTCCTGAGAGCGGAAAAACAGATTACAGATGAGATCAAAAATTTTGGGATGGAAGAGCTGTACCGCTCCATAGAGTTGCCTCTCATTGATGTATTGGCATATATGGAATTTGTCGGCTTCAAGGTTGATATGAATGTGATATCAGGCCTTGGAATTCACTTTCAGGAAAAGATAGCATCACTGGAAAAGGAAATATATGAAAAGGCGGGAGAGAACTTTAATATTAACTCTCCAAAGCAGTTAGCTGTAATATTGTTTGAAAAGCTGGGGCTGCCTGTAATAAAGAAGACAAAGACAGGAATATCAACAGATGCTGAGGTGCTTGACAGACTGAAATCCGAGCATGAAATTGTTGGGATGATAATTGAATACAGACAGACGGTGAAGCTTAATTCAACATATGTTGAAGGTTTAAAAAGCGTTGTGGGCAAAACAGGAAGAGTGCATTCCTCATTTAACCAGACTATTGCCGCAACCGGAAGAATTTCCAGTACTGAACCTAACCTTCAGAATATTCCAACAAGGACTGAGGAAGGAAGAGAGCTGAGAAAGGCATTTATAGCAGATGATGGATATGTGCTGTGCGACGCGGATTATTCCCAGATTGAGCTAAGGGTATTGGCGCATCTCGCAGACGAAAAGAATTTAATAGAAGCATTTGAGAACAATGAAGATATTCATACAAAGACGGCTTCACAAGTTTTTCACGTAGGCATTGGTGAGGTGACCTCTGAAATGAGAAGCAGGGCAAAAGCTGTAAACTTCGGCATCGTATATGGGATAAGTGATTACGGTCTCAGCAGGGACCTGAATATTCCGAGAAAGGAATCAAAACAATACATTGAAAATTATCTGAGCTATTTCAGCGGCATAGATAAATATATGAAGGAGATTGTGGAGCACGGCAAGGAAGACGGATATGTTACCACATATTTCGGCAGAAGAAGAAATATTCCCGAGCTTGCTTCAAGGAATTTCAACATACGCTCTTTCGGGGAAAGAATTGCGCTGAACACACCGGTGCAGGGAACTGCCGCAGATATAATTAAGGCTGCAATGGTTGGAGTTTTCAAAAGGCTGAAAAACAATAAAATGAAGTCAAAGCTTATTTTGCAGGTTCATGACGAATTGATAATAGAGGCCTATGAGCCTGAGCTTGAGGATGTGAAAAAAATCCTTAAGGAAGAAATGGAAAATGTAGTTGACAGCTTTAAGGTCAAGCTGAAATCAGATGTTAATGTGGGAAGAAGCTGGTATGATGCAAAATAGTGCTAAAAAAACTGTGGTGATAACAGGAGGAATAGGAACCGGCAAGTCCACAGCAGTAGATATAATAAAAAATTTAGGATTTAAGGTTCTTGATTCAGATAAAATTGTGCATGAAGGATATACTAAGGGAAGCGAGTTATACTTAAAAGTAGTGAGACGCTTCGGGGAAGAGATATTGAATGATGATGGTACAATAAACAGGCAGAAGCTTGGAAGCATTGTTTTCAATAACGAGGAAAGTCTGAAGGATCTGAACAGGATAGTGCATGTCTATGTAATCCGAAAGCTCATGGAAGGAGTAGAGAATAGCGGTGGCGAAACTGTATTTCTTGATATTCCTCTCATTCTGGAGAACTTGCAACAGGAAAATGAATATGGCCTTAAGTATGACGAAATATGGCTCATATATGTAAGCCCGGAAACACAGAGAGAACGGCTTAGACAGAGATCCCTTAAAGAAAACAAAAACCCTGAGGATGTACTGAATATAATTAATAAACAGATGCCCATAGAAA
>DAMAEI010000005.1:66558-67090 GCA_031997345.1 Sedimentibacter sp. | reverse complement strand
AGAAAAGAAGGTTCTTCTGGCAGATGAGGTTATTTACAATGAGGGTACCATTGAGGAGCTTGGAGCCAGAATTGAAAAGCTTCTTAAAATAAAACGTATAGGTTGGTGAATTTATGGCAAGAAGGCGAAACGTGTACGGAAGAAAACGAAAAATAAAATATGGTCGCATAATGCTGCTCATAGTGCTATTTGTTGCTATAGTGGCACTTGTATTATCATTTTTCAGAAAAGGTGATTATGCGGGTGCTGTTGATGAGGTCATGAAGGCTGATATCAGGTCGATATCCGGTACAATAAGCACTGTTTCAGATATTGATGTAAGGGTTTATTCCAAAAACGGGATAAGATATACCAATCAGCATGAAAAAATAAAACATATAGACAGCTTTGAATCATCTAAACCCGGAGATTCAACCAAGGCTGACAATGCTAAAAGACTGTTTGCAAATCTTTATAAACTAAAGAAAACAGAACTGCTGGAGGATCTGCCCTTTAAAGAGGACGGTTACTACTGGGTCGACTCAGACTTTTC
>DAMAEI010000005.1:64477-66535 GCA_031997345.1 Sedimentibacter sp. | reverse complement strand
ACTACACCGAATTCAGCAATAAAAATAACAAGCAGAAGTTCCAGGGATATGAAGCAAATGACGAATTTGTAAAAATAATAGAAGAGCTTGCCGGTAAGAGAGAATTATAAGATTAATAAAATTGATGTAGTTATCATATGAACGGCAACGAAGCAGGTATGCTGTTTTTGGCAGACTTGCAGGACTTTATACAGACAATATTGAAACAAGCGAAGAATAACAGCATCTGATTTTGATAATTTAAAAAGATCAGATGCTGTTTTTTAATTTTTTTATTTTACAACCTCGTATGAGCCTCTTACCATGAATATGGCGTAGCTGTTGGTGTAAACACCTCTGCCATCATCCCTGGGAACTATCAAAAGATTGTTTGCAACCACATCCATGCCGGAAACGAAATCTTTTCCCAAAGTTATGTTTGTGAGTCCGCCAAGTTCGCTTCCCACTACGGTTGCCTTTCCGCCTCTCAATATGAGCTCTGTTCCTGCTCCGCCGATTATTTTTTCGCCCGCATTGATTTCAACTATCTCAAGAGCTGACGATGTGCCTGTCCCGCCTGTGGACGGAGTTTTTTCACTCAGATTGTTAACCTGTTTTTTAATATCCTTGATGTCTTCCAGACCGTAATCCTTTATAAGGCTTGTCAGACGGTCATTCAAATAGCTGAGCACAACTATGGGATCGCTTGTGTCTCCCGGAGCTGCAAAAATTACAGTGGTCAGCGCAAATATAAGCACAACCGTTATTATAAGAATTTTTTTCAAACGAACACTCCCTTTATATGTATTTCTTAAGCGGTAATGATATTTTATATCAAAGAAACAAATATTTCAACATAAAAAGACAGAAATCCCGTAGTACAATTTGCCAATAATAACCTAAGGCATAATTCACTGCGGTAATAAAGCTGTAACAAATGATTGAATTTGGCTTTTTGAAATGATATAATTGCAAAGTAATAAAAATCTGACGAAGAGGGTTAAAATATGCGGAAATTATGTATGACAGTAAATAAAATGTTCAAGCTGCCGGTACATCCTTTCAACCTGAATAACGAGGGCAAAAAAACATATGCTGAATGGCAGTATGAAAAAGGCATTGATACAATAAAATTTTATCTGAAACACACAAATATTGATGAAATGTTTAAGGACAAGGTTGTGCTGGATATAGGCTGCGGTGCCGCAGGCAAGACGATTTACTATGCATCAATGGGTGTCGAGAGAATAGTGGGTGTTGAAATTCTAGGGAAGTACAGGGATGAGGCGGAGCAGCTTGCAAGAAAGTTCGGCATGGAGGACAAATTTGAATTTGTGTGTGCCGATGCATCCAAGACTCCCTTCGAAGATGAAACATTCGATACCATAATAATGAATGATGCAATGGAGCATGTGGATGAGCCTGAAAAGGTGCTTGAGGAATGCTACCGAATATTGAAGAAGGACGGAAGGTTGTACCTTAATTTCCCGCCGTACAATCACCCCTACGGGGCGCATCTCAGCGATGCCATAGGCATGCCATGGGTCCATGTTTTTTTCAGCGAAAAAACTCTTATAGAAACGTACAAGGAGCTTGTTAAGGACTTGCCTGACGGAAAGGAAAGAATGGAATTCAGAATAGGCAAAAGAGCCGACGGAACGGAATATTTTTCATACATAAATAAAATGACTATAAAGAGAGCAAAAACAATATTGCAGAATAGCAGATTCAACGTAGAATATTATTCGGAAGAACCGCTCCGGAATATATTCAGATATCCAGCCAGGCTTCCTGTATTAAAGGAATTTCTGGTTAAGATGGTTGTGTGCGTATTAAGAAAATAAATATGGACTATTAGTTGCATATTACAAGTTGAAAAGGAGAAAAACTGAAAAAATGAAGTTAAATAAAATAGATAAGCTGGTTGTACTGCTGATTTGCTTTTCATTGCTGATGGGTATTTTCACAGTATATCAGAGGGTGGGAATTGAAAAACAGTATAAGACCGCGGAGATAATACTTGACTATAACGAAATGAAAAAATTTGCGGACAGCTCTGAAAATGACTTGGATTTCTGG
>DAMAEI010000005.1:63938-64467 GCA_031997345.1 Sedimentibacter sp. | reverse complement strand
AGTCAGCTTCAATACAGGAAGAGACAATAAAGCTCTTGATAGAAGCAGGCAAGCCGCTGAGAGCCGAAATTGCTTCTGAGATGATTAAGAATTATAAATGGCAGGAAAATTATGACGGTAAAATAGTGTCCATGATACAGAGAAATGAAATCGGAGGAAACGATGTAATAGTCACTACTGAAGACAAGTCTCTTTATGATTATCTGATTTCAGGGCTTGAGGAAAGATATGATAAAGAATTTTTCCGTGAGGAAATATTGGACGGTGTTTATCACATAGTTCTGAAGGGTACAAATGATGATATGTATTATGGGGAAATAAACAGGGCTATTAATCTTCAGGGAAAAGGCGTGTATGAAGTCAGGAAGGTCGTGGATTCAAGGCTTTTGAACATAGGTATAGGTTATGACGATGAAAAAATTAATCTTGTAAAAAATGCGGGTCTGGATGTTATACTGAGACCTATCAACTTCCCTACGTACAACGAAAAGCTCACAGATGCATACAGAGCAGCCAACGAGAGATACGG
>DAMAEI010000005.1:62525-63928 GCA_031997345.1 Sedimentibacter sp. | reverse complement strand
GAATATACATTCTTGGCGGCAAGGAGGTTCTTGGATATCCTGGCAATGAAGATAAGTTTCTGAAATATGTTGAGGAAGAGAATATTGCGGTAGGGCTCATTGAGAGTTCAACTCAAAGAGAGCATCTGGAGGGTGATGGGCTGACCAAGCTTGTGGAAGACTCAGGTTATAGTGCCATGAGAATATTTACAATGTGGGATTACATAAGGCAGAGAAATAAGTTCTACAATTATCCGGGAGCTGAAGAAATTGAAAATACAATGTTCAGAGCTATTACTGAACGTAACATAAGAGCTATATACTTTAAACCGTTTTTTGAAGAGGAAAAAAGTACAAAGTTTTTAACAGATGCTGCAGAATATGAAAGAACATTCAGCAGTCTGAAGGGAAGGCTTGAGGAGCATGGTATAAAACTGGGAAGGGCTGAGGCAATCAAGGAGTTCCATATAGGCTCAAAGAGGCTTGGAGTTCTGGCTTTCGGTATTACACTTGCGGCAGTGCTCCTGTTTATTAAAATGTTCAATATTAAGGATAAAAGAGCAAACTATCTTTATCTGGGTGCAATACCTGCCGCTCTGGTTCCGCTTGTGGCAAGGGGAGTGGCGGAAAAAGGATTTGCCTTTGGAGCAGCCGTAGTATTTTCAGGACTTGGAATATATTTTTTCATGTCACAGATTAAAAAGATATACGAATCCTCCGAAAAATGTTCTAATTTGAAAGTAATGTCTTATTCGACAGTGATTTTGGCCGTGTCTATGGCAATTTCTGTGGCGGGAGCCATATTCCTTGATGCGGCTCTTGCGGATGTGAAATACTTCCTTGAAATGGATATTTTCAGAGGAGTTAAATTTGCTCAGATATTGCCATTTGGTATATTTGCAGTTATGTTTTTGATATACTTTATGAACAATGAAGGAGACGGATCTGTTAAAAGCATTGTGAAAACAACGATTAAAATATTAAATCATGAAATTAAAATATACTATGCTATAATTGCGGTCATAGCTGCTGCGGTGGCATATGTGTATATTTCAAGAACAGGCCATGAGACAAATATTCAGCCGTCAACCATAGAGATGGTTACGAGAAACTTCATGGAATATGTATTGCTTGCAAGACCGAGAACGAAGGAGTTTCTCATTGCATTCCCGGCAATGTTTGCCGCAGTATATGCAGCGGGTAAAAAATCCGAGTTTTTTACTGGCATGTTCATGCTTTTATCTGCAATGGGAACATCTTCTGTGATTAATACATTTTCACATATAAGGACACCCATATATTTGTCGCTGGCAAGGACTGTGATTGCTCTCGGATTTGGTATTGCGATAGGCTGCGTATTAGTGATTATAATAGATTTATTATATAAAATATTCTATAATTTATATATACTCTCAAATAAAAGT
>DAMAEI010000005.1:62033-62515 GCA_031997345.1 Sedimentibacter sp. | reverse complement strand
CGGGATATTACGGATTTGGAAACTTAGGTGACGAAGCAATATTGGAAATGGCTATAAATCAAATTCTGGAAATCACGGATAGAAAAAATATCACTGTTTTATCGGGAAATAAAGAAGCTACAAAAAATAAATACAATATTAATACCATTGACAGATATAATGTATTTTCCATTTTTTATAGGCTGGTGAAGTCAGATGCCATCGTATTCGGAGGCGGCAGTTTGCTTCAGGATATAACAAGCAAAAGAAGTATCTACTACTATCTGTTTTTAATAAGGATTGCCAAAGTTACGGGTAACAAAGTAATTATGCTGAGCCAGAGCATAGGCCCAATTGTGAGTAAGATAAGTAAAAGAGCTGTTGAGAGCACACTGAGCATGGTGGATTATATTACGGTGAGAGATAAGCACTCCAAGGAATTCCTCGAAGGTATAGGAATGGATAAAAACAAAATTTTCCTATCCACAGACCCTGTGATTAAT
>DAMAEI010000005.1:58952-62023 GCA_031997345.1 Sedimentibacter sp. | reverse complement strand
ATTTACATGATGGAGATGCTTTGAATGCGGCGCCAGCTGGAAAAAAGAAGGTCTGCTTCTCCCTGAGAAATTGGAAAAATGCCGATGTCAGCGATAAAATAAGCAAGGTTGCCCAGCGACTCACAGAAGACGGCATCGAATGCTGCTTCATCCCTTTTTATTACAATGAGGATTTGGAACTCATTCATGAAGTTGAAAAAAATATTGGAGACAAGGCAGTTTATTATAAGGAAAGACTTACAACAAACGATGCATATGATATAATAAAGGAAATGAATGTGCTGGTTGGTGTAAGGCTGCACTCACTTATATTTGCAGCTGCTGCAAATGTACCCTTTGTGGCTGTTTCCTATGACCACAAAGTTGACCACTTTGCAAACAGTGTAAATATGAAGGTTGCCTGCAGTATTGAAAACATAGACGAAAATATGCTGTACAACGAGATAATTGATAAAATAAATAATGAGGAAAGCGAAAGAACCAAGCTTTCCGCAAATGTTGAAAGCCTGAGGGAGCTCATTAAGATAAATAATAAAATACTGAAGGAAATATAGCCATGAATAAATTGAGCATTATGGGTGTAAGGATTGACAACAAATCCATGCATGAAGCGATGGAAATTATAAAAAGCAAAATTTCGAACCGTGAGCAATATGTAATTTACACACCCAATACCGAATTTGTAATGATGTGCAGGAATGACGATGAATTTATGCAGCTCATAAACAAATCCGACATAAATGTTCCTGACGGAATAGGATTGATTTATGCATCTAAAATCAAGAAGCATCCATTAAAGGAAAAGGTGGCGGGCTACGATTTGTCGGTTAACATGCTGAAATATGCGGATGAGCAGAAGTTAAAGCTTTTTGTTGTTGGAGGTAAGCCGGGCGTTGCGGAAACAGCCATGAAAAACATACATGAGAAGTATCCCGGAATAAATATAGCGGGAAGTATGCATGGGTATTTCAAGGGAACTCATCTTGGAATGGACGGTCACGAAGAGGAGCGGGAGGTTATTGAGAAAATTAACAAAGCCGAACCTCATATATTGTTCGTTGGATTCGGCGCTAAAAAACAGGAGCGGTGGATAGAATACAACAGGGATAAAATTAATGCGGGAATAATAATAGGGAATGGCGGTACACTGGATGGGCTTGCCGGAAATGTACAAAGAGCTCCTGAAATATTCATCAAATTAGGATTGGAATGGTTCTATCGTCTGATAAAGGAACCTAAAAGAATAAAGCGTCAGGTGCTGCTGCCGATGTTTATGCTCAAGGTGTTGTTCGGTGGCAGAGATATAGTTAAAGAAATAGAATAATTGAGTAGGAGGAAGAAAATGAAACTGTTTATTGATACGGCCAATGCGGATGAAATAAGAAAAGCGAATGACATGGGTGTTATCTGCGGTGTAACCACAAACCCGTCCTTAATAGCAAAGGAAGGAAGAGTGTTTGAAGAGGTTGTAAGGGAAATAACACAAATAGTTGACGGACCTATAAGTGCAGAGGTTATCAGCCTTGACTCTGAAGGTATGATACAAGAGGCTGTTGAGCTTGTGAAGATACACAAAAATATAATTATTAAAATACCAATGACAACCGAAGGCCTGAAGGCTGTGAAGGTTCTTCACAGTGAAAACATAAAGACAAATGTAACATTGATTTTTTCGGCAGGGCAGGCTCTTTTAGCCGCAAAGGCAGGAGCGTCCTATGTCAGTCCGTTTGTGGGAAGGCTGGATGATGTAAGCAACAACGGCATGGATCTAATAGCTGAAATAGTTGACATATTTAACAACTACAATATTGATACGGAAATAATTGCAGCAAGCATCAGGCACCCTATGCATGTAACGCAGGCTGCAAGACTGGGATGCCACATTGCGACGGTACCATTCAAGGTTCTGGAGCAAATGACAAAGCACCCGCTGACAGACAAAGGAATAGAGCAGTTTTTGAAGGACTGGGAAACAGTTAGAACACTATAAGAGGAGGAATGGTTTAATGGATAAGGAAAAATTATGCGGTATCGCCCTTAATATGAGAAAAAACATACTGACCATGATTCATGAGGCTAAATCAGGTCATCCGGGCGGGTCGCTTTCAGCGGTTGAAATTGTTACATATTTGTATTTCAAGGAAATGAATATAGAGGATCCTGCAGATGAGAACAGAGACAGATTTGTTCTGTCAAAGGGGCACGGTGCTCCGGTTCTGTACTCTGTGCTTATGGAGAAGGGCTTCATAAGCAAGGATTTAATGGGAACATTGAGGAAAATAGATTCAAAGCTTCAGGGGCATCCGGATATGAGAAAGCTTCCGGGAGTTGAAGCGTCCACAGGCTCACTGGGGCAGGGACTTTCCATCGCTAACGGCATGGCATTGGCATTCAAATTGGACAACAAGAAAAACAGGGTGTTTGCTCTTCTGGGAGACGGTGAAATGCAGGAAGGAATGGTTTGGGAGGCAGCGATGCTGGCAAGCCATTACAAGCTGGATAATGTTACAGCAATCATAGACCACAACGGTCTTCAGATAGACGGCAGAAATAATGATGTAATGACTGTGGAGCCCATAGATAAAAAGTGGGAGGCTTTCGGATGGCATGTAATTAAAATTGAAGGACATGATTTTGATGCCATAGAAAGAGCTTTTGAAGAAAGAAAGACAGTAATAGGTAAGCCCGTTGTAATAATTGCCGAAACAACCAAGGGAAAAGGCTGCTCATTTATGGAGGACCAAGCGTCATGGCACGGAAAGGCTCCAAGTGACGAAGAATACTGCAATGCAATGGATGAATTAGGGAGGTGCATGTAATGGCAAAAGCGACCAGAGAGGCTTATGGTGAAGCGTTGAAGAAATTAGCGGCGGAAAACCCAAATGTTGTGGTTCTTGATGCCGACCTGTCAGGGTCGACAAAGACCTCTGAATTTAAAAAGGTAAGTCCAGAAAGATTTTTCAATGTGGGAATTGCAGAACAGGATTTAATAGGTACTGCCGCGGGGATGTCCTTGGCGGGAAAAATCCCGTTTGCAAGCTCCTTTGCAATGTTTGCCGCAGGAAGAGCTT
>DAMAEI010000005.1:58393-58942 GCA_031997345.1 Sedimentibacter sp. | reverse complement strand
AACACTGTGGCATATCCGAAGCTGAATGTTAAAATAGCCGCCACTCATGCCGGACTAACAGTGGGCGAGGATGGTGCGTCACATCAGGCGATAGAAGATCTGAGCCTTATGAGAGGAATCCCTAATATGACTGTAATAAACCCTGCTGATTGCATAGAGGCGGAGCAGGCTGTAATTAAGGCTGCAGAGTACGAAGGACCTGTATACATCAGGTTGGGAAGAATGGCTGTTGAAGATATTTATGATGCTGATTACAAGTTTGAGATTGGAAAAGGTGTTGAGCTAAAAGGTGGCAACGACGCAGCTATAATAGCTACAGGTATTATGGTGCAGGAATCTTTGAAGGCCGCAAAAATCCTTGCTGATGAAGGAATTAACGTAAGAGTAATAAACATTCATACTATTAAGCCTGTGGATGCGGACATAATCGTAAAGGCGGCAAGTGAAACGGGAGCTGTGGTTACGGCTGAGGAGCACAGCATAATCGGCGGATTAGGCAGCACGGTTCTGGAGGCCCTGTCAGATACATGCATGGTTCCGGTTAAAAGA
>DAMAEI010000005.1:54876-58383 GCA_031997345.1 Sedimentibacter sp. | reverse complement strand
GGGAGTAAAGGATACATTCGGAGAATCGGGAAAACCGGCTGATTTGTTGAAAAAGTACAATCTCACGGCAGATGATGTTGTTAAGGCATGCAAGGAAGCGATTGGACTGAAAAAATAATAAAATATAACAATACTAAAAGGCTGCAAGCGCAGCCTTTTATCGTTAATAAATTTCTTGAAAAATAAGTTGAAATTGTAATAATTTTTTTAATATTTTATATTGACAATGCTATGTCGCCAAGGTATAATAACTAATTTGACATTTGTTGCTGAATGGTGTATACTAAACATAAGGAGGTAGCATAATGTTTAATTTAGGTGATAAGGTAGTGTATCCAATGCATGGGGCCGGTGTTATCGAAACAGTGGAGCGAAAGGAAATACTGGGGGAAATAAAAAGCTACTACGTGCTTAAGATGCCGGTAGGTGAAATGAAACTGATGATACCTGTGGACAATGTTAACAACATAGGGCTCAGAAACGTAATCGATGAGGAAGCCGTAGAGAGGGTATATGATATATTAAGGCAGAGTGCAGTATTGAATGACTCAAACTGGAACAAAAGATTTCGCGATAATATGATTAAGATGAAGACAGGAGACATATTTGAAGTTGCGCAGGTTGTCAGAGATTTGACATACAGAGACAGGGAGCGAGGTTTGTCAACCGGAGAGAAAAAAATGCTTGTCAGCGCGAAACAGATGCTAGTCAGCGAAATTGCATTATCTACAAACAAAGACGGTAAAGGAATACAGGAATTTTTGGAAAATATTACTAATGAGGATGCACTGAAGCAATAGTGAAAGACAATGCTTCAGTGCATATTGCTTTAAAATTAAGCTAAACTTAATAATAATTAAATATAATTTAGACAAAATAGTATAGCCAAATAACAAAAAATGTGTTACATTTAATAATGTAGAAATATATGGGTATACTGATAAGGAGGTGAGTAAATGATAGATAAAATTGTAAAAGCGGTAATCACTACCGTCGGAGCATTGCTGGGTGCTTTCACGGGAGTGTTGTTAAACCAAAACGATCTTCTTAAATTTACAGGTTTTCAAAACATTTTAGCAATTATTGGTATCAGCATAGTCTTTGGAATTATATTTTTTCTTTTATCAACTAAAATCAAAAAGGTTGGTCTTGGTATTGTCGGCGCATTTGAGAGAGAACTTCTCAAATTTTCTACATCAGATATTATTTGGGGTGCAATGGGGCTCATAGTGGGATTTATTATAGCATTCCTCATAAGTCAGCCATTTTCGGATATTAAGTATGTGGGAACAATTGTTTCGATTTTGTCATATTTGATTTTTGGTTATCTGGGAATAAAAATTTCCACAAGGAAGAAAGACGATGTCATCTTCCCGCAAATAAACCCTAAAAAAAGCGGCACAATGAAAAAAGACAAAAATGCAAAGAAAGAAATGATTTCTCCAAAGATTCTTGATACCAGCGTAATTATTGACGGAAGAATTTCAGACATATGTAAGACTGGATTTGTAGAAGGAACATTGGTAATACCTGAATTTGTACTTAAGGAGCTGAGGCATATAGCAGATTCCTCAGACAGTCTGAAAAGAAACAGGGGCAGAAGGGGTCTTGATATACTGAACTTGCTTCAGAAGGACGATGATGTAAATGTAGTGATTGAATCAAAAGACTACGGAGACAATATTGAAGTTGATGTAAAGCTTCTCAAACTTGCAAAGGAGCTTGGGGGAAAAGTTTTAACAAATGATTTCAATTTGAACAAGGTTGCCGAATTCCAGGGAGTAGATGTCCTGAATATAAACGAGCTGGCAAATGCGGTTAAGCCTGTAGTTCTCCCCGGAGAAGAAATGACGGTAATGGTTGTGAAGGACGGGAAGGAATCGGGTCAGGGTCTGGCCTATCTGGATGACGGCACAATGATTGTTGTTGAAGGTGGTAAAAAGTGTATAGGAGATTCTGTTGTGGTTACGGTGACCAGCGTACTCCAGACTGCAGCAGGAAGAATGATTTTTGCGAAACTGAAAAATGTAATAAACAAAGCTGTATAATTGCTGAAAATGTAAAGCGCCCAAATTTTGGGCGCTTTAATTTTGGCATAAAATATTCTGCCATGGAGACACTAAATATAATTATGATTTTGAGGTGGAAATAAAAATGGTTATAGTGGCTATAAGAGCTGTTATTTTGTACAGTATCCTGCTCGTTTCGATGAGAATTATGGGAAAGGGTGAGCTTGGAGAGCTGCAGCCTTTTGATCTGGTGGTTTCCCTTATGCTTGCAGAGCTTGCGGTAATGCCCATGGAGGACTTGGGGGCACCGCTTATACACGGTTTTATGGCAACAGCAACCATAATGTTTCTGCAGTGTCTTATATCGTATATCACCCTGAAGAGTAACGGCGCGCGAAAAGTTATATGCGGCACTCCCACCATAATACTGGATCATGGACAGTTTAATACTAAGGCCATGAACAAATTGAGGATTAATGTGAATGATGTACTGGGTCAGATGAGGCTTAAGGGGTACTGCAATATAGAAGAAATAGATTATCTGATACTTGAGACAAACGGAGAAATGAGCGTAATTGCTCCCGATGCTCCTCCGGGAACAAAGTGCAAGAGAATTCCCATAGCAACCATATTGGATGGCCAGGTAATGCATAACAATTTCAGCAAGTACAATATTTCTTGTGAGGATTTTGAAAAGGAACTTAAGAAAAAGAAGCTGAAGCCAAAACAGGTTTTATACGGCTTTGTTGATGAAGATGAAAAATTTATTTTTTATGAGAGGTAGTTATGAGAATGGTGGTTATATCTTTAACAGTGATGCTTTTGCTGATATTTCTATGGATTTGGTTTCATTATACATCGGTTGAACCTACAACAAATTACTACTATGAAGAGCTTGATGCAATGGCCGGATTGATTAAGAAAGAGCAGTGGCAAAAAGCCGAGGATGACATGCTTCACTACAGCGAAAAATGGGATGATACAAGAAATTTGTGGATTTATTTCATTAACCAGAGTGATATAGACAATATAGATTCATCAATAAAAAAGCTTGATGTATTTATAAAGAATCGTGAAAAAATAATGGCTCAAGCAGAGCTTGAGCACTTGAGGGTGTTATTCAATATAATCAAGGAAAATGAATGTTTGTCCCTTGAAAATATTATGTAATACTAATCCGCATTAAATAATTTCCCTTGAAGCGGATATATATTGCGACAAATTATTTCACTGTGTTTGAAAGAGTTCCTATTCCTTCTATTACACAATCTAAAGTATCACCGGGCAGCAGGTATTTGGGTGGCTTGAAACCCGCTCCTACTCCTGCCGGGGTTCCGGTCAGTATAATATCGCCGGGATACAGGGTTATTCCGGAGGTAAGGTCGCTTATTATTGCAGGAATGTCAAATATAAGCTGCTCTGTCTTTCCGTTTTGTCTCAGCTCCTTGTTTACATAGCATTTGATTTCAAGTGCGGGAGGAAAAGGAATGCTTGATTT
>DAMAEI010000005.1:45380-54866 GCA_031997345.1 Sedimentibacter sp. | reverse complement strand
GAGCGATGACAGGTCCCATGGGACAAAAAGTATCAAGCGATTTGCCCTTGTGCCACTGTGTGTGCTCCTGCTGCAGGTCTCTTGCTGAAATATCATTTGCAATTGTATATCCGAATATAACATCCTCTGCTTCTGACGCGGTCACATTTCTGCATTTTTTCCCTATGATAACAGCCAACTCCACTTCGTAATCCAACTCATTTGTAGAATCCTTGTGAGAATCAACACAGTCTCCGTGACCTATGGCCGGATATGCAATTTTGCTGAAATATATTGGCTTTTTCGGGATATCCGCACTGACGTTTTTAAGTCCACCCACTTCATTGACGTGGTCCAGATAGTTTTTGCCTAAGCAAATGACATTTCTTTTAGGATAAGGTATGGGTGCCATAATTTTCACATCATCGAGAGATAATTCTGTGTCCAGTGCAGAAAGTATTTTTTCAACGCTGTCCATATCCGTATTTTCAAATTCTTCAATAAGGCATATCATGTCTGAAGGAATTGCCTCGCCCAGCTTTGAGAAGACAGCTGAAGCTGGTATGATTCCTTTTTTTTCTTTGTTCAGAAAGCCGACGCATTCCTTGTCTTGGTATAAATAAGTTAAAAAATACATATAAACCTCCTTTGGTATTATTATACTAATATAATACGTTGCTGAAATTTTTTCAAGATATTGTTTTATTATGCGGATGCAGTCTCTAATGAAATTATTGCAATATACAGCTTTATGTGATATAATTCTTTATTGAAATCTTTATTTTAAGGGGTATAACATGAGCCGATTTATGTTAAATGAGCTTCATAAGGAAATATTACAAAGCCTTACAAAAAAGGAATTCTTAAAAAAGATAAATATTACGGAAGAAAAGATACAATCCTTCATAATCAATAAAAAATTTGTCAGCAATCTTCTCATACTTATAAATAAAAAACATTTATTATGCAGCGATGTTTTGGATTTAACTTCTGACATATTGAATAATATATGTTCTGAATGCCCGAAGGACTGGCTACCGTATGTGTTCCAATATGCGCTGAATAAGTCGTTTCCCGATGCTACAACAATAAAGCTTTTCTCAAAATACGAAAGCGGCGTTCTGATATATCTCGAAATACTTAAAACAATCCTGCGCCATGGTAAAAATAGCGGAATATTCGATAAATTTACAGACTTCAATTTCTTGTCCGACGATGAAATAAAAGATTTACCCAATTCCGATGAATACAATTCCTTTATTGATAAATTTGAGAAAAACTATATTTATGAACTGATGATGCTGGATTATGAGGTTAACGGATTTAACACTCTGAACCATGTGGCCGCTGTACACTATGTTGCTATGCATGTTGCAAGGCAGCTGAAGAAGGTCGGCATACATGTTAATCTCGGACTTGTATCCGGAGCTGCGGCAGGACATGACATAGGAAAGTATGGATGTAAGGGGCTGGAAAAAAGGAGAGTTCCCTACCTGCATTATTACTATACGGATCAATGGTTTACAAAATACAACATGCCGGGGATAGGACTGATTGCGACAAATCATTCTACATGGGATCTGGAGCTTGAAAATCTGCCCATGGAATCGCTGATTCTCATTTATGCTGATTTCAGGGTTAAGAATAGGGCAGCCAAGAATGGCTTTGAAATGCATATTTACGATTTGAACGAATCGTTTCAGATAATTCTTGATAAGCTTGACAACGTGGACGAAGCAAAAGAAAAAAGATACCAGAGGGTTTATTCAAAGCTGAAGGATTTTGAAAACTACATGGTTCACGAAGGAATAAATACAGATTTTAAGGCTGACGAGCCAACCCCTTCGGCTTTTATTGACTATGCTCTTCTCGACGGATATGAGGTGGTTGAGAACTTCAAGTATATGGCTATTGAACACAATACGTCCCTCATGAGCAAGCTCAACAATGAAGTTGTTTTTTCAAGTATGATAGAATCTGCGAGAAGTGAGCAGAATTGGCAGAATTTAAGAGCATACTTAAATATACTTGATGAATATTCTATTTATTTGTCACAGAAGGAAAAACTGTTTACACTCAGCTTTTTGTATGAAATGCTTGTTCACAGAGAAGGGGACATAAGACGTCAGGCTGCGGGTCTTATGGGAAATATTATAGTGTCATTTGACCTGGAATATTCAAAGGAGCTTCCGGATGATGTCAAGCCATACTTAGGGGAAGAGGTTACGGAAATTTCTTTGTGGGAAAAATATCTGAATCTATTTATTGACCCTGGACACAAGGTGACAGAAAATCACAAGGAGTGGATTGGATATTCGCTGAGGATATTTGTTGATGCTACCATAAATTCAAGTAAGAACAAGGATAAAAAGATATATATCGATGTATTTGTAAACAATCTGAGAACTGTTGAAGCAAATGATGTGGCAAGGTTCAGTACTCTAAATTCCTTCTTGAGCATACCTCTGAATTTATATGAGGATGAGCAGCTTAGATTTTTGCTTGAATATGCCTTTGATTCTTTGGACAATCCTGCACATAACATAAGGCTCATGGCAGTGCAGTTTCTAAATATGGTTGCGGCTAAAAAGGATATGATTAATGCATCTCTCGGAAGGATATCTGACTATGTTTCGGTGATTAATGAAAATGACGGATTGTGCATTAATTATTTAAAGTATAAAATTGCAAAAAATTTGGATATGCCGTCTGAAATTACAGACAGATATAATGAACTGATGAACAGCAGCAGGTACAAGGCTTCGGATTTGTTTCTCAACAACCTGAAGGCGGCAACTCCGTGGAATGTAAAGACCATCAGCATAGATTACATAATGGAGAATATAAAAGACAAGAATGAAGTCACCATGCTACAGACCGCGACACATCTTGCTAACCTGGTAAAGGTTAGCGCCAAGGAATCTGTGAGAAACAAAGCGGGTAATTCGCTGGTAAGCATAGGTCCTCTGCTTTCAATAGAACAGAGAAATGAAATTGCGGTTGAGCTTTTCAAGGGACTTGAAATAGATGAGCTTCAATATGCCAAGTATATTCCGGAATACCTGGGACGTTTTATGATGCTTTTGCCTCCAAAGGAGCTGGAGGAATGCATACTTGATTTAAATAACATATACAAGGGAACAAACCCCAGGGCCAGCGCTCTTGTAATAAATACATTCGGCATAGTGATTCAATATTACCCGGAATATAAAGACAGATTCAATGAGGATGATGAAAGCTACGCTAAAAGACTGGAGAGGATGCTTGGAATAATACTGAGCGGACTTGCAAATTACAATACTCAGGTTAAGCAGGAGACATTTCTTGTAATAGGTCAGTATATCTTTGGCTCTAAAATTTTACAACTCAAGGAAAAACACAATATATTCTGTATGATTTATAAAAAGCTTTTGACACTAATAAATGAGAAGGAGCTTGGCGATTTGTTTTTCTTCAACAACTCTTCTTCTTTCAACCACATATACAGGTTTATAAGTGATTATGAATTTTACTACAAAGACTTTGATATAGAAGTAAACAAAAATATTGCATTTTTCCCTGGCACATTTGATCCGTTTTCGATGAGCCATAAGGGAATTGTTACAGCCATAAGAAACCTTGGATACGAGGTGTATTTGTCTGTGGATGAATTTTCATGGTCGAAAAAGGTTCAGCCGAGGATGATACGCAGGCAGATAATCAATATGTCTATAGCTGATGAACTGGGTGTGTTCTTGTTCCCTGACGATTCACCCATAAACATGTCAAGTACCAATGACCTTAAAATATTGAAATCTCTTTTCCCGGGCAAGGATATATTTATTGTGGTGGGAAGCGATGTAATACAGAATGCGACGGCATATAAAGCAAGGCCGACTAAAAACTCCATTCATAGCTTCAGCCATATTGTATTTAAGCGTACCCAGGACGACTCATCTCCGGCTGCACTCAAAAAGGCAGAGGAGTCTAAGAACAGAATCAAAGGGTCCATGGTGGAGCTGCAGCTCCCGCTGTACCTGGAGGATATCAGCTCGACTCAGATAAGAGACAACATAGACAGCAACAGAGATGTATCAAATTTAATTGATTCACTTGCTCAAAGCTTCATTTATGACAGAAATCTCTATACAAGAGAACCTTTGAACAAGGCGGTGCTGAAATCAAAACCATTTACAATAGAAATAATAGAAGACCTGAGCCAGAAAATTGTGGATGAAATAGGGCATTATATTTTCATGCACACAAATCTGTATGAAAATATAGGGGAGGATTTAATTTCGAAAAAAATAAGGCTTCTTGTAATAAGGGACAGCAAGAACGGGAACAAGCTCATAGGCTTCTCGGCATTTCATAAAATAAGCTCGTCAGAGGTATATGGCGAATTCCAGAGCCAGTATATAGCAAACTATGTGCGTGAGAGAACTGCGGGAAGAATCATAATAATTGACGGCATTTTTATAAACCCAAGCAGGATATATGACAATATGGAGCAGATATTGTTGACGGAGACGCTTGCATACTGCCTTAAGAATGATTTCACCTATGCTCTTTATTACAATACAATGTCAAACATAAACTCTGATGCAGTTCTTGAAACGCTTGAGCTGCAGGGGTTTACCAAAGTTTACGATGAAGCGCTTAACACATCGGTGTATGCCGTGGATATGAAGTTTCCAATTTGTCTGACGCTGAATATGGAAAGTTTTTTAAAAGAACCCCTAAACGCAAATGAAAGAGTACACGAAGCCATTGCGGTTGCAAGAAAGAGGCTGCAAAAATCCATGACGGAACTTTATCCAGGTTCACTTGTTTTATCAATGGATAATGATATGATAAATCAGACTCTTATAAATAAAATATGCAGCATGAACAATGTGAGCAATGAGGTGCAGGTTCCGAGGATTTTAGGTGAAAACATGTGTGTGCCATTCGGAAACATTTTAAAGGGTATGGTTGTACCCAACACGGTTACAAAGTCACTTCACACGGAGAAGGTTTATTCACCTGATGCAAGAACATTTAGAATTACAGAATATCCTTTTTATTCACCCATAGAAATTCAGGTCAAGACTATAAAGTCATTTGAAAGACCTGTGATTCTTGTTGACGATTTGCTTCACAAAGGATACAGAATCAAAGAGGTTGACCCTATTCTAAAAAGGTATGACGTCAATGTAAAGAAAATTATAGTGGGAATTATGTCCGGAAGAGGGAAGGACCTGATGGAAATACAGGGCAGGGATTACGACTATGCATACTTTATACCTAACCTAAGGCTGTGGTTTAACGAAAACCTTATGTACCCGTTCCTGGGCGGAGACGGAATGTGGCAGAACAACGACAGTATCATGAACCTGATACCGTCAATCAACCTTATATTGCCGTACTATTCGCCAATGTATATAAGAGGAGCATCAAAGGAAGCGATATTTAACCTGTCTATGGTGAGTCTTGAGAACGCAAAATTCATACTGCAGACATTGGAGTCTGAATATCAGGAGCTTTATGAGAAGAAGCTGACAGTTAAAAGATTGGGTGAGGTTTTAGTTTCTCCGAGACTGCCGTATATTGGCGATAACATATATTACGATCTTAATAAGGAAGCGTCCAACTATATGGATGCAAGCATTGAAAACCTGATAAAGCTTGAAAGGATAATAAAATAATGTTTTATTACACGTATGGCGATAAATTTTTGTTCTCATTTGAGGACATTTATGAATATGAAAAAACATACAGTATACCGGATGATTTGGAGGAGCTCTATTTCCTGTACAGGATTGACAGGACTAAATCCAAGAAATCCTATGCCGTGGCACATTCGTCAGATTTGTATATGCAGGAAGAAAATCTTGATTTCCTAAAATTAAAAATCTCGGAAAGTAATGTTCCCGGTAATATACTGAGGCTTATTGAAGAAAGAAAAATCAAGGCCGTAAATACCTGCTATGATGGCTGGGAAAAATGCCTGACGTTTGAAAGGCCGGGAAAGAAGACGGTGAATATACTTGCTCTGGGAGATGTGGGAAGCACACTGCTCACAGGGCTCAGACTTATAGGAGGAGCATCCGTTAAGTCCATAGGTATATATGACAGAAGCCCGGATAAAATAAAAAGATGGGAATATGAAATGAACCAGACTTCATTTCCCTTTGAATATGATGCAATGCCCGAGGTCTGCGGAATAGAAAAGGGCAGCCTCTTTGACTGCGACATGTTTGTTTTCTGCGCATCCAAGGGAGTTCCGCCTGTTGGCTCGGAAAATATTGATGTGAGAATGGTTCTATTTGAAGAAAATGCAAAGCTCATCAGTGAATATGCAATAATGGCTGCGGAACAAAACTTCAAGGGAATTTTCGCCGTGGTTTCCGACCCGGTGGATTTGCTGTGCTCAACAGTTCTTAAGGAGAGCAGAGGGGTGTTGGCACCGGAGCAAATTAAGGGCTACGGACTTGGTGTGATGAATGCAAGAGCGGTGTACTACGCTCGTAAGGATGAAAAATACACAGCCTATTTAAAAGAGGGAAGAGCATTCGGTCCTCACGGCAAGGATTTAGTTATTGCAAACAGCATTACAAATTACGACGATATATTATCCCGTGAGCTCACGAAGCTTGCGGTTGAGGCAAATTTAGAGGTGCGCAAAACAGGGTTCAAGCCATATGTAGCTCCAGCGCTGTCATCGGGAGCTAT
The DNA here is from genome assembly GCA_031997345.1 of Sedimentibacter sp. Lineage (GTDB taxonomy): Bacteria > Bacillota > Clostridia > Tissierellales > Sedimentibacteraceae > Sedimentibacter. The sequence goes on along the minus strand of DAMAEI010000005.1, from coordinate 48,194 downwards.
TTCCATAGCATGTACTCTTGAGGGCAAATGGCATTACAGCTGCAACTACCTTGGCGGGGTTTTTATGGGAGCAAAAAACAGAAATCTTCCGTCGGGGTTGGAAATAGAAAAAACGGAAATTCATGACGAGCTTTTTAAACGGTTGAAGGTAACATACGGTAATTTGATGAAGCAAGTCCAATGAAACAAGGAGGGGAGAGTATTGGAGGAATTAACGGCTTTAGTTCCGGGAGAAATATCCGAAAGGCTGAAAAACATGCTGTGCTACGGTATGGAAGGCTATTGTCTGCGTGTTATAACAACGGCAGATAACATCAAGGATTTAAGAAATAAGAGGGTAATTTTTGCAGCAGAATTGGGGGATTCCGGCATAAATATAGAGCTTTTCAGAATGCTGGAGAAAATTAAAATGTCGGGCAGCACATTTATGGAAAATTCGGTGGGAAGCGTATTGATAAGCAGCAATAATGAGCTGCATTCAAGAGATGTTGCCCGCAAGATTATCCTTTATGCCAACATGGCAGGCTGTATGTTTCCGGGGAGGCCTGTATCGGAGGCAACCGGTTCGTTGAGAAATTATAATACTCAACAAAAGATATCACCTCATTTAAGCCTTGAGGAAATATGTATTCAGGAAACCAGGACTGTTGTTGAGCGCCTGATGGACTTTCAGATGAACAGGCTGGATAATCCTAATATATTGACGCTTCATGCGGGAAACTACAAAACATCCAACACATTCTCCCTGTGGAAAATGGTGAAGGATAATTTAACAAACTGTAATATAAACGAAATACATATTGAAAATGGTTCGGTGAGAGATTGCAAGGGTTGCCCATACAAGGCATGCAAGCACTATTCCCAGAGCAACAACTGCTTCTACGGGGGAATAATGGTTGAAGAGGTGTATCCCGCAATAATAGACTGTGACATACTCATAATGCTGTGCCCAAACTACAATGATTCAATAAGCGCCAATTTATCCGCAGTTATAAACCGACTGACGGCGCTGTTCAGAAAAGTAAAATTTTATGACAAATACATGTATTCAATAATAGTATCAGGCTTCAGCGGCAGCGACATAATTGCAGAGCAGCTCATAAGCTCGTTGAACATAAACAAAACCTTCATGCTTCCTCCTAAATTTGCATTGATGGAAACGGCCAACGACCCCGGTGAAATTGAAAAGGTGGAAAACATAAGGAACAGGGCGGCGGAATTCGCCTTAAATATAAAAAAATTATCAAAAGATCATCGGAAATTTTATAATTATTAAAATTTTAAGTCTTTACAAATACGTGTTTATTGTTTATAATAGTAAAGTATTCGGGATGTAGCGCAGTTTGGTAGCGCACAAGCATGGGGTGTTTGGGGCCGCAGGTTCGAATCCTGTCATCCCGATTCGAAAAAAAGTCAATCATACGATTGACCTTTTTTATATTATTTAACTGCACATCCCCAAAATTGGAGACGGACCTTTTTTATATTTCTTCGCATTTTTTTACTCTTTTGTATCTAATCCAACCCTGTTTTGATATATATTTAATAAATTCTATAAGCCGTCTTAGATCCTCTTTAAATTCGTCACCTGTTTTATGGTTTTGAATTCTTGCAATTTCGTAAATCGACCTCTTACCATCTATCAAAAGCCATACGGAAGTACACATATCATCAAATAGCATATCTTTGTTTGGTTCCTTCTTTATCATAAAACCAACAAATTTTGTTATAGGATTATTAACTTTGAAATTTAATAACACCTTTCCATCAACCATCTGCCAATCATTATGTGTTACCTCAGGGACATATAGCACAAAATTGTATTCATCTTTGCCATGTCTGTTATCAGTGTCAGTAAACTTATGCTTATTAATTTTATTTGCCATTAGCTGTTCCTTTTAACTCTGCAAGAGTAGCTGTATAACCATGCTGCAAGTGCTGCAAATATTACCAAACTCACTAAATTTCTTAAAGCATCGTTTGTTATGATGCCGGATAACACATCAATGCTTAAATTAAGTGCAGCGAAAACTCCGATTATTATACCGGTTATGGCATCTCCTGCCACAAGACCTGAAGCAATCAATGTTCCTCTTTCTACTGCATCATCTCTGTTTGTTTCATGTGCTTTAAACCTTAGCTCCACAAATTTACGTATAAGACCTCCAAAGAATATAGCACTATTTAATGTAATAGGCAGATAAATTCCCAAGGCTACCGCCAATATGGGAAGTCCTGCAAGTGCGCAAAACAATGCTATTACTGCTCCTATAATTACAAGAGTCCAGGGAAGCTTACCTGTCATTATACCTTCAACAATCAACTTCATAAGTGTTGCCTGTGGTGCTGTAACTTGTTCTGAACCTATACCGTAAGCACTATGCAAAAGGAGTACAGTGGCTCCTGCCATAAAAGATGCAATAGCCAATGATATAAACATACCATGTTGAATGTTTTTAGGACTGCCTCCGATAATATATGTTGCTTTTAATGATTGAGCCACACCTCCGCCAACTGCTATAGCAACACAAACTATGCCTGCCGCTAAAAGCACAACTCTCATTCCTTCCGTTCCTGCTGCTCCCATAGCTTTATACACTGAGGCAATAACAAGAAGTGTCGCAATAGTCATACCGGAAACCGGATTGTTGCTTGCGCCGATTACTCCAACCATTCTTGCCGATACTACTGCAAAGAAGAAAGAGAAGAACACCACAAGTATTGCTCCAACCGGGCCTGCTTTTATTGAAGGAACAAACCAAGTAAGCAAAAATCCAAATATAGCTGCCGCCAAAACCCATATAATTGGTGCTT
>DAMAEI010000005.1:32248-45370 GCA_031997345.1 Sedimentibacter sp. | reverse complement strand
GCCAAAACCGCCCATTGCCTCCTTAAAGGATGATATGATGGTAGGCAGCGATCTTGCCAAAGATATAAACCCTCCCATAGCCACTGCCCCTGCTCCGATATATTTAATATAGTTAGACCAAATTTGGGTTGCAGTCATTTCAGAAATCAGGATTGTGGACGGGAAGATAGGTTCAGGTGCAAAAGTGCCAAAAAATTTAATAAGCGGAATAAATCCAAGCCATGCTACAACAGAACCTGCAAACATTAATATTGAAGTGCTCGTTCCAACTATAAAGCCAACACCCAACAAAGACGCTAAGGTATCTATACCTATCATCGTTCCCTGATAAGCAACGATTGTATATGTAGCAGTTTCACTCCACAAACCTAATCCTCCGGATAACACTTTATAACCAAGTCCAACTCCAAGTCCTTTTAAAACAGATTTAAACCCTTGACCGCCTTGATTTGAATTTACTAAAACCTCGGCTTGAGCCATGGATTCCGGATATATTAAATTTCCATGTTCTTGCACTATCAAATATTTTCGAACCGGGGTTATAAAATAAACTCCCATAATTCCGCCTATAACTGTTACTAATGCAACGGTAATGAGCGAAAGATTATAGCCAATTAGTATAATAGCCGGTAAAACAAATATAATACCTCCGGCAATGGATTCTCCCACTGCTGCAAGTGATGCCACATAGTTCGCCTCTAATATACTGTTTCTCCTAAATATTGATTTTAACAGTCCCGTTGCAAGAATTGCCCCAGGTATGCCTGCCGAAATCGTAAGTCCCACCTTTAGTCCCAAATATGTATTTGCTGCGGCAAACACAACAGCAAATATTATACCCATAATTATTGAATACCCCGTCGCTTCAGGCATAACCTCAGTCGTTGGAATAAAAGGAATATAATCCTCTCCCTTTATACCGCCATAAGCTTGTTTAGATAATCGTTTTGAATCATTTGCCATGTAAAAATCCTCCTATAGTAGCTATTTTAAATCTTCAAGTAATTTGATAAGGAAGTTCCAAACTCTCTCCACAGATGCAATACTTAAGTGTTCCTTTTCGGTATGTACATCATATAAATTCGGACCAAAGCTTATCATGTCGGTATCAGGTAAAATCTCTTTTAAAAGTCCGCATTCAAGCCCTGCATGTATAGCGCTGACCACTGCCTTTTTACCGAATAGCTCCTCATATACCTTTACTGCCCTTTCACGAATTTTTGAATTCTGATCAAATTGCCATGCGGGATATGACCCATTTTCTTCTGTTTTCGCATTAGTCCTTCTTGCAATTACCTCAAGAACATTTAATATTTCCCTTAAAGAGCTGCCGGAAGCTGATCGCACAGATGTTGTTATCACGATATTATTATCTTTCTCATCAATAATAGCATTATTTAAACTTGATTGGACTAAACCCTCGATGTCTTTAGACATATAATAAACACCATCGGGTACCATCATAATGAAATCTATCAAATCATCATTAAATTTTTTTGAGTAGACACCTTTTACCTTTATTTCGTCAACTTCTATAGTAAGCCCGCCATCTTCTACACGATACTCCTCTTTTAAATTAATAATCAGTTTATTAATGACTTCTTTTACCTTTTCTGAGTCATCAACTAAAATAATTGCCTTTGCTTCACTTGGTATGGCATTATGTTTTGTACCACCTTGGATTTTAGACAACCTTATATTAAATTTGTCATTACACTCTGATAATATTCTCCCAAGGAGCTTAATGGCGTTTGCCCTTTGCTTAACTATTTCCATGCCTGAGTGACCGCCTTTTAGCCCGGAAATCTTTATTTCCAATCCACTTCCACTTTTCTCTTGTTTTTCAATATTAAATATAGTTTTTATATTTGCCCCGCCTGCACAGCTTACCAAAAATATTCCCTCTTCTTCGGAATCTATATTAAATAGAATCTTACCGGATAGATGTTCGCTTGATAATGCATGTACACCGTCCATACCGGTTTCCTCATTGGTAGTAACCAAAACTTCGAGCGAAGGATGTTTTATGTCTTCGGAATCCAATATCGCAAGAGCATACGCAACTGCTATGCCATTATCGCCGCCTAAGGTAGTATTGTTTGCCCTCATGATATCCCCTTCTGCTATCATTTCGATAGGATCTTTTGTAAAATCATGATTGCTGCCCTTACCTTTTATACAAACCATATCCATATGTCCTTGTATAATCACTGTATCGGCTTTTTCATATCCCTTTGTCGCGGGTTTTTTTATGATAATATTAAAGGCATCATCCTGATAAACTTCTAAATTTCTTTCTCTTGCAAAATTCACAAGAAAATCACTTGCTTTTTTTTCATCACCGGAACACCTTGGAATTTGATTTAGCTCATGAAACCAATGAAATACTTTTTCAGGTTTTATATTTTTAAAATCCATATTTTCACCTCAATAATTTTTACAAAATTTTTCATAACAATATCCTTTGATTTTTTATTTAAACAACAATAATTATTCCCTATAACATCAATTTCTATCCAAAAGCTATTAAATATTAAGAATTGAAGAAAAAATATAAAAAGCAGGAAGTGATATCGTGCCATATGCACTCTATAACGGACAGGTAAAGAAGCTGTCGGAAGATAACATAAGAGAATAGCAGTTAATTTACTGTATGACCAATAATAATTTGTAGACCATGCTATATAGAAGTAGAATGACAAATATTCATGGCAGTAATTGTAACAAGACAGACTCAAAATTTTAATAAATGCAAAAATTACGTCTTGCAATTTATAATGTATTCTGTTAAAGTTTAATTGTCTATTAAAATATAATGATGGATAAATAATATATAAGGATGTAAACAATATGAGTGAAGATAAAGAAATACTTGATTGCTGCTGCGGCGGAGAGAGCGACGACAATTGCGGATGTGGCTGCGGATGCGACCATGACCACGAACATGAAGAAGAAATAATGACCATTACACTTGAGGACGGCAGTGAAGTAGAATGTGCAATCATTGCAATTTTCCCTGTTGGAGATAAAGACTACATAGCATTGTTGCCATTGGAAAACCAGGAAGACGGAGAGGTATATCTCTATGGCTTCGAAGAGTATGAAGACGGTACATTTGAACTGTTAAGCATTGAATCAGATGACGAATACGAAGCAGTGACAAAGGCTTTCGATGAAATCCTTGAAGATGCGGAAATTGACGAATTATTTGACGAAGAAGACGAAGAAGACGAAGAAGACGAAGAATAACAAATAAAATGAGAGACAGCCATTGGCTGTCTTTTCTAAAATACGCGGGGGAGGTGTTTTATGACTACAGATAAAAAAGAATTAACAAGCGCACTGACACACTTGAGCGGTGCCGTATTTGGGATTATCGGAACAGTCCTGCTTGTATACAATTCAAGAAATTCCAACAGCGCTGTGACAATTGCCGCTTTCCTCATTTTTGGAATAAGCATGGTTTTATTGTATTCCACAAGCACGATTTATCATTTTATTGACAAATCAAAGCAAAGGGCTAAGCTTATAATGCGGAAGCTCGACCACATCATGATATTTGTTTTTGTGGCAGGAAGCTATACACCTGTTTGTCTGCTTGTTTTGAGCAACAGCATCGGCAACAGGCTTCTTGCAATTGTATGGTCAATAACATTGATAGGAGTAGCTATCAAGCTGTGCTGGATCACGGCACCAAACTGGGTTAGCTCTGTTTTGTACATATCTATGGGATGGATGGCAGTATCGGTTTTGTCACCGCTTGTTAACAGTATGCATTCAGCCGGAATGTTCTGGCTTATGGCAGGAGGAATATTCTATACCATAGGCGGAGTGATTTATGGATTGAAAAGACCGAATATAAGCAAGAATTACTTTGGATTTCACGAGCTTTTTCACATATTTGTGCTTGCCGGCTCATTGTGCCACTATGTTATGATGTATTTTTACATAGGATAATTTTAAATTAAAATTCCGCAATAATCAAATATGAGTATTGCGGAATTTATTTTTAGCTTAGTGTTAATTATTACTGATTCTTTAAAATAACGTCGTGTGCTCCGCCCTCAGTCAAGCTTGTGGAGGAAACTACTGTAAGTCTTCCTTTTTCCTGAAGCTCCTTGATTGATTTCGTGCCGCAGTTGCACATGGTTGATTTAACTTTATGAAGAGTTGAACCAAGACCGTCATCCAGCTTTCCGGCGTAAGGTACATATGAGTCAACGCCCTCCTCAAACTGCAGGCCTGCTTTTCCGCCTAAATCGTATCTCGCCCAGTTTCTTGCCCTATTTGAACCTTCACCCCAGTATTCCTTAACAAAACCGTTTCCGTACTTTATTTTTGAAGTGGGGCTCTCATCAAAGCCTGCAAAATAACGTCCCAGCATTACGAAGTCCGCACCCATTGCCAATGCCAACGTGATATGGTAATCCAGCACGATGCCTCCATCAGAGCATATTGGTACATAAATTCCGTTTTTTTCGAAATATTCGTCTCTTGCTGCGGCCACATCAAGAACTGCTGACGCCTGACCTCTTCCGATACCTTTTTGCTCTCTTGTTATACAGATTGAGCCTCCGCCGATACCAACCTTTATGAAATCGGCACCTGCGTCTGCAAGATAGTTGAAGCCTTCTTTTTCAACAACGTTTCCTGCACCAACCTTTACCTTATCGCCGTACTTGCTCTTAATCCATTTGATTGTATCCGACTGCCATTCGCTGAAACCCTCAGAGGAGTCAATACACAGGATATCTGCTCCCGCTTCAACCAGCGCCGGAACTCTCTCCTTATAATCCCTTGAATTTATACCTGCACCAACCACGTATCTTTTCTGGCTGTCAAGCAATGAACGGGGGTTTTCCTTATCCTCGGAATAGTCTTTTCTGAAAACCATGTAAACAAGGTTGAAGTTTTCATCCACAATTGGCAGAGCATTCAATTTGTTTTGCCATATTATATCATTGGCTTCGGGAAGAGATATTCCTTCATGTCCAACAATTAGATTTTCCGCAGGTGTCATGAAATCCTTGACTTTTTTGTCAAGGGCATCTCTCGTTATTCTGTAATCTCTGCTTGTTACAATACCTAAAAGCTTTCCGTCCGATGTTCCGTCATCGGTAATTGCCATTGTGGAGTGGCCTGTTGCTTCCTTGAGCTCAAGCACGTCATGCAGAGAATGCTCAGGTGTAAGGTTTGAATCGCTGATTACAAATCCAGCTTTATATTTCTTAACCCTGCGAACCATTTCTGCTTCACTCTCAATAGACTGTGAACAATATATAAAAGATATTCCGCCGTTTTTGGCAAGGGCGATAGCCATGTTATTATCAGAAACTGACTGCATGATAGCGGATGAGAAGGGTATATTCAATTTTAAATCAGGTTTCTCGCCCTTCTTAAATCTGCAAATAGGTGTGCTTAAATCCACATTCTCAACAATACAATCCTTTGTAGTAAGATTAGGAAGAAGCAGGTACTCTCCAAACGTTCTGGAAGGCTCGGTGATAATTCTCGCCATTATTATATCTCCTTTTCATAAATAATTATTCTGAGGTTATCACAACAGGCTTGTATTGTCAATATCCATGAATAACTTGGCAGGATTTTTTATTATTTCTGCCCTTTGAGCACATCAATCTGAGCTGAAGCAAGTTTTGTGATTTCACTATAACGCCCCATAGATGCACTTAAAGCTTCATCAAAGACCTCAGGAAGTCTTTTCTCAAAAACCTTCACTCCTTCATAAGTAATGCCGCCCTTTGTTGATACACGGTGTATTGTTTCTTCAAAGCTCATATTTTTCTCCAAAAGCAGCTCCTAAAAGTGAAACTAAAAGCATGTGCTCAAGTTCATCATCAGATACATTTTGACTTCGTACAGATGCTGTCCTTACGAATTCCAGCATTATTTCCGCAAAGAATCCCGGAAAGCTTGCCGTCATGTTTTGGCATATGTTGATATCAGTCTCATCCAATACTTTTACTTCAGTGAACTGCTTAATTGAATCATGGAAAAAGTTTTTTTGCTCTTCGGTTACACGGCTGTTATGATATGTCAGTGTAACACCACCATTTACCATGGATATCAGCGTAGGCATGAATATGGTTATACCCCCACCGTGAAATTTGCGTATATCCTCTTCGGCAACCATGGAGGTTGACACCATAATGTATGTGTCAGAAGCTGTGTATTGCTGAATTTCCATCAAAACATTGGGTAAATTCAAAGGCTCCACACAAAGCAGTATGTTTTTGCATTTCTGTGCAAGCTCAATGTTGCTTTTGCATATAGTTATTGCCGGATATTTCTTAGAAAGGCTCTCCAATTTTTCATCTGAGCGGTTTGCCACACAAATATTTTCTTCGCTAAATATATTGAGCTCAGTAAATTTGCGCAGTAGCATGGAGCCAACGTTTCCTATTCCTATTATTCCTATTTCTTTTTTCATTTTTATTTCCTCCTTTAATATCAAAAATAATAAAATCCGCCTCTACAAAGAGGCGGATTATCCACGGTACCACTCTAATTGCTGCAATGCAGCATCTCATTTCAAATAACGGCTTCCACCGTTTGGGTTGCCACACCCAAAAGCTCCGAGACGGGTTCAGCATACAGTGGGACGAAAACTTTCACCGCACGTTTTCTCTCTTTAGTCCATATATGCCTACTGCTTCTCATCACAGCAACTATTAAATTTTTGCAAAAATAAAATCCGCTCTCACGAAGAGGCGGATTGTCCACGGTACCACTCTAATTACTGCATGCAGCATCTCATTTCAAATAACGGCTTTCACCGTTTGGGTTGCTACCCCCAAAAGCTCCGAGATGGGTTCAACATACAGCGGGCCGAAAACATTTCACCATCAGTTTCCTCTCTAAAGACCATGCACATTTACTGCTTCTCATCACAGCAATATATTATTATGCATGATATACCATATGCTGATATTTGTCAATTGTTTTATTTAATTTATTATTAGTATGTTTATACAGGTTCATTGTTGTATATCATTCTGTAATACGCGGTTTTAAAACCTAATTTTTGATATAAAGTTCTTGCTCTTTTGTTTTCTAAGTCTACATGAAGTGAAAGCTTGCCTCCTGTTAAATCAATCAAGTGATTGATAAGCTCTGATGCTACACCACGGCCTTTATTTCCTTCCTTTGTACCGATATATACCAGGTGATAGGTTGGTATAACTTTTTCAAATCCAAGATTGACGACAACACTGATACCTTGTGGAATTTTGTTTCTTAAGGCAACAAGTATAATTCCGTTTTTCATGGCATATTCAACTGCTTCTTCTGTTTCATCCAATGTATCTGAATAATTCTGCAACCATTCTTTTGTCCATTTAGCAATAGTATCTTTGGAATATTCCTTAAAGTTCTCAATTTTTTTTATTTCTAAGTCACTTCTTCCGTTGTTGAGTATTATGACATGTTTGCCGTTTTTAATTTTTCCTTCCTTTACAAGCTTGTAAAATCCTGCAAAAGAATAACCTTCTTGAACTGTTAAATCAATATGTTCTTGTTCCCGAAGGAATTGAACACTTTCTTTTAACAATGCCTCATCAACAGGGATTATTTTTCCATCTGTATCATTAACGGCGTTCAATGCTTCTTCAAGCAATGCTCCTTCATCCGCAAATAAATTTTTAGTATATTTATTTACTTTTACATCGTAATCTTCGATGCTGATATCACTTAATTCCAAGTTTTTTTTATAATCTTTATATATAGCATTTCCATAGGGTATTGTACATGAAAATATTTGAGGATATTTATTTATTTCACCCTCCACCCATTTGCTTGCAAATCCATTGTATATCCCAGATACAGTATATCCATTGCTCAATTGAGTGAAAACAGTAGTAATATCGTTCCCTAATCTTTCGGAAATTTCCTCTCCTATTTTTTGAAGAGAAATAATACTTAAATGCTTATTGCCATATAAATTAGATGCATTGTAATAATTATTATTTTTACAATAGTTTTCAATTAGCTCATGCTTATTACCTGAACCTTTATTTCTAAAATCTACATATTCCACAGCATGAAACAAGCTCCTTTTCCACTGCTCATTTTTGAACAGAGAAACCTTAATTTTTATTTCAAAGTTTTCAGCATATCTAATGATTGAATTTATATAATCACTCGGACCGTCAACTAATAGTCCGCTGCGCTTACGGATTATGCAGTCCTTAACTAATGTTTCCGCAATTCTGTCGAACTTGTTTCCATAAGGATTTGCACCTTCTAACTTTAAATAAATTTCTTCCACTCCTAAGGCTCTCTCTAATTTTTTTGACCTCATTAACGGTGTTTTACCCGGATTAATCAAAAGTATCACTCTCCCTAATTGTATTTTTCTTAATATTTTTTTAATTATACCTAAGAAGTAAAATTAAAAACAGCCGGATGCTGTCTGCTGCATCCGGCATGATAGTGTTACTTCAGGGAAACATGCACAAAGATATCAATTAATTCCCCTTGCACTCGTCCCTGACAGTTACCAAATAGCCTTCACAAAGTCAAATTGTAAATTCAAATTTTTCAGTAATGCTTATTACTTTACCATCTTTTACTTCAAGAAAAAAAGGAACTTTCTGTGCCGGTGGTGAATCGGAATAGGATATATTTAAATGTTGAATAAACTCTTCTTTTTTTGCCGTTGTATAAAGCCTGTCGCCATCTTCTTCTTCAACAAATAGAAGGTTATAATCAACAAAGGTATATGTCGTTTTATTTGTCAGCTTAAAAGTTTGTTTTTCCACATCTGCATTATAAATAGAATATCCATTTGGCATATCAGTATCTTTCAATCCAAGTTCTTCTATTCGCTCCTTGTTTTCCATTGTAATAATTTCAACCTCATCAAGATATAATAAATTATTTTCTATAACAATGTATCCTGTTATAAAATCTGGATTTGGGCTATAAGGATTTGCCAAAAGACCAATTCCAACTGCTATCACAACTATAATTGAGATATCAACTATCCACAACCTTGGCTTTCTATAATTTAACACATTTCTTATTCTCAACTTTACATTTCCCTCTCCAAATGCAAGAGGACTTCCATTTAAAATATGTCTTCCGGTTGCAAGCGACAATAATGAATTGGCATAAGATTTTTTAATATCAACATTCATCTTTTTTAATACCCGTTCGTCACAGGAGAGTTCCATATCTATACTCATTAACGTGAATGCAATCCAAACAAGAGGATTAAACCAATGCACAATCACTATCAAAAAAGCTATTATTTTTATGATATGGTCTTTTCGCTGAATATGTGTCTGTTCATGTAGATGGATATATTGCCATTCTTCTTTAATTAATCCAACAGGTAAATATATCTTTGGACTTATGATACCAAGTACAAAAGGTGTTTTCAAATTATCAGCCTTGTAGATGTTATGCTCCATTAATCGTGCATTTTTTAATTGTTTTTTTAAAAGAAAAATAGATGCAAGACTATATATAAGCAATGCAATTATACCTATTATCCAAAGATATGACCCTAATTCTATATAAATCTGCATAGGGTTTACGCTAGCTCCTAAAGTTGGAGCAGGTAATACTCCATTGACTATTGTATCCACAGATAGTATCCCGGTATTTATCTGTGGATTTTGTTGATAGATGATATTATGGGGAACCGGAACAATATTTGTATTCCGTGGCATAAGGCTAAATGTGCTTTCAAATGAGAATGGAATGCTAAGTCTAAAAGCAACCACACCCCATAAGGCATAGGAGATGACTTTTGGAGCTTTTTTGAGTGCCAACCTGATAAGTATCACAAAAATGATTACATAGTTTGCCGTAAGACTCATATTTAAAACAGTAATAAATAATTCACTCATTGTTACACCTCCCTGTGCTCATCAATCAGCTTTTTCAACTCTTCAGCCTGGTATTTGTTTAATTTTTTATCACCAATAAAAGCTGTCAAAAATTTAGGCAATGATCCTCCAAAAGTATCTTCAACAAAACGTATGCTTTGGTTTGCGTAGTACTCTTTCTTTGTGATTATAGATGTAACAACAGCATTTTCATTTTGGAAAATGCCTTTTCCACATAACTTTTTAAGTACTGTATATGTTGTGGACTTTTTCCAATTCATTTCTTTTTCACATAGCTTCACGAGATCACCAGAACCTATCGGCTCATTCTGCCAAATGATATCTGCAAACTTTTCTTCACTTTCTGCAAGTTTATATTCCTTCATGATAAACCTCCTTGGTCTATTTGGTATAGACTTCACATCATAAGTCTATACCAAATAGACCGGATTGTCAATAATGAATTCTTAAAAATATAATATTGCTACATTACCATAGCAATCGATGTGCCACAAAACTCGAATTAAACATTCCCAAATAATGCATATTGTGAGATAATAGTTATATAAAACACAACTGTTACTTGTTGTGAATTATAAATACATATTAGAGAAGTAACAAATATATATATTTTTCATTCTCAGGATGAGGAGACGTTATGGATACGATTAAACCGGAAATTACTATGAACGATTTAGAAAAAATTGACATCAGGGTTGGTGCAATTAAGCTTGCTGAAGATATTGCTGAATCCAATAAAATGGTCAAGCTCACTGTTGATTTTGGTTCATTTGAGCGTACCATTCTTGTCGGAATGAAGAAGGAGAGGGAGAACCCCAAAGAAATAGAAGGCAAACAGTCTTTGTTTGTGGTAAATTTAGCGCCGAAAAAAATGTTTAATCAATACTCTCATGGCATGTTATTTGATATAGGCTATAACGACGGAATTATTCCCGTTTTGGCAATGCCGGAAAAATTAGTTCCCAATGGGGCACATGCAGGATAGGAGGGAATTTCTATGCTGAAAGTTGCTGTATGTGCTGATGTTTTTGAGATTTGCTCAGAGCTCGAAAATATTATCTTGGATTTTCAGAAGCAATCAGGCTGTGCTTACGGATTATGTAGTCCTTAACTAATGTTTCTGCTAACTTTTTCAGTACTGTATATGTTGTGGATTTCTTCCAGTTCATTTCTTTTTTACATAACTTTACAAGAGCACCGGAACCAATCGGCTCATTCTGCCAAATTAATTCTGCAAACTTTTCTTCACTTTCTGCAAGGTTATACTCCTTCATGAAAAACCTCCCTAGTATGAAGCTCGAATTAAATGTTCCCCAATAATGTATATTGTGATATAATAATTATATAAAACACAACTGTTATTTACTTAAATAATTTATGATGTAAATGGGGATTGTATGGGAAAAATTTGGGGATTTATTAAATATGTAATATTTTTTTTAATTATTAATTATTTTTTTGTAAATATTGAAATAAGCAAAGCAGCATTTATTGCAACTGTTAGTTATGTTGGACCAAGGGTAATTGATAGTTTCTATTATAGAATAAAAGTGACGGGGGACGGGGTTGTTGTTTATGAAAGTGGAGCCGATGCAAGGAGCAATTAATGAGACTAAATAATTATATTAGCTCAACGGGACTTTGTTCAAGAAGAGAAGCTGATAAGCTAATAGAGCAGAGAAAAGTTAAAGTTAATGGTGAAATTGCTGTATTAGGAACAGTGGTAGAAGAAACTGACAAGGTTGAAGTTAATGGTAAGGTTTTAAAGGTAAAAAATAACAATGTATATATTGCCCTAAATAAGCCTGTAGGCATAACATGTACTACGGAAAGGCATATAAAAGGAAATATTATTGATTTCATAAATTATCCTGAAAGGATTTTTCCCATAGGGCGGTTAGATAAGGATTCAGAAGGGCTAATACTTCTAACCAACGATGGAAGCATAGTGAATGAAATTCTTAGGGAAGAAAATAATCATAAAAAAGAATATATTGTGACTGTAGATAAAAGCATAGATGAAGAATTTATTAAGAATATGTCTAATGGTGTAAGGATTTTTAATCCTGTGAAAAAATCTTATGTCATCACTAAAAAGTGCGATATTGTAATGATTAATAAACGAACTTTTAAGATAACCCTATCTCAAGGGTTAAATCGCCAAATAAGAAGAATGTGCTCTGAATGTGGATATGAAGTGGTTAAGCTAAAGAGGATAAAAATTATGAATATTGCCCTTAAGGATTTACCAACAGGTAAGTGGAGATATTTAACGATGGAAGAAATGAAGGATATCCGTAAATAAGGGAAATAATTATATATTTTAAATAAGTTTGTTAGATTAATTAAGTATGCTGCAAATAGTGCTAAGGGGACAGGAGAGGAAATATGAAGGATAGAGGTGGATCATATGAACAATGTAATAATTAACAAGGAAACATGCATAGGATGCGGAATGTGTGTTAAGGATTGCTCAAGAAATGCAATTGAGCTGGTAAATGAAAAGGCAGCAGTTGATTTGAATTTATGCAATGAATGCGGTCACTGTGTGGCAATATGTCCGGAGGCTTCTGTTTCAATGCCTGATTACAATGACGAGCTATTGGAATATGACGCGGACAAATTAAAATTAGATCCGGATAACTTTTTGGATTTCCAAAAATTCAGAAGAAGCATACGTCAATTTAAAAATAAGGATGTTGAGCAGAGTGAATTAGATAAAATAATAGAGGCAGGACGTTATTCTCCTACAGCCAGCAACGGTCAGATGAATCGCTATATAGTTATCAAGGATAAAATAGATGAAGTGAGAGGAATGGCGATAAAAGCACTTTATGATATGGCAAATGATTCTGCTGTACAAATAGGAGGGGGTTACAGATCGGTCTGGAAACAGATGTATAATGATTATAATGAAAAGAATATTGACAAATTATTTTTTAATGCTCCCCAGATTATAGTGATTGTAAGTGAAGACAAATCCGGCTTTGAGGAGGTTAACGGAGGTCTTGCAGCTTCAAGAATGGAATTGCAGGCTAATGCAATGGGGATTGGAGTTTGCCACATCGGTTTTTTGAAAAGAGCAATTGAATATAACAGCAAAATAAAAGAATTAATGAGAATGAAGGATAACGAGAAATTCATACTCTCATTTATATTAGGTTATCCAGCTATAAAATATCAAAGAACCACAAACAGAAAAGAAGC
The DNA here is from genome assembly GCA_031997345.1 of Sedimentibacter sp. Lineage (GTDB taxonomy): Bacteria > Bacillota > Clostridia > Tissierellales > Sedimentibacteraceae > Sedimentibacter. The sequence goes on along the minus strand of DAMAEI010000005.1, from coordinate 32,291 downwards.
GGATGTAAGATTTATATAAGAAAAAACGCAAGAATAAGGGATT
>DAMAEI010000005.1:25663-32238 GCA_031997345.1 Sedimentibacter sp. | reverse complement strand
AGGATGTGTGTTGAAAATTTCGAAGAATGATGCATTGATATGGTTTGATTTTTTTGCGCAATTGACTGAGGATGAGGAAATTAGTACAAAGCATGAAGAAATAATTTACTCTACCTTTGCACAAATTGAAGCTGCTATCGATCATAGAAATGATATGTTGATGTCAGAAATCAGAGGTTTGAAGACCTTGGAAAATAGAACTTTTTTTGTGGGAAATGAAAACAAATTTCCAAAAGGATGCCGTTCTTGCCTATTGGGCACAGGCTTGAGCGCAATCAGAAAAACAAACAAATGTAATATAGAGTGTAAGTTCTGTTATAATTATGGTCAATTGGAGAATATTCCTCCGATTGGAGAAGGTATGTGGGAAATTGGAGGCACCAAATTTTATGAGAAAGATATTGATTTACTACTTTCTATTCATAAGAAGCCCACAGGAATTTCATATGTTTATTTAGAGCCATTCATGGAAATTGAAAAATACTATTCAGTTATAAAGAGATTTAATGATGCCAGGATCTATCAACATCTGTACACAAATGGCACTTTAGCTACTGAAGATACGTTGAAAGCATTAGGTGAAGCAGGTCTTGATGAGATACGTTTCAACTTAGGGGCTTCTAAATGCTCGGACAAGGTTATTGAAAACATTAGAATAGCAAAAAGATATATTAAAAATGTAGGTGTCGAAACTCCCATGACTCCTGAGTTTTTTGAAGAATTCTTTAAGAAAAAGCAAGCAATCCTTGGGACGAAACTTGATTTTATCAATTGTGCAGAATTGCATTTGAATGAGAATAACATATATAATTACTACGGCGAAAGTATGTATATTTCAAGACAAGGCTATATCTCTCCGATTTGGAGCAGAGAATTAACTCTGAAATTCATGAAAATAGCTGATGAAGAAAATTGGGATTTGGTAGTCCATGATTGCTCGAACTATACAAAGTTTGCCAGAGGCTTAAACTTGAGCAGCAAAGAGGGCAAGTGGTTTGGGGCAAGCAATTATACCTGTGAGTTTTCTAATATTCCATATGAAGTATTTATACCAATACTGAATGATGATAATTTTAAATTTTTAAGTGAGGAAGAATTGCCCGAAGGTTATAAACCAAAGATGATTGATTTTTAGGTATCTTGGCAAGAGTTACTACAGTTGTTAAAACGCTTATAAAAACGGAGGTTGCTCAATGATTTGGAATGAAAAGTTTGATGCCGTACATATTCCATCATATGATGATATAAGGGAATATCTCGGCGTAGAAAAAACTAACTGGGACAAATTTACCGCATATATTGAAGAAGAATATCAGGTGAAGCCTAAAATTGAATACAGCAAATGTTCTGCTCAACCTGGATGGAATGTAAAGTATAAAAAAAGCGGCAAGTCCTTATGTACACTTTATCCGATGGAGGGCTTCTTTATTGCATTAGTGGTTGTGGGGGCAAAAGAAGAGGAAGAGGTAAAGGTCGGTATGGATGCTGGCTTATTTACCACCTATGTTAAGGAGCTTTACGACAATACAGTATATTCAGCCATGGGAAGATGGCTTATGATTGAAGTCAAAAACAAAGATGTTATAAATGACATCAAACAATTAATTTCAATAAGGGTAAGGCGCTGAGGAGGTAGAACTTTAAACTTTTAAAAACAGTAGTCGGATAAGAGGAATCAATATGATTCTATTTAGAAGGAGTATTATGAATAGTATTTTAGCTGATGAAATAAGGAACACATACATAAAGACAAATAAAATTCCCTTCGCATATTATATTGCAGTGATTATCTTCGCAATCATTAATTTATCTGCCTGTACTGTTTCTTCTGTAGCAAACGAGGAGATTAAAATTGTTTATAAAGAAATAGGCGATGAAATTACTCTTGAAACACTTGACTTGAAAGTAATCGGTGCCGAAGAAAAGCAATTAATCAGTTCATATTACGGTTCAACAGCAGAGTCAGCAGAAGGTTCAAAGTTTGTATTGGTTGTACTGGAACTTAAAAACACAACAGATAAATCCTTTGCTTTTTCACCGGATTTGAAGCTTGTAGACGATAAAGGCTGTGAGTTTAATTCTTACCCTTATACAATCGGCAATATAGACAGCTATATTGAAAATAGAAAGTTATCCCCTGATGTAAAAGAAATAGGGTATCTTGTTTATGAAATACCTGCAGACTCTTCAGGATATAATATCCACTCATTTAAAGAAGATACAAAAGAGCTGTACCAAATTAGTATTTATGGTGGTTCTGCTTGAGGTGACTTATTGGAAGATGATTGGGCTGTTTTAATATGTCGCGAGGACGGAGTTGTTGTCATCTGTATATCTGTGAAGATTTTATTATGGGGTCGTTCCTAATAATTTTCAATTAACAAATCAAGATATATTAACTAGAATAAGAAATAAATAAAGAAACCGTCAAAAATTGACGGAATGCACTTATTATTAATTCTCCCAGCTTTTTTCTATTCCAAGAATTTTGGCTTTTCTTACAATTGTAGGTTGAGTTGTTCCAAGAGCTTCTGCTGCCTTGTACGTGGTTTTATATTTTGCAAGAGCCTCAGAAATAAGTTTTTTTTCTAAAGCTTGTACAGAATCCTTCAATGAAATATTTTCATTTGTAGCAGCATTATTAAGATTTGTAGCTGAAAATGTTGAGTCGCTGGGATTTGTTATTGTAACAACTTGGTTCGCACATATAACATCCTTTTCACCCACGATAACAAGCCTTTCTATAGCATTCTTTAATTCTCTAATATTTCCTGGCCAGTCAAATTGTTCTAAATAGAATAGTGCTTTATCATTAAAGAATTTGTTTTTATTATATTTTATATTAAATTCTTCTAAAAATTTAAGGCAAAAACGCTTTATATCATCTTTTCTTTCTCTCAAAGGCGGAATTTTAATAGGAATTACATTGAGTCTATAATATAAATCTTGTCTAAATTGTCGTGTTTGTATTTGTGTGAATAGATTTTCGTTAGTTGCAGAAATAATCCTGACATCCAAAGGGATTGTTTTAGTCCCACCAACGCGCATGAATTCATTTTCTTGCAGAACCCTAAGAAGTTTTGGCTGTAGACTCAGGGGCAATGTTCCGATTTCATCTAGTAAAATAGTTCCGCCGTTGGCTAATTCAAATAAACCTTCCTTAGATTTTACAGCTCCGGTAAATGCCCCTTGTTCATATCCAAACATTTCGGATTCCAAAAGGTTTTCAGGAATGGCAGCACAATTAACAGTTATAAATGGTTTGTCATTTCTAAGACTGTTTTTATATATTTCTTTTGCTAATACTTCTTTTCCAACACCACTTTCACCAAAAATTAATATGGAGGCATCAGTTTTAGCAACAGAGGGAATTAATGATTTGATTTTTCTAATTTCCTTTGTATCTCCAATAATAGACGAAGTATCTTGATTTTCCTTTAGAAAATTAATTCGATGACATAATATTTTGTTTTTTTCTATTTCCGCTTCCAATCTTTCATTCAAGTCAGAAATCGTGGTTAAATCTTGTACTAATGTATAAACATATTCAACTTCAACATTTCCGTTAAAAATAGGAGTGCTTGTTACAACTAATTTTCGATTATCCTGCGTATTAGTAACCATTGATATTTTCTTTTTCTGCTCTAAAGCGACAATTGCAGTTGATTTAGAAGAAATTTCATCAAAGAGCTCATAGTTAGTAATTTTTTCATTATTAATTTCGGTACCTTCGTTAAAAGAAAGAAAATAACGTAAATGTTGTGTAATTAATTCTTGAATGGGTTTACCATAGGCTTCTTCCTTCTTAATATTATAAGATTTACACCATGAATTATTTACGAAGATTACCAGACCTTCATTATTTATAATGTGGATGGGAAGGTCGACTAAGTCTGAAATTAAAAAAGCATTTAAATACTTAAAGCTTTCTGGAAAACTATAACGAAAATCCATATGATGACCTCCTTTTATGCGTTATTAAAGGAATCATATCATAAATTTGCAGAATAAACAAGAAAATAATTCAATTTTACATTTTCGATACAAAAATGAATTATACTAAAATTTTAGCGAGGAATTAGTTGGAAAAATATCAAATAAGAATAATAAATACTTTTTTAAAAAAATTAAAATAATCAAATCAAATACACTATATGAAGATGTTAAAACAATTATGACCACTATATATAGTGACTGGGAATTCTAATCAATAGAAAAATAATTTTATAATAATATTTTCTAAGATTGGCATAGCATTTGCAAATATATAGTTGTTAAAATTAAAACGGTAAAAATGATACTGGAAAAAAGTAATGGAGGAATCATGGATAGAAAAATACTTAAAGGAATCTATGACATGCATATACACTGTGGGCCATCCGTAGCAGAAAGATCTGTTGATGCAGCAGAGATGCTAAGAGAGGCAGAAGCAGCAGGATATGCAGGTTTTTTAGTAAAGGATCACTATTTCCCCTCAATGATGGGGACGAAAATGGTAGAAGAGCATTTAGGAAACGGAACATGTAAAGTTTATGGCTGTATGGCTCTAAACAATTCGGTAGGGCTTTTCAATTTAAAGGCTTTGGATACAGCAAGACAAATGGATGCAAAGATAATTTATTTCCCTACAGTGTCAACTAAGAAACATATTGATGATCACAAAAAAAGTGCTTTTGTTGGAGCAGGAAAAGCATCAATACCAGAAAATCCGGTTTCTTATGTTGATGAACAAGGCAATATGGATCCGGCAGCTATTGAATGCTTAAAATATATGGCTGAATATGACATGGTACTTGGAACTGGTCATGGAACATTATGGGAAGTTGATCATTTAGTTAACAAGGCAGCAGAGCTTGGTGTAAAAAGAATTCTTGTAAACCATCCACACTATAATGTAGGTGCATCTATTGAAGATATGGCAAGATGGGCAAAGACTGGAGCATATATAGAAGTAAATGTATGTGTATTTGTAGGAGGCTCAAAGTTAGGAGTTGTTGATCTAAAAGTTGCAAAGGCAATGATTGATGCTTGCGGTATAGATCATATTATTCTTGATACAGATTTGGGACAAAAAGGAAATGGCTCGCCAGTAGAAGGAATGTATAATTTCATTAATATGTTAGAAAAAGAATTTGGCATAACAGAAGAACAAATTAACATAATGACAAAGCAAAACCCAGTTAAATTATTTAATTTATAAAACTTATTAAAATAGAAAAACAAAAAAATATTATATAAATTAGGAGAATCTAAATGACAACAGTAGCATCAGGAAATTGGAATGAATCACCATGGCAAGAGGTTAGAGAGGGTATAACAAGAGTTGTATTCGCAATGGAAGCAGACAGTCTTTGCTGCTCAGTAAACAAAGTTGAAAATGGAAATGAAGTTAAACCACACAAGCATCCAAATGAACAGGTCGCACTTATATTAGAGGGACAATGTGATTATTATGTTGATGGAGTACCTTACAGATTAACACCAGGTTCTTGGGTTACAGTTCCAGCTAATGTTGAACACTATATACATGTGTATGATAGCCCAGTACCTTGTGTGAATTTGGATATTTTTACGCCAGATAGATTAGAATATACAGAATCATATTCTAAATTTTTAGCAGAACAAGAAAACAAATAATTTAGGATAATCTCAGCGATGGGATTTAACTATTATTTACCTAAATGTATGAAAAATAATTATTTAATGTAACTATATAATTTAAATATATTTAATTAGAGGAGAATGAAAAAATGAAGAAATTAACCATTTTAACAACCGTTTTATTAGCATTAACTATTGTTATAACAGGATGTGGTAATAAGGATACAGCAAATCCTTCTGAAAAACCTTCAGGAGAAAAGCTAAAAATTACATTTGCAGATTATGGTTCAAGTGCCATGCCTACAGCAACTGCATACAATTATTCTGCTGACTATATCAGGGAAAAAAGTGAGGGAAGAATTGATATAGATGTTGTTTCTGATGCAGTGCTGGGGAATGAAACAGAAATGATTCAGCAGTTGATGGACGGTACAATGCAAATGGCTATTGTAGGCTCTAGTGTATTCAGTAAATATACAGATAAACTAGAAGCGTTTCAATTGCCATTGCTAATAACTGATTACAAAAAAGAACAAATTGCTTTTAATAGTCCTGAGGGAAAGGTTTTATTAGATGCAGCAGAGGATATTGGGGTTAAAGTAATTGGATATGCCGAGAATGGTATAAGACATTTTGCCAATAATATTAGACCGGTTAATAAGCCGGATGATTTGAATGGATTAATTTTAAGAATTGCTCCAAGTACCATGCTTCAGACATCTATGGAACTTTTAGGCGCTAATCCGACGCCATTAAATTACGGTGAAGTATACACTGCTCTTCAAAATAAGGTTATTGATGGAGAAGAAATTAACATCACATCACTTTATGCAATGAAGCATTATGAAACAATAAAGTATGTTTCAGAAATAGGATTATATCCATTTCCGACCCTAGTTGTAGTTAATCTTAACTTTTGGAACTCATTATCTCCAGAAGATCAGGCTTTAATTGAAGAAGGTTTTGACAAGGGA
>DAMAEI010000005.1:23812-25653 GCA_031997345.1 Sedimentibacter sp. | reverse complement strand
AGGGAAAAGAAAAATTATTTAATGAGTATCTTCCATCATTCGAGGAAAAATCAAAAACAGCATGTATTGAAGCTGGTCTTGAATTCAATTCTATTGAAAATAAACAGGTTTTTGCAGATAAAGTAAAACCGGTTTATGACAAATATAAGGCAAAATCTCCGGAAATTAAAGCATTTATTGAAATGATGGAAGCTTTGCAATAAAGCAATATTTGAATCTAATTTTAAATAATATTTACATCCCATGAAATGGGATGTAAATATTAAAGAAATTTCTGGTTAATATGGAGGTGTAATTTGAAAATAAACGTAAATGTTTTAGATAAAATTTTAGATAAAATATCTTCAATTGTTAAATATTTTTTAGGTTTTTTATTAGCTGTTATGCTTATATCTGCACTTTTTACAGTATTCACACGCTACTTTTTAGGAAAGTCCTTTGCATGGTCAGAAGAGCTTATAAGATATTTGATAATATGGATTTCTTTCCTTGGGGCAGCTGTTGGTTATAAGGAAGAAGGATTAGTTTTCTTTGATATGATCGTAAATGCAGTTAATGGCAAAAAAAGAAGAAACTTATTACTGCTGAATAATACAATTACATTAGTATTTATGGGATTTATTTTTGTAAATTCAATTCAGACGATAATGATGCCATCTGTAGCAAAACAAATTAGCATAGGATTGCAAATTTCAATGGTAATACCATTCTTGGCTGTTCCGTTGGGAATTGGGCTTATGATAATTTTTGGAATCAATCATTATAGAGTAATTTTAAATAAATATAAGGAAGGGGTGTACAATTAATGGTAATAGCTGGGGCATTATTTATTATAACATTACTTATAGGCGTACCTATAGCTGCAGTTTTGGGAATCGCTGGGGTTGTTCATATTTTCGAAATAGGCAATCCTACGTTTTTAAATGTTATAACACAGAGAGTTTTTGCAGGTATGGACGTTGTCGGACTTACTTGTATACCGTTTTTTATAGTTGCCGGTGAGGTTATGAATGCATCTGGAGTTACATCGAAACTGTTGGAATTCATTCGTTCATTAATTGGACATGTAAAGGGAGGACTTGCTTATGCTGCTGTAATTATCGCTATGATTCTTGCTGCGATATTGGGTTCTGCAAATGCAGTTGCATCAATACTCTGTGCTGTCCTTATACCTGAAATGACGAGAGACAGATACCCAGAAGAATTCAGCGGCGCTTTAATAGCATCATCAGGAATTCTTGGACCTATTATTCCACCTAGTGTAACATTTGTATATTTTAGCGTTTTAAGTAATGTATCTGTAAACGCTCTGTTCATGGCAGGTATTATTCCTGGAATATTATTAGGTTTAGGGTTTGCATCAGTAATCTTTTTCAGTGTTAGAAAATTTAATTTACCCAAAGGGGATCCATTTGATTTAAAGAAGTTATTAAGAACTTTTGTATCAGCCTTACCTGCTCTAATAGTTCCTGTGATAATAGTAGGTGGAATAATGGGTGGAATATTCACACCAACAGAATCAGGAGCAATATCTGTATTAGCTTCAATCATAGCAGGATTAATATATCGCAAGTTTAAATTTTCAATGCTTCCGGCAATATTTGTCAGATCGGCAATAGCAACTGCCGGAATATTTATCATAATTGGCTTTGGTAATGTAATAGGATGGTCAATGGCAATTGACAGAATTCCTCAGGCAATACAGGCAGCTATATTAGGATTTACAAACAGCAAGACTATAATAATATTAATTATGTTAGGTATTTTAATTATAGTTGGATGTTTAATGGAAGCTACAGCAGCGATGCTTATATTTACGCCGGTTATGTTACCCATAGCAA
>DAMAEI010000005.1:0-23802 GCA_031997345.1 Sedimentibacter sp. | reverse complement strand
ACACTTTGGCATAATCTTCTGTGTAATGCTTACCATAGCGTTAGTAACGCCTCCTGTAGGTATGACATTGTTTGTTACATCAAATATATCGGGTATATCACTCAATAAATTAAGTAAAGCAGTTGTGCCATTTGTATTAACAGCATTTATAGTTACATTTGCTTTAGCATTTTTACCTGATGTAGTAATGCTTATACCAAGAATTTTGGGTATAGTGGCAGGATAGAACATTATAAGGAAGGTGACGTAATGAACAAAGCATATTCATTAAGAGAAAGAATATTAAATAAAGAAGTTGTTATTGGAATGTTCTATAAATTTAACAGCCAGGCAATAGTTGAAATGGTAGGTAATGCAGGTTTCGACTTCATAATTGTTGATACAGAACATTCTAATTATTCAAGCTATGACGTTGAAGGTCTGATAAGAGCTGCAGAGTGCGTTGATATGAGTACTGTAATAAGAATAAGGGAAGCTATATCCGAGGATGTACTCCATGCACTAGATTCCGGAGCAGATGGTGTTCAGATACCAAGTATAACATCCATAGAGACAGCCAAAGATGTATGCAATTCATCTAAATATTATCCAGAAGGGAATAGAGGTCTGTCGACGAATCAAAGAGCAGCTATGTATTCCGGATGGAACAAAGAAGTTCCATATATTGAATATTCAAATAAAAATTCTTTAGTTGTAGTTCATGTAGAAAATAAAGATATGGCAGACAGGGTTGATGAATTATTAGAGATTCCTCAATTAGATGTAATTTTTGTAGGACCGTCAGATTTAAGCCAGTCAATGGGAAAACCAGGACAAGTAAATGATCCGGAAGTAGTTGCTGTTATAGAACAAGTATTTAAGAAAACTTTAGCAAAGGGTAAATCCGTTGGAATTTATTGCGGAACACCAGCTGCTATTAAGAAATATGTAGATTTAGGAGCAACATATATTGCATACGGATCAGATGTAACAGCCATGGTTGGAGCTTTAAAAGATTTAAAAAAGGCCGCAGACGAAATTTTAAAAAATGAAGAAACACAGGCCGACACAAAAGCAAATAATATGTAATTAATCACTTGATAAAGGGCACTGACTGCAATGGGTTAGTGCCCTTTTAAAGCTATAAAAAAACAGATTCAGCGTCATTGATGATAAGTGCACCGCAAACAAGCTTCAGGCCAAAAATGATAGAATGTCAAGGCAATATGTATAAAATTATCTATTATAAAGTGTCAACATATAAAATAATAAGGTAGTATGAAATTGACATTTTTGTTATAATTGAATTGTGGGTCACAAGACTTAGAAAATGATAAGAAGGTCTCTTATTCGCATGTGGACGGATAAGCACGATGGAAGTTATATAATGATTTTTTCACAGTTTTTATCCGTGAATGGAACAAAATGAGCATCAATTCGTCTAATCAGTTAATGTAGTGATTACATATTTATAGAGAGGAAGAGATAATGAGAAAAATAGCATTATTTATATCATTGGTATTAACAATTATTATTGCGGGCTGCACTTCAAATGCCATAAAGGAGCCGCCGGAAATATCTATAAATATTGGGGACAAAGAAATAGAATATGTTTCGGCAAAAAACAAATGGGACGGAAGTATTTATGACAGGGAAGATACCTTTATTACAATATTAAAGGATCAAAAAGATATACCTGTATTTAAAACCGGCATCATTGCTGAAATTACTTTCAAAGGCAAGTTGCCGGATAAATTCGTTGTTTCTGATATTTTTATTGATGAAAATGGACGACAGATTTACACAGAAAAAGAAATAAAAAATATTCAGGCAGAATTACAGGGCAACAAATATACATTTGAAATAGGGAAGCATTTTGCTTCCGGCTTAAGCTCATATTCTAATCCCGATAAAAAGGAAATCAGGGGATTCAGAATGATTGCTTCATGGGGAGAAAATGAATGTGAATACGCCTTTGTAATTAAAACATCCCTTAAAAATGAATAGGAATAAACTGAAAATTAAACGAAAATAAGGAGTATAAGATGATTTTTGAAAATAAAGAGCTGCCTTAAAAAGACGAGATAAAGGATGGAAGCTATTACGGAGAAATAATTACGATTAAATCACTGCTACAATAGTGATTGTGGCAGTGAGTACTGAAATCTCAGTATTGAAAGGATGAGAGTATGGAAGCAATACCATTTGTTTGCTTGGGCATAGGGATAGCATTCGGAGTGATTGTGAAAAATGAGAAGTTTTTCATATATTCTGATAAAGTATCAACAGTTGCTTTGACGTTATTGATGTTGGTTATTGGCTTGGGAATAGGGCTTGATAAATCAATAGTGGATAATTTTTTAAAGATTGGTGTTGATTGTGTAATCATTTCAATATCAGCTATTGTATTCAGCGTGCTTTTAACACTTATCGTAGAGAATACCGTGCTTCCGCTGGATAGAATGGACTGCGATTTGGCAGAAAAAGACTTACAATTAGAGGTGCAAGGCAAAAATAGCGAATTATTTAAGGATGAAGATCAAAAAGGTAGTAATCTCGTATGGATAATGCCGGTTAGCATAGTTACAGGGCTTCTTGCTGGAATATTTCTAAGAGATGTAATATCATCAGCATTGACGAATTACTTTTTTACTGCCGCATTAATGGTTTTGTATATTTGTGTAGGCATTTCGCAGGGCGGTAATAAGGAAGTATTCTTTTATTTAAAACGTATTGGGTTCAAGGTTGTTTTAATATCAATTGCGATTTTATTGGGAAGTTTGATTGGAGGCATAGTTTCAGGGATTATATTGAAGCTGCCATTATATATTTCCACAACATCAGCAGCAGGTATGAGCTTTTACAGTATAACAGGTGCATATATGACACAACGGTATGGTATAGAAATAGGGACGTATGGATTCATAGTAAATGTAATGCGTGAATTTTTTACAGTGCTGACAATGCCGTTGCTGATTAAAATAAGTCTGGGGGCGCCAATTGCCGGAGGTGCAGCTGGAAATATGGATACAATGCTTGCGCCGATAACAAAATTTGTAGGCATAAGACTAAGCTTAGTTACCTTGATAACGGGGACAATTCTCACCTTCATAGTTCCGCTGATTTTGCCTGTTGTTTCAGTGATTTTTCGGTAGATATGTGAGAAAAATATAATGATAGTTATAATAAGTTTATGTATATCAATATGAATTTATAATATAAGAGATAGTGTTATAAAAAAATGAAATTTAAGGAGTGGCAAATTTGAAAGCAGATATTCCAAATGAAGAAAGCAGCATAAATAATAATGAATGTAATGAAGCAAAGAATGATATAGATAAATTGGTTGATAGCTTCTTTAATTTATTTTCGGTTAAAAGAGGTACAAAAGCGGACTTAAGTGCAATTTTTAATTTATTTATACCTGAGGGGCTTATTGTTAAAAGCAGTAGTATAAATCCTGAAATCTATAATTTGCAGCAATTCATAGAGCCCAGAGAAAAAATGTTTAATGACGGTATACTGAGCGATTTCAAGGAAGAGGAATTGTTTGAAAAAACTGAAATCTTTGGGAATATCGCACACAGGCTAAGCGTATACAAGAAATCAGGCTTTATGAACGGTCAAATATTTGAGAATAGAGGAATTAAAACATTGCAGTTTGTCAAGACATCCTGCGGCTGGAAAATAAGCTCGGTCGCATGGGATGACGAGAGAGACGGTTTTAAAATAACTTATAAAGATATATTTTAATTATTTTGCAGTGAAATTATTTCTTCAAGCTTATTTTTCCATTCAGGATCTTTAATTTTAAGGTATTTTCCATTAAACTGATCAGCAATAGAAATAAATTCATTGCCAGTGCAGTGCATTGTGAGAAAGTCTTGAGAATTATTAAAGTCTATTTTTATTGTATAAATATCTTTATCATAAAAACGAACGGTTGATGACAATACCCTTGTAAAGCTTGAATCTGATATCAATGATTTCAGCCTGTCAATTTGCTCTGAGTCAAGAGTATAATTCTGCTCGCCCTCAACGAGATGATAGCTCTTGGCGATTGATACGGAGCATTCGGGTGAAATTTCGGAAACTCCTTTTATTTTATTCCCCTTTACATTAAAGTAGTTATATGCAGCTGATATCAACATAAGTATAACAGCTGCATAAATTATTATTTTGTATCGTTTGTTCATATTATTGTCCCCTTTTAATAATTTGATAATGATTATTTATATCTCAAATCCTTAAATGCCTATATTCTGATGGAGCTTAACCGACCAGCAATATATCCGAATTTTTGGTCTAAAATATATGCAGATTCACTCAACAAGTTCCTTAAACTCTCCGTAGCCTTCCTTGTCCATTTTGGAAAGAGGTATGAATTTTAGGGAGGCACTGTTTATGCAATATCTCAAGCCGCCTTTATCAAGAGGTCCGTCATTGAATACATGCCCTAAGTGCGAATCTCCGTCCTTACTTCGGACTTCGGTTCTTTCCATTCCAAAGGTTGAATCTCTTTTGTACACTATGCTTTTTTTGTCTATTGGCTTCGTGAAGCTGGGCCAGCCGCATCCTGATTCGAATTTATCGTTGGAGACAAACAGCGGCTCTCCTGTGACTATATCTACATATATGCCTTTTTCTTTATTATTCCAGTATTCATTCTGAAAAGGAGGCTCGGTTTTATTTTTCTGTGTGACCTGATATTGCATATCAGTCAATTTTCTTTCCAGTTCGTCCAGAGACGGCTTTATATATTTTTTGTTATTTTCCATAATACTCCTCGCAAATTGATTTAGTATTAGTATATGGTACATAAATATTTTAATTAAAATTTAACAGCTGAATATTTTATCGACCAACCCTGGGATTTAAGATACATTTTATTTTCAATATCACAAACAGGGAGCCATTCAAGCAGATGGTCGGTTTCAACGGGCTGCATTGCCTGCTCAGTAAGTTTTCCCATGTAATAGTTTTGAATAGGATGAAAATATCCTAACTATTCATGATTCAAATATTCTTCGGCGGAACAAATATATCTATCAATTTCACACAAAAAGCCTGTTTCCTCCAATAATTCTCTTTGTATGCATTCAATATGTGATTCACCATAATCAATGCCGCCTCTAGGCAAAAAAAATCCTTTAGGGGGTTTTTTACCACCGCCACAGTATTATTTTCTATACAAGTGAGATATGCGCCTTCTCTGTCAATGTATTTTTGTTCTTTTATCTGCCTGCCAAAAGATTTGTCAATCATATATACCTCGCACGCCTTTATCAGTAATATTTTACCATACAATTGCAGCTTATCAAAGCAAATAATGATGGATTATTGATTTTTATATCATTCTTAAGCTTCAGTTAATATTTCATGAATATAATATATATAAAGTATAGATATTATGATTAATGCTAATTAACGGAGGGAAAATGAAAGAGCAGAAAAATACAAAGAAGCCGTTCATATATTATTACGGAATAGTGATGCTTGTTCTGATAATACTAAATACATTTGTAGTTCCATACTACAATAAGCTTACATCTAAGGTTGTGGAGGTTGATTACGGCACATTTCTTTCAATGGTTGAGAAGGGAGATGTGACAACTGTTGAAATTGGTGATAAGCAGATTGCGTTTTTATCGAGGTCTAATGAGGGAAAAGTGTATATAGCTGGTAAGATGGATGATCCAGCCTTAGTTGACAGGCTGCGTGCTTCAGAAATTGCTACGGGAAATGAAATAAAGTTTTCAAGGGAAGTGCCTGAAGAACATTCAACATTGTTGAATGCAATGATTGGATGGCTGTTGCCTATGGCAATATTTATCATGCTGGGGCAGCTGTTTGCAAGGCAGCTGCAGAAGAGGACGGGCCCCGGTGCCATGCAGTTTGGTAAGAGCAACGCAAAGGTTTATGTTGAGGCCCAGACCGGAAAAAGATTTGAGGATGTTGCGGGACAGGATGAGGCAAAGGAAGCATTGACGGAAATAGTCGATTTTCTCCACAACCCTGCTAAATATGAGGAAATTGGTGCAACAATGCCAAAGGGAGCATTGCTGGTGGGGCCCCCAGGAACAGGAAAAACGCTACTGGCAAAGGCTGTGGCCGGTGAGGCAAAGGTGCCGTTTTTCTCCATATCCGGTTCGGAGTTTGTAGAAATGTTTGTGGGCATGGGTGCTGCAAAGGTAAGAGACCTGTTCAAGCAGGCTCAGGAAAAGGCTCCGTGCATCGTGTTTATAGATGAAATAGATACAATAGGAAAGAAAAGAGATACTGCGGGAGGCATCGGTGGAAATGATGAAAGAGAGCAGACATTGAATCAGCTTCTGACAGAAATGGACGGATTTGACGGCAAGAAGGGCGTTGTCATACTTGCCGCTACCAACAGGCCGGAATCTCTTGATAAGGCATTGCTGAGACCTGGGCGTTTTGACAGAAGGATACCTGTTGAGCTTCCAGACTTGGCGGGACGTGAGTCTATACTCAAGGTTCATGCAAAGAGAGTGCAGCTTGAGGATAATGTGGATTTCAACGCCATAGCCAGAGCTACGGCTGGAGCCAGCGGTGCAGAGCTTGCAAACATTATAAATGAAGGAGCACTGCGTGCAGTTAAAAATGGAAGAAACAAAACATCTCATGAGGACCTGGAGGAGGCCGTTGAGGTTGTAATCGCAGGATATCAGAGAAAAAATGCCGTGATTTCTCCCAAGGAAAAGAAAATAGTGGCTTATCATGAGATAGGGCATGCATTGGTTGCCGCAAAGCAGACAGAATCGGCACCTGTTCATAAAATTACCATAATTCCGCGTACGTCGGGAGCGCTGGGATATACAATGCAGGTTGCGGAGGAAGAACAGTTTTTATTGTCCAAGGAAGAAGCATTCAATAAGATAGTTACATTTACGGGAGGTCGTGCCGCAGAGGAGGTTGTATTCAATACATTTACAACAGGAGCTTCAAACGATATAGAGCAGTCCACAAAGCTGGCGAGAGCAATGGTAACCAGGTACGGAATGAGTGAGGAATTTGACATGATGGCGTTGGAAAGTGTGAACAATCCTTATCTGGGGGGAGAATCATCACTGGCGTGCTCGTCGGTAACTTCAAGCAAGATAGACGATGAGGTTCTTAGAATAATTAAGAATGCACATGAAAAGGCAATAAATATTCTTAATGAAAATATAAGCAAGCTCCACGAGCTGGCAAATTATCTACTGGAAAAGGAAACAATCACTGGCGATGAATTTATGGAAATATTAAACAGAGCATAATAGTCTGGGAGGTACGTATGAGGGATGAAATTTTAAAAAGAGAGCTCTGGGATATGGCGAGAAATATAACCACAAGCCTGCAGACGGCGTTCAGACCAATAATGGACGCTCATGGGCTCACATCAATGCAGGGCAGAATATTGGCTGCCGTCAAGGAATGTGATTACGTCAGCATAGGTACCATATCGAAAATTATTGATACATGCAGCAGTAATGCTTCAAGCATGTGCAAAAAATTGGAGAAAGACGGATTTATAGTAAGAAAAAGAAGCAGTCTGGATGAAAGAGTTGTGGAGCTTAGGCTTACGGAAAAGGGCGAAAGTGTATTAGGAGAAATAAACGACAGGCTCAAGGAGAGCTATGGGCCAATAATAGACAGCAGGACGGATGAAGAATTTGACTTGATAATAAGCGGAATCAACTTATTGAATGAGCTCTTGAAGGAGTTTGAAAAAATAAATGATAAAAAAATATAAAATATTACAAGATACCCCAAAAAATATATTTTGTTCCCGAATAATATTACTGTAGTCGAATAGCCCCCCTAGTAGAGATATTATTCTTTACTCTAAAAGATGACCTCATAAAATTGAGGTCATCTTTATTGTGATATGCACTAACCACATAAAATAACATAAATCTGTACCTTTTGAAAATATCAGGATACGGATATAATATAGTACAAAATCTATTATACGAGGAAATAATTATGAAAAATGTTCCTAAGGTAGCGGCAATACATGACATGTCGGGTATGGGCAGATGCTCCATGACGGTTATAATGCCCATTATATCGGCTTTGGGCTGCCAGGTATGCCCCATGCCCACAGCACTTTTGAGCAACCATTCTGAATTTAAGCACTTTTATTTTTTTGATTTTACCGATCACATTGAGGAATATTACAGCAACTGGGAAAAAAACAATGCCGAATTCGACTGCATTTACAGCGGATTTATAGGTTCTGAGAAGCAGATTGATATTTTGACAGATATAATTGACAGAATGAGAAAGAAAAATACCCCCATAGTAGTTGTGGACCCTGTCATGGGAGACCACGGAATTGTTTATAAAACCTACACGCATGAGATGATAGGAAAAATGAGCTGTCTTGTCAATAAGGCGGACATAATTACACCGAATTTGACAGAGGTGGGAATACTGCTGGGTGAAAAATACGAAGGTGAGACCGTAAGCATCGGACAGCTTAAGGGTTTTTTGCGGGAGCTTTGCGGCATGGGACCGGGAAAGGCACTGATAACAGGCATAACCACGGATGATGGTGAGCATATCAACGCATGCTATGACAGGGAAACGGGTGAGTACTGGAAGGTAACGTTTGATTATGTGGACAAAAGATATCCCGGAACAGGAGATTTGTTTACGGCTTTATTTACGGGATATTTGCTCAAAGGAAGGAAAATGCCAGAGGCAATGGAGGAAGCATCGATTTTTGTTTCAAAAGCGGTGAGGATTACACATGAGGCAGGAACATTAAGTTCAGAGGGAGTAATGTTTGAAAAAATAATGCCTGAGCTTTACCAGAAGGTTGAAAATTATAAGTATACTGCAATATGAATGATAATGAAAACGTGAAGGAAAATAGATGTTTGTAACCCCAGAGGCGTACGGAAAACTATTTTCCTTCTTTTTTTATGTAGAATTGGTATATTTTATTGATTTCGGCAAACAATATATCCAACATATAAGAAAATTTACCTGAAATGTCCTGAAACATGCACAAAAATTAAAATTCTTAACAGCGTTAAGAAAAAATTAATTTGTATTATTTTTTGAATTCGATTATAATACCACTTATGCAAAAGATTATGGGACTTTGCAGAGGGATTGCCTATAATGTATAAATTAATACTTATACAAAAAGTAAATTTTTTTAATGAAAAATTTATACCTTTAATTGACAATACAGAAGTCAATTTCGGATAAACTTTTAAAGGTTGGTGGTAAAATGAAAAGAAAAATATACCCATTTTTTATTTTGGCTATATTGATAATGAGCTTTGTCGTAACTTATTATGATAACACGGGGAACCTTAAATTAACTGCATTTGCGGATACGAGAACAGAGACTGCAAATGTAAATCCACGGTTAAAAGAAATCAAGTATGATATTGACAGAAACGAGATAGAGCATAACACAAAAATATTATATAACGACGAAAAATTTGTTGACTACAAGCAGGTAGTCCAAGAGGGTGCAGACGGTACGAAGGAATCAGTCTATCAGGAATGCTACATTGACGGCAGATTGATTTCAAGAACCTTAGAGGAAGAAATAGTATATGTCAAACCCGTAGATGAAATAATTGAAGTAGGAACGAAGGAATATGCAGCCGTTGCATCAAGAAGCGGGTTCAGATACAAAAATGAACTGGATATGGTTGCAACAGCATATGACCTTTCATACGAAAGCACAGGGAAAAATCCCGGTGACCCCTACTACGGAATAACAGCATCTGGCGCAAAAGCTCAGCCAGGTACCGTTGCGGTAGATCCGAGAGTTATACCTCTCGGAACGAAGCTATACGTAGCTTCTACAGATGGCAGTCCTGACTATGGTTTCGCAACAGCCCTTGACACGGGCGGCGCAATCAAGGGTAATCGAATCGACTTGTTTATGGAAAGCAACTCAGACGCATACAAGTTTGGTATCAGACAAGTGAAGGTGTACATTTTAGAGTAACAGCAATAAAACCCATAAGAATGCCGGAATCGGTATTCTGAAAAAAGAAAAAATTCCATTGTGAATTTTTTCTTTTTTATATGCAAGACGCAAAAAATAGTGTATATTGTAAATGTAACAAGATATCAATCAGATAATGCGAGGAAGTTATGAAGAAACCAATATTCATAGGAATATGCGGAGGAAGCGGTTCGGGGAAAACCACAATAGTAAACAGAATATATTCAGCTGTTCCGGAAAAAAGCATTGCGATAATAGAGCATGACTCATACTATAAGGACCAAAGTTCATTGACATATGAGGAGCGCTGCAAAACTAATTACGACCATCCGTTTGCATTTGACACGGATTTGTTGGTAGAGCATATCAAGGAACTGAAAACAGGCAAGGCAGTGGCGAAGCCCATTTATGATTACGGAATACATAACAGAAAAACGGAAACAATTACAGTTGAGCCCAAGGAAATAATTATAGTGGAGGGTCTGTTGGTTTTTTATGAAGAGAGAATAAGAGATCTGCTGGATATTAAGATATATGTGGACACAGATGCGGATATAAGAATTTTAAGAAGGATCATAAGAGACATAAATGAAAGAGCAAGAAGCCTTGAGTCTGTTATAAACCAGTATATGAATACGGTGAGACCGGCTCACGAGCAATTTATAGAGCCCAGCAAGAAATATGCGGATATTATAGTAACAGAGGGCGGCAATAATTTAGTTGCTGTAGATTTGATGGTTACCAAAATAAAATCACTGCTGGAAGAATCCAAATGTATATGACAATAGAGGAAATTGATGATTAAAGAAATAATAGTGGTTGAAGGTAAGTCCGACATATCCGCGGTCAAGAGAGCTGTAGATGCAGAGGTCATTGCCACAAGCGGACTCGGTCTGAATGAAAAAATAATAAACGTAATAAAAAAAGCATCGCAGAACAGAGGAATAATAATATTGACAGACCCGGATTATCCCGGTAAAAAAATAAGATATATGCTTTCATCGGAGATAGAGAACTGTAAACATGCATTCATACCCAGAGACAAGGCAAAAAAGGACGGAGACATAGGTGTTGAAAATGCTCGGCCAGAAGATATTATAGAAGCATTGAGAAATGCCAAGGCAGAAATATCTGAAAACAGGCAGGAGTTCACCAACAGTGACATGGTATATTACGGACTGGTGGGAAATGAAAATGCATCCAAAATGAGAGCAAAGGCCGGAGATTTACTCGGCATAGGATATTGCGGTGCAAAGCAGTTTTTGAAAAGAATAAACTCCTTCGGAATTGAAAGAAATGACCTGGAAGAAGCCATACTAAAAGCGGAAAATGAAGAGTAATTGTAAGAATAGAAAATATAGAAAATATAATGGATAATAGACGATATGGATGATAAAAAACTGTATTCACCTAAGGTGATGAAGGATATACTTGATAAATACGGATTTAAGTTCAGTAAAAGCCTCGGTCAGAATTTTCTGATTGACGGAAATATAATAAACAGAATCGCTGATACAGCAGAGCTTGATGAAAATTCGGGAGTTCTGGAAATAGGCCCGGGCTTCGGGACACTGACACAAGTACTGTGCGCCAAAGCAAAAAAGGTTGTTGCTATTGAGGTTGACAAAAGCCTCGAAAGAGTTCATCAGGAAACACTCAATTATGATAATCTCAAAATTATTTATGATGATTTCATGAGAGTAGATGTTGAAAAGCTCATTAAGGAAGAATTTGAGGGACTGGATGTTAAGATTGTGGCTAATCTGCCATACTATATAACAACTCCCATAATCATGAAAATATTAGAGGAAAAATATAAGATTTCCAAAATAGTCGTAATGGTTCAAAAAGAAGTTGCCCAAAGGCTGAATTCAGCCCCCGGCAGCAAGGAATACGGTGCAATTACACTTGCGGTGCAGTACCGCGCTGACACAAGCATTGCCATGATAGTGCCGAACTCGGTATTCATGCCGAGGCCAAAGGTAGATTCCGCCGTAATTGCATTTGATATACTCAAGAATCCGAGAATAAATGTTGAGGATGAGGACCTGCTTTTCAGCGTTATAAAGGCATCCTTTGGTCAAAGGAGAAAGACGCTCCTTAATGGGCTTTGTAATAACCTGAAAATTTCCAAGGAAATTGTTAAGGAATCCCTGGAAAATGCAGAAATAGATCCCGGTATCCGCGGAGAGACTCTGAGCCTTCAGGAATTTGGAAGAATTTCTGACGAATTGAAAAAATTAATGTAATTAAAACATATAAAATGGGGTATATATTACAGTAATAGAATGAAGTAATATGGGGAGGTACCTATGAAGATATATACAAAAACAGGGGATAAGGGACAGACGTCATTGTTTGACGGCACAAGAATAGATAAAGACTCACTGAGAGTTGAATCTTACGGCACAGTTGATGAGCTGAATTCTTCAATCGGATTTGCCATGAAATTTGTTGATGACGAGAGTATCCGTGCATCACTTAAAAGAATTCAGATGCGACTGTTCTTCGTTGCAGGTGAGCTTGCCACAGTTGAAGAGGGCAAGTACAAGTATACCGTAAGCGAAGAAGATATTCAGGCTTTAGAGAAAATAATAGATGACTATATACCCATAATAAAGGGAGCGGATAAATTTATAGTGCCTGGTTCATCAACCGCGGCAGCTGCGCTTCACGTTTCAAGAACCATCTGCAGAAGGGCCGAAAGAAGAATCATTACCCTCAAAAGGCATGAAGAGGTGAGAGACCTCCTTCTGAAGTTTGTAAACAGGCTGTCAGATGTTCTCTACACCTACGCCAGATACCTTGAAAGCGACCTTACAATAATGGATTTTGAAAAAGCATATAATGAAAAATTGTAGAAACATCCCTCTCCGGAAAAACGGTGATGTGACCCCAAAAAGTTAGACTTTATGGCGTAGAAGTTTTTTTAGACTACTACGCTATTTTTTTATGCAGCTGAGAGGCTAAGCCTATATTCTACAGGACTCATCCATCCAAGCTTCTGTTTAATCCTTTGCTCGTTGTGACGTTGTTCATTTCCAAAAATTTTAAGTTCTTACAAAAACATATATAATTTTCAACATCTCCTCGCACAGATTTTTATTTGTGATAGTATCAACACACCAAAATCAAAAATAAAAGGAGGGGATAGCCTTGAAGAAATTCATTTTGAAGTTTGGCGGAGCCATAGCAAGCCTTGCTCTGATGATAACATCTTTAAACGTAAATGCAACCTGTCACTTTTTTATTCATCAGCCAAAGCTTCCAAAGGGTGCGGAAAAGCTACGTAAAATCTAATGCATAACAAAATCATTCAAAGAATAACAGATGAACTGGTTATAAATAATACCATTGATTCTGTAGACAGAGAACTTTATACATACGGATTGCAGCAAGGGCTTTTTATGTTGCTGAATATACTGACAATAGTGATTGTTGGACAAATATTTGGGCTACTTTGGCAAAGTTTAATTTTTATGATATCTTACATACCACTTAGGGTATACGCAGGAGGATATCACGCAAGGACACCAGTGGGATGCTATATCGGTTCTGTAATACTAATCGTTGCAGTGCTTTTGGGAATAAAATTCATACCATGGACGAATTTTATTTGCATAACGGTTGCCTTAATTTCAGGAACGATAATATATGTCCTCTCACCGGTGGAGGATAGTAACAAACCATTGGATGCTTTTGAGGTAAAAGAGTATGGAAAGAAAGCCAAAGTTACCTTTATTATTGAACTGTGTATGTTAATTTTACTGACAGTTTTAAGTATGAATAATGTTGCAGGATGTATAGCAGCTACATTGTTAGCAATAAATTTTATGCTTCTTTTAGGAAAAATAAAGATAACGTAAAATGCGATATGAAATAAAGGTTATATTTATGAAAATCATAAGAAAACAGAAAATAAAAATATGAGGTCAAGAAATGAAAAGATTATTAAATGTTGTTTTATGCTTTTCTGTTATTTTAAGTATAGTGCTTGGCTCGATAGCATATGCCAGTGATATTGGTGTTCAAGCAGTAGTAGTAAATGAAAAAACGGGAGATAATGGCTCGATGAGCACTGCACAACTTATTCATGAAGACTATACAGTTCTTGGAACTATTTCGTCAGCAACAGATGTAGATTATTACAAAATTGTAATACCGGAAACTGGAAAAGCCAACTTTTGGCTAGGAGACATACCTTCTGGTTATGATTATGATCTTAACGTATTAAATAGTAGTGGAACTATAATTTATAGCGCTACCACAACTAATCCATATGGGTATGAGTTAATTGAAAATAAATCCGTTGCTAAAGGTCAGACTCTGTATATTAAAGTAAGCTCTAAGAGCGGTTCAAATACCTCCTTGAAATATAGGCTAAGAGTTAAAGTTCAACTAAGTAGCTACACATATTTTTGCCAAAAAGATACTGGAAGTGGATTCAATTTCCCTTATACAAACCTTGATATAACGTACTTGAAGTATGTATATAATGGATCGAATTACTTGTGTACTTTTAAAGATGATATTCACGATGCCGGGTGTGCAATATGTAGCTATGCTATGATATTAAGAAACTTAAATAAATATACGACAACATCGTATAGAGATATTAGGTATGGAGTAAATTCCACTAAAACCACACGTATAGCAGATCCGGTATCGGTATGTTATGCAAATGTTGGGTTTCCAGAAGCTATAAACTATGCAGAAAATCCAGGCAAATATTTAATAAATACAGGGACTTCAGCTGTATTAACAAATTATTTGAATATAGGGAATGGTTTTGGTGTATCTATTAAAAGGGTAGAGTTAGGATCGTATACCGAAACGAATAAAATGAATAACGTTGCAAAATATCTTGTTAATCATCCAGAAGGGATATGTGCATATTTTAACAATACCTCTTATGGTGGTCATATGATAGTTATAAAAAATACAACATATGAAGCACCAGAAAGTTTTGTTGTACAACAAGCATCACCATTGAGTCAATTTATGTATGATGATGTAGCACATATTTCAGATGAGCAAATGGCTAAGAGTGAAAGCAAGGTCAGAGTTCAATCCTTTACAAATGGTGATAAATTTGTAGCATACGATCCAGCACGTAGCAAGGATAATGGAGTTCTTTTGTCAGAAACATGGACTGCCACTGGTGGCGGATATTCTTGGTCAAATCTACAATATATATGCTACATTGACGATTAATAAAATATATCAGGGTAAATTATGAAAAAGATAACTATTTTATTTATTATTTGTATAATTTCTACATTACTATATGGATGCCAATTCAATCGTAGGGATGGTAAAACTCTTACGGATGAAGAAATAAAAAATTCATATAGCAGAGCTAACGAAATAATTAAGATGTTTTGGGGTTCTGGTGTTCCGGCAGATGAAAGTGATAAGTATACAGATGATAACAATAATTTATATTTTGCTGTAAAATATGAAAATATTAACTCATTAAATGATCTGTATCAACATTTAAACAGCATCTTTTCTGCTCAAATAGCTGATGAATTAATGAGTATAAGACCAAGTTATTGTCCTCGTTTTTTGGAGATTGATGATAAACTATACCAAAATTCAAATAACTTCACGGTAGGTCTGATTAATTGCAGCATAATTGAAAAAGAGTCATATATTCAGAAGATATCTGACACAAAATATATTTACAGTATGGATAAAGTATTATATGAAGACGACCATTCTGATATTGTGCCAGAAATATATAGATTTGATTATGTGTGTGAAAAAGAAGGAGACAAGTGGTTATTCACTGAATTTCCAATTGTGAAACCTTTCACAGAATTAAGTTTTGATTATTCAAATTTTAATTCCGACTATCACATAGTTACAGAAGTCGAAGATACTTCTATTGTTGAACAAATGTACGATAATGCCTTGGAAGCATATTCGTGGTTTTCAACTTATGCAGGAATAACAATGGTAAGCGGCTATTCAGTTAGCGTAGGAAATGGTCCAACATACAGCCGGGTATACAATAACAACTATAAAAGATTAAAAGATATGGAGAATTATTTATGTACATTGTTTTCTGGAGAAATTGTCGAAGTCCTTATTTCAAATAGGACCTTTATCGATATTGACGGGCAGCTTTATTTCTCGGAAGCATCAGCAGGCTTTAATTCAATGAAGATAAAAGATACATCCATTGAAAAGATAAATGATAACAAATACATATACTATGTTCATTTAATTGAAACATTCCCTGATGATACGGACGAGGGGAAAGAAATATACACTGTTCAATATCCTTATGAATATATAGATGGGCGTTGGGTGTTTACTGATTTTCCTTCTTTTAGAAAAGTCAACAGAAAATGATTTAACGGTTGGAAAATAAGTGCCAAAGAAGCACAAATGGTAGGGAGGAGGATTATCGGTCCTTCTTCTTACTTTTTTTATTGTTACTTTGTTTATAACAAATGACAGAGGTCGGTAGTCGTAGTCATTGAATACTGAAATGCCCTTCCACCCATTGAATTGAACTGTCGGATATTTAGCAAACCAAGGTTGGCATCAGCACAGGTCTGCTTGTTGTCAGAACCGAGGTTGATTTTTTACCGTGTAACTGTCAAGATATGGGGCGAAATTAATCTGAGCTATTGAGATAAATTTCGGCTTGTTTTATTTTAGTACTGCAGGGTATAATTAAAATATAATAAATTCAAAAACATAAAGGGGGATTTTTATGTTTAGGATAGCAATATGTGATGATGAACCTGTTATTTGTTCTGAGATTGAAAATATTATATTTGATTATAGCAAGTATGCAGCAGAAAAGATTGATATTGATGTTTTTAGTTCTGGAGAAGAATTATATGAACATATAAAAAATGAAAGTTATTTTGATTTGATTTTTTTGGATATTGAGCTATATGAATTGAGCGGTATAGAATTAGGAAAGAAGATACGGGAAGAAATGAAAAACGAAATAACTCATATAGTGTATATTTCGGCAAAGGAAAGCTATGCCATGAAGCTGTTTAAGACCAATCCTTTGGATTTTTTGGTAAAGCCTTTTAAGGCTGAAGAAATTATATCTGTTGTTGTCAAGGGTATGGAGCGGCTGAATAAGCTGAGTTATATCTTTAAGTACAAGCAGGGCCATAATACAAGCAGAAAGGCAATTAAGGATATTATTTATTTTGCAAGTGATAACCGACAGGTAAGGATGGTTACTGTAACAGGTGAAGAGGTGTTTTATGGGATGCTGTCGGATATACATTTACAGCTGGTGTCATATAAATTTTTCTTTTGCCACAAGTCATATCTTGTTAATCATCACCATATTTTAGTACCCCGTCATGATGAGCTTATTATGTCAAATGAAGATGTCCTGCCTATAAGCCAGCCCAAGAGAGCCGATGTGAAGAGTATACTGTTGAAGTATGAAAGGGATGAACTATGAATATAAGCAATTATGATTTGTTTTATATTATAACAGGCATATTTGATACATATATAACTTTTATATTTATGTCTTCTTTTTATGAAAGGGAAGGCATAAACAAGAATTTTGAAATTCTTTCGTATATTTTATACTTTTTGTGCACCTCCTTTGCTTATATTTTCTTCAATATACCTGCGGTTGCATTAATAGTCAATATAGGAACTCTGATTGTTATTTCACTTAATTACAAAGCAGATATAAGAAAGAGAATATTTGTGATATCGTTTATCTACATAATCTTAGTGCTAATAGAAGGAATAGTCTGGATACTGTCAGGCTATACTGAAATCTCAGTGTTACAGAGCAATGAAAAATATTTTCCCGTAGCGGGATTGGTGATTGCAAAGTTATTAATGTATATTGCTTCCTTAGGTACAAAGGGGTATAAAAGTATTAAGAATGACGTATATATGCCCGGCATATATTGGCTATCCATAATTTTTATACCCATTACAAGTTTGTTGATAATAATGTCTGTTATAGAAATGGCAGATGTGTACAGCAATAATATATTTTTAATTATTTTAGGACTTCTGCTTATGAATTTTTTTGTTTTTTACCTGTATGACAGCCTTGCGGAAAAGCAGGAGGAAAGACATGAAAGAGCCATGTTGTTGCAGCAGGGGATGTTCTATCAGAAGCAGATTGAAAATATAGAAGCGTCCCTTAATGCAGCCAAGGCCTTCAGGCATGATGTGAAGAATTATCTGTATGTTTTGAATTCTCTTGTGGAAAACGGGGAAAAAGAGGCAGCATTAAAGCATATAGCTCAGGTAACGGGAGTATTGGATGTGAATAGTGAATATGCTCGTTCAGGAAATGTGATGATTGACGGTATATTGAATTTAAAGCTTCAGGAGGCTGAACGAAGTGGTATAGATGTGAAGCTTGAGCTGAGTATACCGGAAAAAGTTAATGTCGCATCCTTTGATATGTCGGTCATATTGGGAAATTTGATGGATAACGCAATTACTGCTGCAGCTAAAGTGCCGGAAGAAAAAAGAATAAAGACAATAATAAAATATAAACGAGGCAGGCTGATTATACAGGTTTCAAACAGCTACAACGGGCAATTGAAGTATGTGGGCACAGAACTGGTTACTACTGCCGAGGATAGAGAAAACCATGGAATTGGCATTAAAAATATAAAATCCGCATTGGGCAGGTATAACGGCGAAATGGAAATCGAGCATTCGGAAAGTATTTTTACCGTTACACTTCTTATGTTTGTGAATGAGTAATATCATATAAAAAGCTGCAGCTTTTGCCGCAGCTATAGGCTGCAAATGTGCCTGGAAGTGTCTGAGTATTGGAGGTTCCCAGATTATTTAGTAGCCTCGCTTGATTTCGTCGGCTCTCTCCTTGATAATATTATTTGAGTCTGTTCAAGTTTCTTCACCAGTTAAAGGAGTAAGTACTATAATTGCATGTTGAACAAAATTATCTGAAGGAAGCATACATATAATGCTTATAAAGAGCGGCAAAGCGATGGGAATAGGATGGGGCCCACGGTTTATTCTTGCCGCAGAAATGAAGAATAGCTGTGTTCTGCATAACCCATTCCAGATTATATGCACCGCTGCTTCTAATCAAATAATTGGAATAATATCTGGCGTCATAGTTCCATATGGCGTCGTCCACCTGAAGTGTATGCGAACCATACAAAAAGTTGAAGACGTCCTGATCCGGAAGTAGAAGTTCCGCTCCGTGCTCCTTAACACACCTGAAAATTACATCCGGATTGACTATTTTTCTTGACTTTTTTAAATCTATCAGTATAACTCCGGAATTATAATAATCGTGCTCGGTTCCAAGTCTCACCCGGTTTATTACGTTAATCATATCTGTGAGCCCAGTATGGGAAGCAGCGGCAAAAGTGCAGCCGTTAAGCTCCACATCCCATAAAGAACGGAGAGAATTGATTACAAGGATGTCAGAACCTGCAGATCGTTCTTAGGGATTGAACTGTGCAGCAGCCAAACATATATATCTTCCCGGGGATTGTTGGCAACAAGAGATTTAAGCATGGTTTTAAAGGGGTTAATGTAGTTTTTATCGAATGTTACAAGTATATCAATTCTATTCTCAGGCATTGTACTTCTCCTTTTTGTTGACTGATGACGCATATTTTGATAGCGCGTGGTTATTTTTCACGAATTTCATTTTGTAAAAGCATGATGTATTTTTGAACCAATGTAATGAATGTCTCACGTTCCTGCTCCGACATTTTTGCAAAAGCATTTTGTTCGGCTTTATATGTATACTTAACTACATTTTCACCATAATTTTTTCCTGCTTCGGTTAAACGAATAATTTTGCGGTTGTGCGTACCGGGAACAGTTTCCAGAAATATAAAGCCATTTTTTATTAAATTTGCAACCACAGAGTTGACAGTCTGCTTTGGAAGGGACCACATATTGCAGATGTCCTGCTGAAAGTACTCGCCTCCCAGGTGCGTTAATTAATTTTTAAGATTTAATTTATTTACAAAAAATTATTTTATGGTATTATATATTAGGCAGACTATTTAATTTATGGAGGGACATAAGTTGAAGCATTTTTTTAAGGTGTTTTTTACATCACTCATATGCTTTTCTGTTATAGTCGGTGTGGGACTTTTCGTTCTTACCGGATTTAACGGCGGGCAAAGTGTGGATGCGTCAGATATACTTAATGTAATAAGCGGAAACAAGGCCGAAAGGGTAAATGTAATCTTATTGGGTATGGAGAATGAACATTCGGATACCATAATGGTTGCAAGCTATGATACTAAGACTAAGAGAGCCGACATTATTTCAATTCCCAGAGATACATATATTGATAGGGATGGATTCGTAAATAATGCTAACAATAAAATAAATACCGTATATACCGTGAAGGGTATTGAGGGATTGAAGGAAACTATTCTCAGCATCACCGGAATTAAAATAGACAAATATGTTACAATTGATTATGACGGATTGAGAGCTGCTGTGGATGCAGTGGGAGGCGTTGAAGTAGATGTGCCTTTCCACATGAGATATACCGACCCTTATTCTGATCCTCCGCTTGATATAAATATATCTGAAGGTAAACAAATAATTGACGGCGACAATGCCATGGAATTTTTAAGATTCAGAAAAACAAACTACAAAGGATATTCAGGATATGCTGAGGGAGATTTGGGTAGAATCGAAGCGCAGCAAGGGTTTGTAAAGGCTGCAATCAAAAAGGCACTGAGCTTCAGGCTTCCAAAGGTAGTCAGCGAGGTGTATCCATATGTCGAAACGGATTTTTCGCTTGCTGAAGCATCCTCTCTGGCTGTAAGCAGTGTGGGATTTTCTGCGGACAATGTGAATTTTCACACGCTGCCGGGAACAACGAAGACAATGAACGGGATTTCATTTTATATAATGGATGCTGCTGAAACCAAGGATCTTGTGTATGAAATACTTGATATAAAATAAAAAACGCCTTTTGGCGTTTTTTATTTTGCTAATAAATATCACTGTCTGTAGGAGAGTCAGGATGCTTGTTTATAAGCATTTTTTCACCCATACGCACCATTTCCCTGACGCTTAAGCCGTTAACAAGTGCAGGATACATTTCTGATGTCATGCCGCTTATTGTAGGGAGTCCCAAATCTTGGGCTATCTCCATTTTAAGGCTGTTAATTGCCTGCTGAGCTTCAGGAACTACCAATTTGTTTTTGCTCATAATACAGCTCCTTTCATTTGCGAAGCTATATTTATTATTATCATGAATAAAAAAATTAAACTGATAAAAATTTTCATAAAAATAAAATAAATTCAAAATAAACAATATGAGCAGGAAGACTGCTCATACTGCCATTACGTCTGCTTTAGAGCAGATTTAAGTTGTTTGGTACATTTTCTTATCTCGGAACGGTTATTGGGGTTATAAGATCGGAGCAGCTCCAATGACAGCGTCTTTTGCAATTTCTATGGCAGTTGTTATTGTCTCTGTCCCTGTCATTGTTATTACCGCCAGCTCCGCCTACTTCATCACGTCTGCGTCGGCAGAATTCACAACAGCAATTGCAGCCAGCTCCGCCGACATTTTCTCCTATACAGCGCCC
Organism: Sedimentibacter sp.; assembly: GCA_031997345.1. Taxonomy (GTDB): domain Bacteria; phylum Bacillota; class Clostridia; order Tissierellales; family Sedimentibacteraceae; genus Sedimentibacter. The sequence continues at coordinate 2,277 of DAMAEI010000005.1, read as the reverse complement.
AGTTCCGTTTATGCATCCGGGTCCTCTCAATGCTATCGTTGGTATTCCAGATATACCCATAACCTGGCCGTTTCTATTTATACATCTACTTGAATTGTTGCAGCTCATTATAACACCTTATTCTTTACAATATTTGAGTCAAGCTCATTAATATCATATTCGACATTATTCAAAGTGTTACGACAGACTTAAATTTTTCTCAAAATATTATTATAAATTAATTAAATAACAATTTAGTGGCAATGTTTTCGGTGATATTATATAATTATGAAAATGTAATTTGTTATTATTGGAGGTAGGAAGACATGGTCTATTACAGAGACATACCATTCAGCCGGATAGCAGACGTAAAAAGTCTATGGGAAAGAAACAGAAAATATCATGAAAATTTATCGGAAAGTTTCGGATATCTTTATACAGGGCTTATATTTGAAGAGCGTATGAAGCCATTTGAAGTGTTTAATGAAGAATGCATCAAAATTACACTGGCCGAAAATGAAGAAGGTGGAATGCTGGGATATTGCATATCCACAGTTAAGGGAGGAGAAGGTGAAACTCAATCTCTTCATGTGTCTGAAGCGGCGCGGGGACAGGGAATAGGGAAGAAACTCATGAACAGCCATATTGAATGGATGAAAAACAAGGGCTGTACAAATATTTCGATAACGGTTTCATTTGAAAACACCGAAACTGTTAATTTTTATAAGTCTCTCGGATTTAAAGAAAATACTATGGAAATGAGACTTTAGGAAGTTCTCTTTTATCATGAAAAACTTTTGTAATCTGCAGGGCCGTGATATAATATATTATTCACATTTAATGGGAGGAGGCACAATGGTTAAAACAAATAGACTTTATTTAAAAGAAGCACTGGAAACAGACATAGCTTCAATCATGGAAATGGAAAGGCATAAGGACAACACGGATTTTGTATGGAAGGGAAGCTATGAGCAGCATAAGTCCGAAATAGAGGCAGAAAATATTTTACTTTTTGTGATTAAACAGAATGAAGACGATGAAACGGTTGGCTTTGCATTGATAGATACAGACAACGGGTCAGAGATATTTGAGCTCAGGAGAATAGTGATTTCAAAAAAGGGTATGGGATATGGCAGAGAGGTAATGGGGGCGCTGTTTAAATTTGCCTTCGAGGATTTGAGGATGAATCGCTTCTGGCTTGACGTATATCCTGATAACCACATCGGAATCAAACTTTACGAAAGCATGGGAATGAAGCGTGAGGGAGTGCTCAGGCAAAATTACAAGTCAGAAAGAGGATATCTGGACCAGATTATTTATTCAATGCTTAAATCAGAATATTTCAAGAATTAATTTATATTATATTTGTTGCCATAATAAATATATGATATAATAATAACTCTAAAATAAATACAGGGACAAATCTCAATAAGCAGGTAACATGTTAAAATGCAGGAAAAAAACAATTATTACAATACGGTGAGCTACAGCGAAGCAAGGAATAAATTTTTGATGATAGATGTCAGAAGCCCTTCTGAGTACGAGGATGATACAATAACAGGAGCTGTGAACATACCACTTCTCAATGATGAGGAGCGAAAAGAAGTAGGGATCACATACACGCATGTGGGAAAAAATGAAGCCAAAAGGCTGGGAGTAAAGCTTATATCCCCAAAGCTTCCTGATATTATGGATCAGGTGTTGGAATTAAAATCAGGACATGATCCGCTGGCAGCATTTTGTGCGAGAGGTGGCTACAGAAGCAGCTTTTTCGTTTCAGCCTTCAGCTCAGTAGGCATACCGATCTGTCAGATAGAGGGAGGATACAAGAGCTATCGAAGAGAGGTTATGGATGCCTTGCCGCAGCTCAATGACAGAGTCACATACATAGTAATCAGCGGCAATACCGGTGTGGGCAAGACAGAGATACTTCACAGACTGAAAAATCACGGATGCTCTGTGCTGGATCTGGAAGGTGCAGCAAACCACAGAGGTTCACTACTGGGAAGCATAGGACTGGGAAAATGCAATTCTCAGAAAAAGTTTGAAACAAAAATATACGATCAACTCATGGATGCCGAAGACAAATATGTATTTGTAGAGGCTGAAAGCCAGAAAATCGGAAGTGTTTCCATACCGAAATTCATTTCGGATAAAATGAAGCAGGGCATACAAATTTATATTGATGCTGATATGCAGTCGAGAGTCAACAACCTTAAAAAGGACTACATCCTTAATGACAGCTGGAAATCAGAATCAATCAGGGCTATGGATATGTTGGGAAGATATATTTCAAAG
>DAMAEI010000004.1:61279-79852 GCA_031997345.1 Sedimentibacter sp. | reverse complement strand
GTCCGAAACGGCCTTTATATTGCAGAAGAATGCGGAGAATTTTGATGTAAGCTTTTTTACACCTGTTTGTGAAGTGGACTTATGCGGTCATGCTACCATTGCTGCCTTTTATTATTTAGGGCTCACAGGTGTAATTAAAGGTAAAAATGAAACAAGAAAGGTATGTCAGAAAACAAACGCAGGCGAATTAGGAATTGAAGTTGTATTTGGTGAGAATGTAGAATACGTGCTAATGCAGCAGCAAAGCCCTACATTTTTTGGTGACTTGAATGGTGAGGATGTGCGAAAAATTGCTTCCTCACTGAATACGGAGGAAGGAAATACAGGGCTTGATGGAGTTGAAATTTATCCGGCAATAGTATCCACGGGGTTGAAGGATATAATGGTACCGGTGAAGTCCAGAAGCATACTGAACGGTTTGAACGTAAATCTCGATGAAATCAGAGATATATCTGTTGAAAAGGATGTTGTGGGATATCATGTTTATACCGTTGACGGCGGTACAATATATGCGAGGAACTTTGCTCCTAAAGTAGGAATCGATGAGGAATGTGCTACGGGAACTTCCAACGGTGCTTTATGCGGATTGCTGTATATCAAAAAACTCATTTCAGACCATACGGAAATCTTTCAGGGTGAGTCAATGAACGAAACAAGTCTGATTAATGTAAAGATTGTTGAAAAAAATAGTGTTCTTGATGTTTATGTAGGTGGTAAGGCCACAATTGTTGAAACCATAATTATCTGATTGGGGGATATTATGAAAATCGAAGAAATTGCAGGAATTTTAAATGCTGAAATACTGACGGATTTTAGCAATGAGGACACAGATATTGTTTATGGATTTGCAAGTGATTTAATGAGTGACGTTCTGGCATATGCCAATAATGAATCACTCCTTGTAACAGGATTAAATAATATGCAGGTAATCAGGACCGCAGAGATGATGGATATGTCTACAGTATTGTTTGTAAGGGGCAAGAGACCAGGCAAGGATCTACTGGATTTAGCAGCAGAAAATTCTGTTACTGTGCTGGCAACGAATTATACAATGTTTAAAACATGCGGCTTACTGGTGCTAAACGGTATGAAGGGAATAGAATCTAATGAATGAAGGCCTTTTGAAAAGATACAGCTTTGATGTGGCGGCAAATGATTTCATAATGGGGGGCAAGGGTTCCAGTTCAATTAAAAATTTGCTGAAATCAATGGGGATTGAAGCAAACGTAATAAGAAAAATTGCAATAATTTCGTATGAGGCAGAAATAAATATAGTGATACATTCTTGCGGAGGGCAGCTTCACTGTGATTTGTACGAGGATAAAATAGTAATAGTTTCTGAGGATACGGGACCCGGAATTGAAAATGTTGAGCTTGCATTGACGGAAGGATATTCAACAGCTCCGGAGAGCGTCAGAGAATTTGGCTTTGGTGCAGGTATGGGGCTTCCTAATATGAAAAGGTATTCCGATGATTTTGAAATAGCATCTGACAGCAAGGGTACGCTTATAAAGGTTACAGTTTTATTGTAGGGAGGTATACATGAATTTTTCTATTATGTTGGATAAAGATAAATGCAAGGGATGTACTAACTGCATGAAAAGGTGTCCTACACAGGCTATACGCTTAATAGACGGAAAAGCTTTCATAAACAGTGATAAGTGTATACACTGCGGTGAATGCATAAAGGTGTGTCCTTACAATGCATATACGCCTGAATCCATTGAATGGTATGAGGAGATGCATTTTTCATCTTATAAATATAAAATAGCAGTGGCATCAACACCCCTGTACGGGCAATTTCCAAAGGGAACAGACATATGCAAAGTACAGAATGCCATACTGAAGCTGGGCTTTGATTATGTATATGATGCCAGCTGGGCAGCAGAAATGGTTTCTATGGCCATAAGGAGAAAAATTGAAGAAGAAAAATATATACGGCCTTTTATATCAACAAATTGCCCTGCGGCTGTGAGACTGATTAAAAACAGATATCCTTCCCTGATGAACCATCTTGTTTTATTGAAGGAACCCATGGTTATAGGAGCTATGCTGGCAAGAGAAAAGGCCAAAAAGAGACATAATCTCAAGGATGAGGAAATAGGAGTTTTCTACCTTTCTCCGTGTCCCGCAAAGCTGCTGGCTGTTACGGACCCTGTGGGAGATTACATGCCTTATGTAGATTGGGTCATTCCTATTAACACAATTTACGGTGACTTGTACAGGGAGCTTGTGAAAGATGATTATGGACTGTGTTCATATCCGTCTCTTAAGGGAACAAGGTGGGCTGTTACCGGAGGTCAGTCGGAAGCAGCAGGACTGACAAATTATATTGCCGTAAACGGCATGGAAAACATTATACAGATACTTGATGAAATTGAAAACGGCAATTTAAGCAATGTTGATTATGTTGAAGCACTTGCGTGTGTGCAGGGATGTGTAGGGGGAACCTTCAATGTTGCAAACCCATTTATAGCTCACAGCAATATAAACTATATATTAAATAATGTTAAGGATGAATGCCTTATTGATGATATTGAAAGATTCGACGAAATGTATAATGAAGGTATATTCAAATTTGCACTTAAATCAGAGGAAAACTCAAGTAAAATCAATATGAAGGAAGCAATTATAAAAAGAGAAAAAATTAAAGAAATAAATGATATGCTTCCGGGTCTTGATTGTGGTTCCTGCGGCGCGCCAACATGCTATGCACATGCCGAGGACGTATATAATAATGAGTCAACACTGTATGGCTGCGTAGTATTAAGGGCCAACGGAAAAATACAGGAGGATGTATGAATATTTTGAGATTTGCCGAACAATTAAATTTGAGCCTTTTAGTGGATTCAACCAAAGAAATTAATATTGAGGGGGTATATATAGGAGATTTGCTGAGTATTGTAATGTCAAAGGCGAAGCAGAACTATACAAACCCACATCAACATAGTCGCCGTTGCCGAGCTGCTGGATCTTTCATGCATCATCGTAGCAGAAGGCATGGAAGTTGATAATGATACGGTAAATAAGGCTAAGGAGCTTGATATGCCTATTTTTAAAACAGCCGAAAGCGCATATGAGATTGCATGCAGGCTGCATGACTTAGGCATAAAATGAAATATTTCTACGATTTGCACATACATTCTGATTTGTCACCCTGCGGAAATGATGACATGACACCCAACAATATCGCTAATATGTCCTATGTAAAGGGATTGGATATAATTTCGGTTACAGACCACAATACGACTGAAAATCTGCCGGCAGTGGCAGAGGCGTGTGAGAATATTGGAATTATAGCCGTACCGGGCATAGAGATCACCACAAAGGAAGAGGTGCATGTACTTTGTTATTTCAGAACTCTCAACGATGCAATGCAGTTTGGAAAGGTTATTTATGATTCTCTTCCCGATATAAAAAACATTCCTACTATTTTTGGTCATCAGAATATATATAACAGTCGGGATGAGGTAACAGGCATTTTGGATAAACTTCTTATAAGTGCATCAGGATTTTCTTTGAACGAAATCAATAGGAAGTCTGAAGAATACAACGGGGTCATGATTCCCGCACATATAAACAAAAAGTCCAATGGTATTATTGAAACTCTCGGCTTCATGCCGACCGATTTAAGTATTAAGATTGTTGAAATATTTCATAAGGAAAAAATAGATGAAAATTTGATAAAGTGCTACAAGGTGCTGAAAAACTCTGACGCGCACATACTCACAGATATTTCCGAGGCGGAAAATAGTATAGAGCTTGATGGCGCAGAAAAAATTTATGATTATCTGAACGTTTATTGATTGCAAAAGGATTGCTCTTTGCCGATACCATCAATTTTCCGAAAAAAGACTTCGGAAAATGGATGGTATCGTTATATGGAAAGCCTTTGCCCAAGGAGAGTAAGATGAAGGAAATTTCAATGCATATACTGGATATTGTAATGAATAGCATTAAAGCGAAAGCAAAATTAATTGAATTATATATAGATGACAGCATAAAAAGCAACATGTTGAAAATTGTCATAAAGGATGATGGGACAGGTATGACGGAGGACATGTCGAGGCAGGTTACAGATCCTTTTTATACCACAAGAACCACAAGAAAGGTAGGGCTCGGATTGCCCATGCTAAAGGAAAGTTGTGAAAGATGCAACGGGTATTTGAAAATAGGATCGGAGCTGGGTAAAGGTACGATAGTCAGTTGCTGTTTTGAAAGAGACAATATTGACCGTATGCCATTAGGAAATATGGGTGATACAATTATGACAATAATAAATTCATTGGAGAATTGTGAATTTTTATACAACCATATAACCGATATAGGCAATTTTGAAATAAGCACGTCATATATGAAGAAAATGCTGGAAACAGAGGACATTAGAGATAGTGAAACACTGCTGTGGGTTCGGGATTATGTGAATGAAAATCTGAAGAATATATCAAATTTTTAACAAAACCATAGTAATTAGAATGTATGGTCAATATTTGCATTGTTACAGCAAATCATAAAATTTTGAAAAATAATTAAAAAAGGTGTTTAAAAGTTTAGTGTAATCTGTTATAATCGATATGTTTGATTATTAAATAACTTTTATATAATGTGTTATATAAAACAATTAAAACAAGAGGTGAAAATATGAGCACAAAATTGTTTACATTTAAGGGCGGAGTTCATCCACCTACAAACAAGTCGCTAACACAAAATGTGCCAATTGAGAATGCAGTTGATCCTAAGGTTGTTGTCATCCCGCTTTCACAGCATATAGGAGCACCCTGCGATCCATTAGTAGCTGTGGGTGATACAGTTAAAGTTGGACAAAGAATAGGCGAATCAAAAGCCTTTATGTCTGTGCCGGTACATTCAAGCGTGTCCGGAACAGTAAAAAAAATTGAACATCATTATGTTCCCGGCGGAGCTAAGGTTAATTGTATTGTAATTGAATCTGATGGCAAGTTTGAGGTGCATGAATCTGTTCAACCAAAAGGAAAGGTAGAAAATCTTACAAAGGAAGAAATTCTGTCAATCATCAAGGAAGCAGGAATGGCAGGAATGGGAGGAGCAACATTCCCTACACATGTTAAATTAAGCCCTCCGCAGGACAAGCCAATTGACGTATTGTTAGTAAACGGTGCGGAATGCGAGCCTTATTTAACTGCAGACCACAGAATCATGCTTGAAAAATCCGAACAGGTTATAACCGGTGTAAAAGCGATAATGAAGGTTTTAGGAGTTGAAAAGGGCTACGTATCAATTGAGAAAAACAAGCCCGATGCAATCGAAGTTATGCAGAAGGCTGCTTCATCTGAGGAAGGCATTGAAATTATTGCCTTAGAAGTAAAATATCCTCAGGGCGATGAAAAAAGATTGATTAATGCTGTAACCGGAAGAGTTGTACCATCCGGAGGACTGCCTATGGAAGTAGGATGTGTCGTTGAAAATGTCGGCACCGTTGCCACAATCGGAAATGCGATTGAGACAGGTATGCCGCTTGTACAAAGAGTTGTAACAGTATCGGGGAGCGCAGTTCAAAATCCGAAAAACCTGATGGTTAGAATAGGAACAACATTTAAAGATGTTATCGAGCATACAAGGAAGAGCCGGGCAAGCTTATTAATGGCGGACCGATGATGGGTATTGCACAGTTTTCTGATGAAGTCCCGGTTATAAAAGGAACTTCCGGAATTCTTGTATTAAACAAAAAGGAAGCAGGTATTCCTGAACCGTCAAACTGCATTATGTGCGGAAGATGCGTCGATGCATGTCCGGTACATCTGATGCCGTATAAAATCAGCGGATATGCACTTCAGAAAAATATAGATGCTGCTGACGAATACCATGCAGCAGATTGTATAGAATGCGGCGGTTGCTCTTACATTTGTCCTGCAAAGAGACCATTGAAAGAAACAATCAGCCTTGCAAAAAAAGAAATTTTAGCAAGACGCAAAAAGGTTAAATAGGAGGAAAAACAGATGGAAAATAGGTTGATTGCTTCATCGTCACCTCATATAAGAACGAATGAAACAACTCAAAGTTTAATGCTTGATGTAATAATAGGTCTGTTACCGGCATTAGTTGCAAGTATATTTTATTTTGGATTTAATTCTTTAGTATTGACAGTGGCTGCTGTTGCGGCAGCAGTTGTAACGGAGTATGCATGTGAAAAGATAATGAAAAAGCCTGTTACGGTGAGAGATTTAAGTGCAGTTGTTACCGGTATGCTGTTGGCATTCAACGTACCTGCTTCTGCACCGTGGTGGGTGCCTGTAATGGGGTCAGTGTTTGCAATCGCAATAGTAAAACAAATTTTTGGCGGAATCGGTTTTAATATATTAAACCCCGCATTGGCAGGAAGAGCATTCTTGACATCTTCATGGTCAGCTCATATGACAGGCGGATTTATTGATCCAATTACAGATGCTGTTTCTTCAGCAACACCGCTTACTATGATTAAAAATGGTGCAGCGGTTGATAAACTTCCTTCTGTATTAGATATGCTGTTAGGAAACATACCGGGAGTTATAGGTGAAACATCTGCTATACTTATTATTTTAGGCGGTATATATTTAATATACAGAGGTACGATTAAGTGGATTATTCCAGCGTGCTATATAGGAACAGTTGCTGTATTAGCGTTGATTTTTGACGGAGGAAGCCTGCTGCCTTACCACTTGTTTGGAGGCGGATTAATGCTGGGAGCATTTTTCATGGCTACAGATTATGCTACAAGCCCTGTTACAGATAAGGGAAAGATTATATACGCTGTCGGTGCAGGAGCTCTTACTATGATGATAAGAAAGATAGGCGGATATCCTGAAGGGGTTTCTTACTCAATACTTCTTATGAATGTAGTTACTCCGCTGATAAATAAATATGTTGCACCTAAAGTTTTTGGAGTTGCAGGAGGTGTAAAAAATGAAAAATAATATAGTTAAGCTTGGTGGAATTTTATGTCTGATCTCTGCCATTGCAGGTGGAGTACTGGCGTTTACGAATGATTTTACAAAGGATAAGATTGCCGAAGTTGAGCTGAAAGCCAGCATGGATCCGGCGGTACTGGAAGCTGTAATGCCAGGTTCAACAATGTTTGAACCTTATGAAGATACTGCTTTGGTTGAAACTATAAAGGCTGAGAACGGAAAGTTCAAAGATTTGTTTGTTGCTGTAGATGCATCGGGAAATCAGTTGGGAAGTGTGGTAAAAACATTGAGTACCGTGCCTGGATATGGCGGGGACATGGAGCTATTTGTAGGATTTTCTACTGATGGAAAAATTACAGGAATGAGTGTTTTGGCTCATTCGGAAACATCTGGATTAGGAACGAGAGTAACTGAGCCTGAATTTCAAAAGCAGTTTATAGGAAAAGATGCAAGTGCTGAAATAACAGATTATGATGCCATAACTGGTGTTACTAAATCTTCTACATCATTTGCCAGCGCTTTGAATAATGCTATCAGTATATATAGTAAATATTTGAATAAATAGGAGGCAGAAATGGATAGAATTAAAACATTTAAAAACGGCTTTATTAAAGAGAATCCTATTTTTGTTCAGTTGCTTGGAATGTGCTCGACGCTTGCAATAACCACTTCAGTGTTAAACGGAATAGGAATGGGCGTAGCTGTTACAGTTGTATTGGTAGGTTCTAACTTGGTTATATCCCTTTTGAGAAAAGTTATTCCTGATGAAGTGCGTATACCGGCTTTCATAATAGTAATAGCAACTTTTGTAACGATTATTGACTTGTTTATGCATGCATATACATTTGAGCTGTACAAGGCCCTCGGTGTATTTATACCGCTTATCGTTGTGAACTGCATCATATTGGGAAGAGCAGAATCATTTGCATCCAAAAATGGTCTTGTAGATTCAATGCTTGACGGATTAGGAATGGGCTTGGGTTATACTTTTGCATTGGTAGTTTTAAGTGCCATGAGAGAGCTGGTTGGAAACGGTACTCTGCTTGGTATTCAGATAATGGGCAAGAGCTATGAACCTATGATGATAATGGTTCAGCCTCCTGGAGCGTTTATTGCGCTTGGATTATTGATAGGTCTTGTTAATTTCCTTACAAGAAAAAAGAAAGCTTAGGAGGAAGAATAAATGGAATTAGTTAGTATTTTTATATCGGCTTTTTTAGTTAATAATATTTTGTTTATGCAATTCCTTGGTGTCTGTCCTTTCCTTGGTGTTTCCAAGAAAATAGATACAGCCGCAGGAATGGGAATAGCGGTTATTTTCGTAATAACCTTGTCTTCAATAATAACATATATAGTGCAGACTGCTATTTTGGACAGATTTGGCCTTGAGTATCTGCAGACAATTGTATTTATATTAATAATTGCAGCATTAGTTCAGTTTGTTGAAATGTTTTTAAAGAAATCAAGCCCTGGGTTATATCAGGCATTAGGAGTTTATCTGCCTCTGATTACTACAAACTGTGCGGTTCTTGGTGTTGCTATTAATAACTTTGCTTACGAATACAGCTTTATAGAAGCCATTGTATATTCCGTTGCAACATCAGGAGGATTCCTGTTGGCCATTGTATTATTTGCCGGAGTAAGAGAGAAAATTGACTCGGCAGATGTTCCGGAAGCTCTTAAGGGTTCACCGATTGCGCTGGTGGCAGCAGGTTTGATGTCTATTGCATTCCTTGGCTTTTCAGGATTAAAATTTTAGAGGAGGAATAGAACATGGTTATTGTAAAGGCAGTTGGAGTATTGGGATCTTTGGGTATTTTATCAGGGGCTTTGCTGGCAGTGGCTTCAAAGATATTTCATGTTGAAGTTGACCAGAAGGTTATTGAGGTAAGAAACCTTCTGCCCGGAGCAAATTGCGGTGCGTGCGGCTTTCCGGGATGTGACGGAATGGCTTTGGCAATAGCGGAAGGAAGAGCGCCTGTTAATGGATGCCCTGTTGCAAGCAGTGAAAAGCATCAGCAAATAGCTGATGTTATGGGAACTACAGCAGGAGCTACAGATAAGAAGGTTGCACATGTCATGTGTCAGGGCTGCGATAGTGTGGCTACAAAAAAATATGATCATGACGGCGTAAAAGATTGTAAAGCGGCAGCAGCAGTTCAAGGCGGTCCGAAATCATGTGACAGAGGATGCTTGGGATTTGGAAATTGCGTTGTTGTATGTGACTTTGACGCTATTGAAATAGTGGATGGATTAGCTGTAATAGATAAGGAAAAATGTACTTCATGCGGTAAATGTATTGAAGAATGCCCTAAGGCAGTAATTGAATTTGTACCTTATAAAAACAATGTTATAGTGGGATGTCACAACAAGGACTTTGGTAAAGCAGTTAAGGACGTATGTACGGTTGGATGTATCGGATGTAAAATCTGTGAAAAGAACTGTGCGTTTGATGCTATACACGTTACTGACAACCTGGCAAAGGTTGATTATGAAAAATGTACACATTGTATGGTATGTGTTCAGAAATGTCCTACAAAAGCAATACAGGGTGATTTGACAGTCGTAGAAAAGCAATAAAAGAATAGAATAATGAAATCAAGGCTGTGCTCCTGCACAGCCTTTCGTATTAATGAACGATACTGGGTATGTTTTTTAAAATTTTGACAAAAATAAAAATAAACACTATAATGTTGTTGTATTAAATAATAGTTGCAAAGGATGATACTATGAACGCTATTGAAAGAATAGAACATGAATTGAGCGGGAAAGAAATTGACCTGGAATCTTTGAATAAAGAAAGAACGGCATTAGTAGTTGTCGATATGGTTATTGGATTTGTGTACTCCGGAGCATTGGCGTCACCAAGGGTTGCTGCGATTGTAGATAATATTATTGAACTTAACAGGAAGACAAAGGGATATAAAAAGCTGTTCTTTTTAGATACTCATGAAAATGATTCGCAGGAATTTTTAAGCTTCCCTCAGCACTGTGTGACCGGTACGGAAGAAGCTGAGCTTATTCCTGATTTGAAAACAGAATTTTCAGAAGGAGCCGAAACATTTTATATTAAAAAGAACAGCACAAATGCTTTTCACAGTCCAGGTTTTCAAAAGTGGCTAAGAGAGCACGAGGATGAGGTTGAAAATTTTATTATAGCAGGGTGTGTAACAGATATTTGTATCTTGCAGGCTGCGCTGACATTAAAGTCATATTTTAATGAAAAAAACAAGAGCAAGAGGGTTATAGTTCCCAAAAATACTACGGAAACATACGACTTTGGTTCACATGACGGCTATCTCATGAATTTGTTTGCACTTTACAATATGCACGTAAGCGGCATAGAGATAGTTGAAAGAATAAATTAACAGGAGTAGATCTATGAAATATAATAATTTCGGTGACAGAAAGCTATCCATGCTCATGGATTTTTATGAACTTACAATGGCAAACGGATATTTCGCAAATGGAATGAAGGATGAAATAGTTTATTTTGATATGTTTTTCAGAAAAAATCCGGATGGTGCAGGATTTTCAATTGTTGCGGGATTACATCAGGTTATACAGTATATACGAGAGTTAAGGTTTTCTGATGATGATATAGAGTATCTGCGAAGCAAGAATTTATTCAAGGAGGAATTTCTGCGATACTTAAGAGATTTTAAATTTACAGGCGATATATATGCCATACCGGAAGGCACTCCGGTATTTCCGGGAGAGCCGCTGGTTACGGTGAGAGCAAAGACTATCGATGCACAGCTTATTGAAACGATGCTCCTTCTGACTGTAAATCATCAAAGCCTCATAGCAACCAAGGCAAACAGAATTGTGAGGGCAGCAAAAGGAAGACCTATAATGGAATTTGGAGCAAGGAGGAGCCAGGGGTATGACGGTGCAATCTACGGAGGAAGAGCGGCATATATAGGCGGAGTGGTGGGTACAGCTACGACACTTACTGATGAAATGTTCGGAGTTCCTGCACTGGGTACAATGGCTCATTCATGGGTGCAGATGTTTGAAAGCGAATATGAGGCCTTCAGGGTATATGCAGAGAATTACCCTGATAATTGTACATTTCTCATAGATACATACAATGTAATAAAAAGTGGAATTCCAAATGCCATAAAGGTATTTAAGGATGTGCTGGAGCCCATGGGCAAAAGGCTGAAAGGTGTGAGGATTGACAGCGGAGACATTGCGTATCTCAGTAAGAAATGCAGAGAAATGCTGGACGCCGAAGGTCTTACGGATTGCAGCATTGTTGCCTCCAACAGTCTGGATGAATTTATCATTACGGACCTACTTGACCAAGGTGCTGAAATAGATTCCTTTGGTGTGGGAGAGAGGCTTATAACAGCCAAATCCGAGCCTGTTTTCGGATGCGTATACAAGCTTGTGGCAAGGGAGCAGAACGGAGAAATAATTCCTAAAATTAAGCTGTCTGAAAATGAAGAAAAAATCACCAACCCCGGATATAAAAAGGTATGGAGACTTTATGACAGGAAGACAAATAATCCTATAGCGGATGTTGTCTGCATGCATGACGAAGTGATTGATGACACGAAGCCATACACCATATTTGATGAAATACATGTATGGAAAAAGAAAAAAATAACAAATTTTTACGCTAAAAATTTACAGGTGCCTATATTCATAGATGGTCAATGCGTGTATGAATATCCTGATCTTGAAGAAATACGTCAATACTGTAAAAAAGAAGTTGATAATTTATGGAATGAAGTAAAAAGGTTTTTCAATCCTCATAGCTACTATGTGGATCTTTCCACAAACCTTTGGAATTGCAAGCAAGATCTCATAAGTCAGTACAGCTTCAGAGATTCTTCCATGCGTTCAGAGTAAAAAACAAAACCAGTGAAAACATGTAATTTTCACTGGTTTTCTCTTGAAAAATAGCGGTAGGTCAACCGCAACACGTTCCCAAGGTATTGCGACCAGAGGGCGCTGATATTTTGGTGAACGTGACTGAGTTATGCGATTTATTTGTTATACAGAATAATTGTCAAAATAACCTTGAATGTAAACAATTGGAGTTCCCTTGTCACCGCTTCCTGAGGTAAGGTCACACAGTGAGCCTATTAGATCTGTGAGTCTTCTTGGTGTTGTGCCCTGTGAATCCATGCTGTTTTTCAAGTCAGTGTTTTTATTTTCAATGCTTTTTGTAATGGCGTTTTTAAGTTCTTCTCCCTTTAAGTCGGCAAACTGATTATCAGCAAGGTATTTAAGCTTTAATTCATTAGGTGTTCCCAGCAATCCGTTCGTGTAGCCTGGAGAAACAACCGGGTCTGCAAGCTCCCAAATTTTGCCCACTGGGTCCTTGAAAGCTCCGTCGCCGTAAACCATTACCTCTATTGTCTTGCCTGTTGCTTCCTTGAGCTTACTTTGAATGTCATTGACAAGCAGCACACAATCCTTAGGGAACAGCTTCACGGTATCCTCTGTTGACTTATTTGAGCCTAGCAAGCCGTATTCCGAGTTGTATCCGCTTCCGTTTACCGAGGATGTCATTATATCGTCCAATCCGAATACCTTTCTTGCTCCTGCGGCTTTCAGCAGCCTTTTGCTTCTTTGTCTTGTGTGTATGTCACACGTCAATACACAGTCTGTATATTTCAATATGCTTGTGGGGTTGTTTGACAGAATTACTTCAGCTTCAGCGCCGCTTTCTCTGATTATCTGCGAATAATACTCAATGTAGTCAACTCCTGTGAAAATGTGGCTGGTATCCTTGAAGAGCTTTCTGAATTCCTCTTCAGTGAGCACATCTTTCCATGGATTTATTTCGGCTGCGTCAAGCATGTCATAATCTACAAAAGAATTTCCAACTTCATCGGAAGGGTAGCTAAGCATCAAGTACACCTTTTTGAATGCTTTGGAAATACCTTTCAGGCATATTGCAAATCTGTTTCTGCTCAATATGGGAAAAATCAACCCCACAGTATCAGTTTCAAATTTTTGCTTAACATCGTATGCAATATCTTCTATGCTGGCATAGTTGCTTTGTGCTCTTGCAACGACCGATTCTGTAATTGCAACTATATCCTTGTCTCTTAATGAAAATCCCTCTGCCGCCGAGGCTTTTAATACCGAATCAACTGTTATTTGAGATATATTATCGCCAGAGCTTACTATAGGAGCTCTTAATCCTCTGACTACAGTTCCGACTAATCTATCCATTTTTTTCTCCTTAAAATATGTATTTATTAATTCTATATTTTATATTATAATACATTTATACCTCTAAGTAAATTTAAAATATATATGATTTGTTCATTATTTGCGGGGTAAAAATAGAGTATGAAGCTAAGGGGGATATTATGTATTTTCCTAAGATAGGAATGAGGAACATTAAAACCTCAATGTCAGTATTTCTTTGTCTTTTGGTTTTTCACATGATGAATAGGGATAATGCAATACACGCATGTATTGCGGCAGTGATTTGTATGCAGAATACAATAGTGGACTCATTCAAGAGAGGGAGAGAAAGAGTAATCGGAACAATTATCGGAGGAATTGCCGGAGCTCTTGTATTATTTATAGTTATAACATTCCGACATGAAAATTTGTTAATATTCATAATTCCTTTGGGAATCGTTATATTGATTGAGATATGTGTATCAATCGATATGAAGCAGTCTGTTGTTATATGCTGCGTTGTATACCTGGGAATTTTAATTACAATGGACTATGACTCGGGATATATTATGTATACTTTTAACAGAGTACTGGACACCACAATAGGCATCATGATTGCTCTGATTGTGAATAAATATATGAATTTGCCGAATGGTTTAAAGAATATTCTTAAGGCTCCAAAGGAGCATGAAATAAAGGCTGGAGGAAGTGAAAATACTGTACCTGCAGCTGAGGATGACAAAAAAGATTAAATCAAAAAAATTTATTATTGACAACACCTTCAATGTAATGTAATGTATGAAATGTTATCGCATAAAAACAGGGACAACTTCATAAAATTAAAAAAAGGATTGAAGGAGGTTGTTCAGTGGGCGTATCAGACGTAGGGATTGTATTGGCCTATTCGGCCGGAATTATGCTGATATTCATGGTATCATGGATTTTTGTGAAACCGCTTAAGTTTTTAGGAAGATTGGTGTTAAATTCAATTTTAGGGGCACTGTTTCTGATGATTTTCAATTACTTCGGTCAATACACCGGTGTTCATATCGGCGTGAACGAAATAACAGCACTGCTGCTTGGCACGCTGGGAGTACCGGGATTCGTGGCTATTTTAGCGGCAAAGCTTCTAATTTAGCAATTTTGCGGGAAAATGAATTTTTATTGGACAACAAATTGCTGCTGTTATATAATGTAGTAAGCGCCGGAAGAAATAGGAGGTGCTTATTATACTAACAGAGGGTACATTATGTGGATAGAATATATTGTTCTTTTTTCAATAGTAGCTATGGTTTTTTCTATAATGATTGTATTAATTGTAGAAACAGTACACACCACTAAAAGTATTTCAAGAAAAAGAAACAATAACTTCAGCAAGTGGCTGCCAAGGCAGTAACATTATAAAAAAGGAGATGAGTACTAATCCCAATATGCAGCGATAAATTCTGATTGAATTTATTTAAGTATCAAATTAACGGGAGATAAACAATGAAGAAACTTAATATTATTTCGGGGATTAAACAGTATCGAAGTGAAGTAGATACAAACTTTCACATGCCTGGTCATAAAGGTAAAAGCGGCATTTTAGAAGAAATAGGCAATAATCTTAATTTTTATGACATTACGGAAACACTAGGTACAGATAATTTACATTATCCCACAGGTTTTTTAAAGAATGCCATGGATTATATATCTCAGTCCTACGGCGCCAAAAAATCGTACATGGTCGTTAACGGGACATCTTGTGGTATCATATCGGCTATAATGGCATGTACTAACCCCGGAGATAAAATAATTGTGCAGAGAGACTGTCACAAATCCGTTTATAACGCCTGTATATTAGGAGATTTAAAGTTACATTATCTATATCCGGAATTCAATAAAAAGCATGGCCTGAATTTCAGCATAAGCCTGGAAAAATTAGAGCAGATGCTGATAGACAATCCGGATGTAAAAATGGTTGTATTGACATATCCTACTTTCTACGGTATCTGTTTTGATGTTAAGAAAGCTGCAGAAATTGTTCATAAATATGATAAAATTCTTATGATTGATGAAGCTCACGGCTCGCACCTGCATTTCTGCAAGGATTTATTGCCGCCGTCGGCAGAGAGCTCGGGAGCAGATATTGTTACCCAAAGTACTCATAAAACACTCCCGTGCATGACACAAGGGTCGCTTCTGCACATTTGTTCTGACAGAGTTGACAGAAGCAATATAGAAGCTATGCTAAGGATGCTTCAGACAACATCTCCGTCATACATCTTAATGGCATCCATTGAAAACGCCGTTAACTGGATGAATGAGAACGGAGAGGAAAGGCTGAAGAGAAACATTGAAGTGTTTAAAAGAAGAACCTTGGAGCTAAGAAATATGGGAATCAACGTGCTGGAGGATGATTTTCTCATCAGTGAAGGTTGCTACGATTTTGATGCTACAAGGGCTGTTATCAGCATGAGCGAGCTTGGAATAACGGGAACAGAGCTCCAGGAGATTCTAAGATATAAATATAAGATACAGATGGAGTTTGCCGACCTGCAGTACACTGTGGGATATATTACGGCAACAGATGAAATTGAAGATATAGACAGATTGTTTGATGCTGTGAAGGAAATTTACCTTGAGGAAAGCCAAAGCAAGGAAAAGAGAGAGATTATACAGATTGAAGCTTTTCCTCAGCTGCAGCATGAAAGAAAGATGCGCAAGGCATTCTATGCTGAAAATGAGCTCATATGCATGGATGATGCAATAGGCAGGACTGCCGCTGAATTTATCATCCCGTATCCACCGGGAATTCCGTTAGTTTGTCCCGGAGAAATAATTATTCAGGACACTATCGATTATGTTAAGGTAATGCTTGAGAACAGCATTGCAGTAAACGGTGTTGATAAAAATAATAAGGTGAGAGTTGTTAAATGAAAGGAATATTCATAGTATTAGAAGGTCCGGACGGTTCCGGCAAAAGTACAATGGCTAAAAAAATAGGCGATTACTTTACCGGTAGGGGAAGAGAAATAGAATTTACCAGAGAGCCCGGCGGAACTGTAATAAGCGAAAAGATAAGAGAGCTTATTCTGGACAATAATAATACTGAAATGGATTACAGGACTGAGGCTCTGCTGTATTCTGCGGCAAGGGCTCAGCTTGTTTCCGAAAAGATAAAACCATGGCTGGATGAAGGCAGAATAGTAATAAGCGAGAGATACGTTTATTCAAGCTTTGTTTATCAGGGCATAGGCAGGCATCTTGGTGTTGATGAGATTAAAAAAATCAACGATTTTGCAACTGTAGGGGTCAAGCCTGACATGGTGCTTCTCCTTGATGTCAATCCGGAGAAGGGGCTGAGCAGAAAATTAAATATTGACGGGGGAGACAGGCTTGAGAATGAAGCTGTTGCGTTTCATAAAGAAGTGTATGAAGGATATAAAAAGCTCAGCACGATCTTCCCTGAAATTAAAACAATAAATGCTGAAAGAACTATTGATGAAATATTTTGCGATATAATGGCAATAATTAACTCAATGTGAGAAGGAGGAATTTATATGAAATCAATAACTGCCATAGTACAGAATGACGATGCTAACAAGCTGATATCTGCTTTGAGAGAGAGTGGATTTTCTTCAACAAAGATGTCATCGACAGGAGGCTTCCTGAGCTCAGGAAACACAACCATAATATCTCTTGTTGAGGATGACAGAGTTGATGAAGAAATAGAAATTATCAGAAAAATATGCAAGACGAAGAAAAAAATTACGGCAGCAATACCTCCCAGTTCATTTAGCACAGTAGGCGGATATTTGCCACAGACAATTGAAGTTACTGTGGGCGGGGCTGTTGTTTTTGTAACTAACGTTGAACGATTTGAAAAAATTTAGGTGATAAAATGCTTTTCAGTCAGGTAGCGGGTCAGGAAGAAATTAAAGCGTCATTGATAAAATCAATTAACAATAACCAAATATCCCACTGCTATATTTTTGAGGGTCCAAAGGGAATGGGCAAGTATGAATTGGCACTTATATTTGCCCAGTCTTTACTTTGCGAAAAATTTAGCTCAAACCCGTGTAATGAGTGTTTGAGCTGCGTCAAGATGAATTCGGAAAATCATCCCGACCTTCACGTAATAAACCATGAAGAGGGTACAATAAAGCGTGAGGAAATCGATGAGCTTATTGAATCAATATATAAAAAGCCATATGAATCAGAAAGAAAAATATATATAATTAAGGCTGCTCATGAGATGACAGTGCAGGCAGCTAATACATTTTTAAAAACATTAGAAGAGCCGCCGGGTGATTCCGTCGTAATTCTTTTAACCACAAACGTAAACCTGCTGCTTCCAACCATAGTATCAAGGTGTCAGACTATAAAGTTCAGGAACGTAAGCAGAGAAACAATTAAGTTATATTTAAAGGAAAACTGCAGTGCATCGGACGAAGATGCCTCCATTGCAGCCGAATATTCGAGCGGAATATTAAATAAGGCAGTTAACATTATTAATGGCAATGATGATATCCTTAATAAGAGGACTGAGATTATAAATTTATTTGACAAAATAATCAACTCCGACTCTGAAATAATTTATGAATTAGAAAATTACTTTGAAGATAAAAAAGATAACATAGACATATTTATAGAAAATACAATGATTTGGATAAGGGACATAATGTTTGTGCAGAACAATATGGATGACCTTATGATTAACAAGGATTTTAATCGGCTTGCAAAGATTCATGGCCAGTCAATGAAACGAGACAGCAATTTAATAGAATTAATGCAAAAAACAAGCGATAATATAAAGAGCAATGTTAACTATAAGCTTGCAATAGATAATATGCTTTTAAAGATTCAGGAGGTCTTTAAATGATAAAGGTAGTAGGTGTAAGGTTCAAGAAGGCCGGAAAAATATACTATTTTGACCCTGACAAGAAATGGATTAACGAAGGCGATTATGTAATAGTAGAAACAATAAGAGGTATTGAATACGGTCAGGTTGTTGTGGGTCCAAAGATGGTGAAGGAAGAAGATATTGTCCAGCCATTAAAGAAAGTTCTGAGACTTGCAACGGAAGAAGATATAAAATGCAATCAGGAAAATAAGGAAAAAGAAAAAAGTGCTTTTGATTTGTGCCTTAAAAAGATAGAAGAGCACGGATTAGAAATGAAGCTTGTTGATATTGAATATACATTTGACAACAATAAGGTTATTTTTTACTTCACAGCGGACGGTAGAATAGATTTTAGGGAGCTTGTAAAGGACTTGGCTTCCATATTCAGGACACGAATTGAATTGCGTCAGATTGGGGTCAGGGATGAGGCCAAGATGATAGGAGGGTTGGGTCCCTGCGGCAGAACAATGTGCTGCTCGTCCTTCCTTGGAGAATTTTATCCTGTATCCATAAAAATGGCAAAGGAACAGAAGCTGTCGTTAAATCCTGCGAAAATATCGGGTATATGCTCAAGACTTATGTGCTGCCTGAATTATGAGCATGAGGTTTATG
>DAMAEI010000004.1:56529-61269 GCA_031997345.1 Sedimentibacter sp. | reverse complement strand
AAAGAGCTTCCGGATGTTGGAGACAGGGTGTCAATACTGGGCAGCAACAGAACGGGAATAGTAATGGATATAAATCCTTTGTTCAAGACGGCAAGAGTCAATGTTCATAAGCCTGACGGGACTGTTGAGCCGGGAGAGTTTAACGGCTCGGAGCTCAAGGGAATTGAAGAGGGCGTTCTGAAGCAAAGGCACGATGATGTTGATTTAGAAATGCTTAAGGAATTGGAAGATTAACAATAGGTAATAAAGCCGGACAGCTGTCCGGCTTTATTTTTGAAGAAACAGATAAAATATTTGAAAATTTAGACAAAAAGTACTTTTAAATATGGACAAATAGTGTTAAAATACTTTATGATGATATTGGGGGAGGTGAAACTTAATGTCTTACAAAATTACAGATGCATGTATAAGCTGCGGAGCATGCGAACCAGAATGCCCAGTAGGCGCTATTACAGCCGGAGATGATAAATATGTTATCGATCCTGCTACTTGTATTGATTGCGGAGCATGCGCTAGCGTATGTCCAGTAGAAGCTCCTCAACAGGATTAATTATGAAGTAAAAAAAGCCGGACAGGCTTTTTTTATTAAGAAAGCGGCGGCCGCACAGGGCTGTTTTTGTTTTTGGTAATTTCTTGCTTCCAGTCACAGCATTAGCAAAAAGAGTCATCCTTGATTGCAGGATGACTCTTTAATTGTTACAGCATCCGGTCGTCAATACCGTCCAGATAATCTTTTATGTGAGAAGTTACAGCGCTGATGGTGTTTTCATTAAATGGGCTTTTTAAATTTCCTGTCTTCAATATTTCAAGGAAGGACTGGCTTCCTCCAACCTTGCATATATTCACGTAATCATCCCATGCCTTTTCACGGTTGTTTATGGAGTTAATCCAGAACTGATAAGCGCAGAACTGTGCCAGGGTGTAGTCAATGTAATAAAACGGGTTGGAGAAAATGTGGCCTTGCTTGAACCATATGGTTCCTTTGTTTAAGAATCCGTTGTCATCGTAATCCTTGTAAGGGGTATATTTTTTTTCGATGTCTCTCCACGCCTTTTTTCTCTCATCCGGGCTCATGTGGGGATTTCCGTACACCGCATGCTGAAATTCATCAACTGTAACTCCGTAGGGGATAAACAACATGGAATCAGCAAGATGGAAAAACTTGAATTTATCGGTATCATTCTCAAAGAACATATCCATCCAGGGCCATGTGATAAATTCCATGCTCATTGAATGAATTTCGCATGCTTCCAGAGTGGGGAAGCTGTATTCAGGAGCATCAAGGAATCGGCTCTCATAGGTCTGAAATGCGTGTCCTGCTTCGTGAGTTACAACCGTTACATCATCCTGAGTGCCGTTAAAGTTGGCAAATATAAACGGTGCCTTGTAGCTGTGCAGAAACGTGCAGTAGCCGCCGGCCTGTTTGTTTGGTTTGGTTTCAAGATCAAACAAATCTCCATCAATCATCATATGCATGAAATCTCCGGTTTCGGGTGAAAGCTCTTCGTACATTTTTTTTGCTCGTTCCATTATCCATTCCTTGTTTCCCTTGGGAGCAGGATTACCGCTTATGAAATTCAAGGGAAGGTCGTAATATTTCAGGCTGTCAACGCCGATGCGTATTTTCTGCTTTTCTCTCAGATTGTTTGATATGGGCACCACATATTTTAAAACATGTTCACGGAATCTTTCCAGATCATTGGCATTGTAGTCAGATCTTCCCATACGAAGATAACCCAGTTCAACAAAGTTCTTGAACCCTAACTTCACCGCTATTTCATTCCTTACCTTTACAAGCTTATCGTAAATTAAATCAAACTTAGACTCATTTTCTTCAAAAAAGCTGCTCCATTTTTCATAAGCGCTCTTCCTTACAGCCCGGTCTGTTGATTCCATGTATGGTTGGAGCTGAGATAAATTCAGTAATTTGCCGTCATAGTCTATCTGTGCCGAGGAAATCAGCTTTGAATATTCACTGGTTAGCTTATTTTCTTCCTGCATAAGAGGAACAACTTCATCAGAAAATGTCCTTATTTCCATTTCTGCAAGGGTAAAAAGCTGAGTTTTGGTCATATGCTTAAGCCTATCCTTGAATCTTGAATTTAAGAGAGCCTTGTAAAATTCAACCCTCAACCCATGGAGTTTTGGTGAAATCATGTCAATATATTCATTTTCTATGTCATAAAATTCATCTGCCGTATTTATTGAATTTCTTATCAATACAAGCTGCGCCATGGTATCAACTTCCTTCTGCAGCTCATTTATCTTTTGAACGTATGTATATTGTTCCTCTGCGGTTTCAGAGCGGTTGAAGGCTTCAATCAGCTTTTCATACTGCCCTTTGATGCTGTCGTAATCCGGACGTTTGTATTCGTATTCACTAAATTTCATATTCACCTCTCAATTTTCCGGAATAAAATTAAATTCCGGATGATATTAATATTATACCAAAAATTGATAAAAATAAAAAGCAAATTAACACGATTGAGCAATTATTTAATATTAGACACTCCATTGTTAAAAATTAATTGCAGTGTGCGAAACAGATATGTTATAATGTCCGTGAAGTAAAAGAAAAAGGAAACGTATGAAAAATATAATAGTAAAAGTATTGAAAAATTCAATTGCCGAAGAAATGGAGCTTGAGCCCGGCGATGAGCTTGTTTCGGTAAATAATTGCACGGTAAGAGATTATATAGACTATAAATATCAGATATCAGATGAAATTGTTTTATTTGAGGTGAAAAAAGCAAACGGTGAGGTCTGGGAGCTGGAAATTGAAAAAGAGTATGATGAGGACATAGGAATAGTGTTTGAAAATCCTCTTATGGACAATATAAAGGTATGCTCCAACAAGTGTATTTTTTGTTTTGTAGATCAAATGCCAAGAGGAATGCGCAAGACACTTTACGTAAAAGATGATGATACGAGAATGTCATTTCTCTACGGCAACTTTATTACTCTGACTAATTTGACTGACGATGAAATAAACAGAATAATTGAATATAAAATAAGCCCCATAAAGGTATCTGTGCACACAACCGACAAGGAACTGAGAAAATACATGATGGGCAACGGCAAAGACATGGATATTATGGTATATCTCAAAAAGATTATTGATGCGGGAATCACTGTAGATTGTCAGATCGTTCTTGTAAGAGATGTGAATGACGGCGGACAGCTGAATAAAACCATAAGAGATTTGTCGTCACTGCATCCCGGACTGCGAAGCGTAGCGGTGGTGCCTGTAGGACTGACAAAGTTCAGAGACAGGCTTACGGAGCTCAGGCCCTTTGACAAGGACAGTGCCATAGGGGTGGTTGAGCAGGTAACCAATATCCAGGATGAGCTTTACAAATCAATGGAAACAAGATTTATATTCATAGCGGACGAATTTTATATTACAGGCGGTATGGATTTTCCCTCATACGAAGAATATGAGGATTTTGACCAGCTTGAAAACGGCATAGGAATGTGCAGGCTGTTTAAGCAACAGGTGGAGGAGCTGCTTGACGAATATGAAGGCAGAAAGCCCGTAGCTGAAGAAATCACGCTTGTAACGGGCGTGGCGGCATATAATCTCATAGAAGAATTAGCCCAAAAAATAATGGAAAAACTACCTTTAAAGATTAATGTAGTAAAAATAATAAACAGCTTTTTCGGAGAAAGAATAACTGTGTCCGGACTAACCACCGGAAAGGATATTATAGATCAGCTGAAGGGAAAGAATTTTAAAAATATAATAATACCAAACAATATGATTAACGATAACAATGTTATGCTTGATGATTTGACGGTTGAAGATTTAGAGAAGGAATTAAATGCGGAAATAGCAGTATGCGACGTTGACGGCGAAGCGCTGCTGAATTTGATTGCGCAATAGCGGAGGAAGAAATGGCAAGACCAGTTGTAACAATAGTAGGAAGACCTAATGTGGGTAAATCCACACTTTTTAACAGAATTGCAGGAAAGAGAATTTCCATAACAGAAGATACACCGGGAGTAACAAGGGACAGAATATATGCTGAGTGCGAATGGCTGGATAATCATTTTACGCTGATTGATACAGGCGGTATTGAACCCAATACTACGGACACAATATTTACTCAGATGAGAATACAGGCCGAAATAGCCATAGATATGGCTGATGTTGTCCTGTTTATGGTTGACGGTAAGGAAGGCGTTACTGCGGCAGACATGGAAGTTGCCCAGATGCTGAGGAAGGCAAAGAAGGAAATTATATTGGTTGTGAACAAAATGGATAAGTTCGTCAATGACGACAATGTATATGAGTTCTACAACCTGGGAATAGGTGATCCTGTATCAGTTTCGTCCGCGGAGGCACTGGGCATAGGGGATTTGCTTGATGAGATAATTGCTAAATTTGACGAATCCATGAACACAGAGGAAGATGACGACAGCATTAAAATAGCAGTAATAGGCAAGCCAAACGCAGGAAAGTCATCCATAATAAACAGAATAATAGGCGAAAACAGAGTTATTGTAAGTGATATACCGGGAACTACGAGGGATGCCATAGACACAAAATTTGAGAGAAACGGGCAGAAATATACTTTAATAGATACGGCAGGAATAAGAAAAAAGAGCAAGATAAGTGAAACTGTTGAAAAGTACAGCGTTCTCAGAGCATTTACAGCTGTTGAGCGCGCCGATATATGCATACTTGTAATAGATGCTGACAAGGGTGTAACCGATCAGGACATACGTATTGCGGGATAT
>DAMAEI010000004.1:53105-56519 GCA_031997345.1 Sedimentibacter sp. | reverse complement strand
GCGGGATATTCTCATGATAACAACAAGGGCATGGTAATTGTGATAAATAAGTGGGATTTAGTTGAGAAGGACAACAGCACTTTCAACGAATATCAGAAGGAAGTCAGAGAGAGCCTTGCCTATGCAACATATGCACCCATTCTGACTGTATCTGCATTAACCGGACAGAGAGTTAATAAAATATTAGATGAAGTTGACTCTATTTATAACTTCAGAAATTTAAGAGTTTCAACGGGTGTGCTCAATGATATAATAACTGAGGCTGTGCTTATGAACCAGCCGAGGACGGTAAAGGGCAAAAGACTTAAACTGTATTACGGAACTCAGGTTGCGGTTAACCCGCCGAAATTCCTCATTTTTGTTAATGACAGCACTATTGTGCATTTTTCCTATGAAAGATATCTGGAAAATAAAATAAGAGAATCATTTGAGTTCAAAGGTACGCCTATCGTAATAGAATTCAGAAGTAAAAGTGAAAAAAACCTGTAATCGATGCGGACCACAGGAAAATAATTTGTAGGAGATATCATGAAATTTATTCTTATTGCACTTATAGCATATTTTTTAGGCAATATTTCATTTGCTTACTTACTCGGCAGAGTATTTGAAAAAAAAGATGTTAGAGATTACGGAAGCGGAAGTGCGGGAGCAACAAACGCCCTGAGAACATTTGGGAAAAAAATCGCAGCAATGGTGCTTTGCGGAGATGTACTTAAGGGAATTGTAGCTGTATTAATAGGAAGAGCCATGGGAGGTCAGGCAGGGGCATATCTTGCCGGAGCATTTGCCATAATTGGTCATAACTGGCCTGTAATGCTTAAATTTAAAGGCGGAAAAGGAGTTGCCACCACAGTGGGAGTTATGCTTTTTGTAAATCCTTTCCTCACTTTAATTTGTGTAGCAGTCGGAATTATAATTATTGTTTCTACAAGGACTGTTTCTATCGGTTCAATTATCGGGATGGCATCGGCACCCATAGTTTCGGTTGTATTTGTGAGACCGTTTGACATGAAGCTGTTCCTGTTTTGTGTATTTATAGCGACAATGTCAATTTACAGACATAAATCAAATATAAAAAGGATCCTAGAAGGCAAGGAAAATAAGATATAGGAGATAACCATGAAAAAAAGGATAACATTGCTTGGCGGAGGAAGCTGGGGAACAGCGCTGGCCAAACTGCTTTCGGAAAACGGGCACGAGGTAACGGTGTGGCTGCGGGATGAAGAGCAGTGCAGAATGCTGAGTGCGGAGAGAGTTAATAAAAAATATCTTCCTAATGTACAAATACCGGAAAATATTGTGTTTTCTTCTGATATAAATGAAGCTTCTAAAGATGTGGATATGTTATTGATTGTTACACCCACACAAATTATAAGAGGCGTTCTGAGACAAATAGACAAAGAATATAAAAAGAATAAAATAATAATAAATGCTTCTAAAGGAATTGAAAAAGGAACCATGTGCCTAGTTTCTGATATTGTGAGAGAGGAAACAGACGACTGTATTTTTGCAGCATTATCAGGACCTTCCCATGCGGAGGAAGTGGGGCTATCAATGCCTACAGCAATTACGGTGGCATGCGAAAATAAAGAAGTTGCCGAGGAGATACAGGATGCTTTCATGTCTTCTTATTTCAGGGTTTATACCAATGAGGATGTCGTAGGAGCAGAATTAGGAGGAGCTCTGAAAAATATCATTGCACTTGGAGCGGGAATATCTGACGGAGTAGGTTACGGAGACAATGCAAAGGCTGCTCTTATGAACAGAGGTATTGTTGAAATAGCAAGGTTGGGCATTGCTATGGGCGCTGATGTACATACATTTTTCGGATTATCCGGAATCGGAGATTTGATTGTGACCTGCACAAGCAAGCATTCAAGAAACTGGAATGCGGGATATCTTATAGGACAGGGTATGACAAAGGATGAGACCATCAAAAAAATTGGAATGGCTGTGGAAGGAATCCCCACAACCTATGGAGCATATGAGCTCTCAAAAAAGCTAAATGTGGAAATGCCAATAGTTGATGCTATGTATAACATCTTGGAAAATAGTGCAGATGTAAAAGAAACAGTAACCAGACTTATGCTCAGAGACAAAAAAGAAGAAAAACTATAATCAATAAAATATTAATGCCACACACCTCAAATGCTGGGGTGTATTTTTTTATGAAAAAATATTTTCTTAATGCAGTAATTTTAAATTATATTGCGTTATAATAAATGTAAGAAAGGAGGGGAGGCATGGAAAAGGAACGTCTGTTGATTAAAGAGTCCATTGAAGGCAGCGAAAAGGCTTTCGCCAATATAATCAATGTTTACAGGAATTATATTTTTGCAATTGTACTTAATTTTATCAAAGACTACGGAGAGGCTGAAAATGTTTCACAGGAAGTGTTTCTGCAAATCTATACCTCTCTTCCGTCGTATGATAACGGTAATTTCAAGGCGTGGATAGGTAAGATAGCTGCAAATAAATCAATTGACTGGATAAGAAGAAAGAAGTCGAAATATAATGAAGAGCCGTCTGAAAATACAACGGATTTAATTGACAGTTCATCATATGACAAGAGCGGTAATCCTGAAATATTTATGATTGATAAGGAAAGAAAGGAAACGCTCGCGAGGGTTATGGGAAGCATACCTGACAATTACAGAATCGCATTGGAAAAGTTTTATTTTCAGGAAAAACCTTATGAAATGATTGCAAAAGAAGAGAATGTGCCCGTAAAGACCATAGCATCACGTCTTTACAGAGCCAAGATATTATTAAAGGAGAAATGGAGGGAAGAAAATGAAGCATTATGATTATGTTGAATGGCTGCTTTATAAAAATAAGCTGATGCCTGAAGAGAAAGCAGATGAAATGGAACGGCATTTATATAGCTGCAGTACGTGTATGGAGATTTTTCTGTCCCTGATTGATGAGAAGGAAGAAAAGGCAGCAGGAGAGATTTTATCAGAGGATTTTACGGAAGAGGTAGTGAGCAGACTGCCGAAGATAAAAACTGTTAGGCCAAAAGCAAAGCAGAAGAAAAGGGCATTTAATTATCAATTGGGATATTACGCTGCTGTTGCATCTGTAACCATTATCCTGACCCTTGGAGGGTTTTATACCAGCCTTGTGGATACTGTGCCGAAGCTTTCGGTATCTGTTCATATGACTAAGGAATATACGAATGTAATAGCTGATTTTTCTGAAGGCATAGTGAGTGGGACATCTAATCTTTTGTCCGGAATTGAAAATAATGATATAAATAATAGGAGGAGAAACAATGAGAGATAAAAGCAGGTTTATAGCATTTATATTATCTGTGGTGCCGGGACTGGCACATTTGTATATAGGTTTTAAGGAAAGAGCTTTAATATTTTTCATTCTGCTGGTTGTGGGAGTTACGGGAGGTATAGGGCTTGC
>DAMAEI010000004.1:44623-53095 GCA_031997345.1 Sedimentibacter sp. | reverse complement strand
TTCTTGGTACTGACTGTCATAGGCTACCTACTATTGTGGCTCATTGCCCTGATAGATATGTTTTCAGCCTGGAAAATCATGGAGATGAGGCGGCTGTATAACAGCGCGGAAGGAATAGGCGATATTCCGGACAAAAAGCTGAATAAAAAAAGCCTTGCACTTGCGTTGTCTGCAATACCGGGCGCAGGACACATGTATCTGGGATATCAGAAAAAAGGATTAATAATAATGGGAGCATTTTTCTTCTCAATCTTTTTCATGGGATGGCTGGGAATATCATTGCTGCTGTTCATGCTTCCAATGATCTGGTTTTACAGCTTTTTCGATGCAATGCACATATCCGATGATTCAAAAGAAGAAGTAAAAAATCAAACGCTGGAATTACCTGATATAAAACCTGAGTTCGCAGGTGTGGGTCTTATTTTAATAGGTATTATGATTTTGCTGGAAAGGGTTCTGTATCCTTTGATTGACAACTATATACGCAGGTATATTCAAACATCGATGGTATCGATAATATTTATTGTAATAGGTATATACATGATAATAAAAAGCAAGAAGAGCATGACGGTTCATGATGAATCGGAAGAGGAGGAATATGAAAATGATCAGGATTAAGAGGGTCGGAAATATTTCAATGGGGCTTGTGTTGATTGCCTTCGGAGTGATATTATTTTTATCACAATTCAACGGAATTTCTGTTTTGAAGACTGCATCTGGAGTGTGGCCCCTTATATTGATATTGTTAGGAATTGAAATACTTTGGTGCAGATATGCATCCAAGGATGAAAATACAGCCATAAAATATGATTTGTTCAGCATATTTGTGGTGCTTGTAATTTTGATGTTTAATTTAGGAATTTATGCTGCTGAAGAAACAGGCATTATGAATAGAGTACAGCAGATGTTCCTGAGCGAGCATTACAATATAGATGTATCTTTGAATGAATATGAGCTTGATGAAGGACTTAAGAAAATAATTATAGATGATGCCAACAACCTGGTAATACGAGCATCAGATGATAACAAAATAAGCGGTATTGCCAAGCTTTATGTTTATGCTTCAAGCAGGAAAGACGCTGAAGATTTAAGCTCTTCGGAACATTTGAGATACAAAAGGTCAGGAGATACACTGTACGTTTATTCCGTGAGCAATAAGGAAAACAACTATAGCTATTCGATGTCAAACGGTACGGAGCTGTTCATACCGCAAAATGTGGAAGTAGAAATAATGAATTGTCGCAATATTGACCTCATATATTCTGATTTCAGCAATAAATGGACAATCGACGGTGTTAACAACATAAACATCAGGCTTGACAAGCTGTCGGATGTAAGGATAAATGCATTTGTAGAATCCATAGACAGCCTGTACGGAAATATAAAGTGGTCATTTGACAGCTTTGGTGAGTACACAAACGGAGGAGGAGCTAACCTCATAAATATCCTGAACAGCGGCAATATAGTAGTGAATGAAGTGTGATAAGGAGGGCAAGAATGCCCTTTTTTATTTTGTGTTGACATGCAAACAGTATTGCCGCATACTTGTTCTCATGACAGGACTTCCATGTAGAGTTATTGCAGGACAACGCATAGAAAGAAAATAAAACTAAAAGGATTATGTAATGATCAGAAATTTTAAAGAAAATGATATTGATGTGGTGATGAATATGTGGCTTGAGACAAATATTGCAGCCCATGATTTTATTAAAAGCAGTTATTGGAGGGATAATTTTGATGATGTTAAGATAATGATACCGGAGGCATCCGTATATTTATATGAGGAACATGGAAAAATTCAAGGATTTATAGGGCTTGTAGACTGCTATATTGCAGGTATCTTTGTGTGCGGCGAGAATCAATCCAAAGGCATAGGAAGAAATCTGCTAAATTATGCCAAGAGTATCTGCAACAATCTTTCATTGCAGGTATACAAGAAAAATGAAGGTGCGGTGCAGTTTTATTTAAGAGAAGGTTTTTGTATTACAAAAGAGCAGATAGATGAAAATACAGGGGAGATCGAATTTGTCATGAGCTGGACAATGTGACAGTGAGAAACTAGATTTGATTTTATTACAGTTTCTGGTAGATATTCCTGCCTGATTTATATATAATATAGTTGTTAACAGGTAATAATTATGTGGTTCGGGGAGGAATATATGAAAAGATTTTTGCTAATATGGGTTATTCTTATAGGAATTCTTACGGCAGGATGCAAAGATACGGGGGGATTAAAAGAAACAAATGAAAATGTTCATGAAGATACGGAAAAATTAAATGAAAACAATGAAGATATAGATAATGGCATAGTAATAGACAGAAGCGAATACTTAACCGGTGAAATCATTACAGACGGCCGATATGGAATACTGGCAGGAAGAGGTTTTTCGACATTTATGTTCATACCTGACAGTGAGAGTTCGGAAATCATGGAAGACAAATACTCTGGGAAGCAGAACTACATTTTGGCCTATGACAACCTGGATAAGGTAAAGAACTTGCCGAAAGAATTAGGAATTTACAAGGTTAAGGTAAAAATTGAAAAGGTTGATGATTATGGCTATCTTTTTATAGACGAAATTGAATTGACGGATAATATAGGAACAGTGCTGTATGAAGGAAAAGTATTTGAGACAAATGACCTGGATGATACCGTAAATGCTAAGGACATTGTGAGCGGTCTCATAGTGGAAAGAGTAATAAGATCAGGCAGCGGCCTTATAGTCGATTTTGCGGGAGAAATAGAGTGTGAGGGATACTATATAGTTGACCCGAAGGATAACGATATGTTTGGACCTACGGGTGACATTTATGTGGATAAGGAATATAAAAAGAATTTTCCTGTCATATATGGTGAGGGCAATAAGTTCTCTGTATGGTTTTCCAAAACAAACAGTTTATTCGATGAGCTGGCAAATCACTCCTTAGTTGGCAGAGGAAAATTCAAAATAGCAGGATATCGTCTGATATATAATTTTGGAATGGGAACGGCACCGTGGGAGGCAATAACGGAAATAGTTTCGTTAGACAAGGGCTATGAATCCATGTTTAAATTTGAAGAGAAGCTTTACTTGGAGTTAAGGTACACAGATAGTGATTTTGCAATAATTGCATCTACAAAGTACGATGAAAATTATGAAGTTATCTCTACGGATTACTATTATATAAACAGAAATAATCCTGTAAAAATATATTTGTTTTCGGGAGACAGGTACGCCTACACCGTTGAGGAAAAAAAGAATGAATTTGAGTTCACCATAAAGACCGACGGATTTAATATGTCTACAAGAAATACAGAAGCGGGACACAGTTATGTATGCAAAATATCAGAACAGGGAACTGCAGAAGCAACCAAGCTTAAAAATACATTTCACGGCTCGGAATATGGCAGTTTGTTTGAGCTGAACGGTGATGAGACAGTTCGTTTAATCGGAGATACAAGGTATTATGTAATTGTATCATTGGATAAAATCGATGAAAGCTCAGTTATTACATACAGCGACTATTATTATATCAATAAAAGAAGCGGAAGCAAGGTGCATCTGTTCTCAACGGATAAATATGACTATGGCATAAATACGGTAATCAATGAAAATGAACTTATGCTGTTCCCAAAGCGAGGATTAATTAATGATTTGCAGGACTTAAATCATCGCATGATTTGTCGCATAAATGACGGTACTTCTGTTACGGAAATGGCAGATGGATTTCCCATAGACTTAGATAGGCGGGACGATAACGGAAGAAACTATAGGATGCAGGGAGTAGTGGATGAATTAAAGTTAATCGGAAATGGGCTATATATTAAATTAAAAGACATAAAAATGAAGGAAGTGGATGCCCTTGCTCTCGGTCTTGAAATTAAAACTAAGAATTACGCTGATATATTGCTCATAGATAATTACAGCGGTTTAAACCTTCCCATCATAGAGGCAGGCGATGCTGTGGCTTTACTTTGCAGCATAACTGCAGACAGGGAAATTCTATATACCTATGAACATGAAATAAAAATAGAAAAATAAATGAAGCATCTTCAATATAACATATGGACACCTGCCTACATAGAATGATTAATAAAGTGTAGGGGGTATGTATGCAGTCAATTACAGAAAGCGTATTTTCTTTGTTTATAATGATATCGGTGGGTGTTTACGGAAGCAGGAAAAAAATAATAACCTCGGAGCTCAATAAAGGACTTACGGATATACTTATAAAAATCGCACTTCCTTTTATGATTGTTTCTTCCTTTATATTCACATATGATTATACGGTAAAAGACAATGTGGTAAAAACATTTTATTACAGCATAGCGGCATACATAATAATGGCTGTTGTTTCCCGCGTACTGCTTTTTCCTGTTAAAAATGATAAAAAAACAATACTCCATTTTGCTAATGTATTTGTCAACACAGGTTATGTGGGATTCCCGATTTTAAATTCCATATACGGCTCTGAGGGCGTGATTTACGGCTCCATATTCAATCTGTTTTTTGTTATTCTTATATGGACTTACGGTATTATGCTCTACAAGGGCGGGCTGGAAAAAGGATATCTGAAGAAGGAACTAATCGCATTGATTTTTAATCCTTCAATTATTGCCGTAATCATAGGTGTAGTAATTATGGTGTTTGATATAAGAATAAACGGTGCAATTCTGGCAGGTATAAAAGGCATAGGAAGCATAACGGGACCATTGTCAATGATAATAATAGGTGTTATATTGTCAAATGCAAAGGTAAAAAAATATATGAAGGACTGGACAGTTTATTACGGAATAACAGTAAAATTGATTGCTATTCCCATTATTATATACATGGCTTCACTGCAGCTGCCTGAATCATCCAAGGCTTTGAACTCAGTTATAATAATGACTGCAATGCCTGCCTCCGCAATGACATCTATATTGGCGGAAAGCTTTGGAAAGGAGAAGGACTATGCCGCAATCATAGTTTCGGCAACAACGTTGCTCTCTCTGATTACCGTTCCGGCGCTTTTGAAAATACTCTAAATGAGAAATATAATGCATTGTAATGTCCGATTTGTTCTGCCTTCAGCAGAAAGAGGACATTTTTTATTGCCCACAAGCATAAAGTTATTTATGAAGAATTGCTGAAATATTGAAATATTATTTTTGTATATTTTGGAATAATGCAATTAAACGAGGCATATAAATTAATTGTATACGAAAGTGCATATTTCGCAGGGGGAGGGATTATTATTACTAATTTAGATATATATGAGGACATAGCAAAAAGAACGAAGGGCGAAATATATTTGGGAGTTGTTGGGCCTGTTCGTACTGGAAAGTCGACGTTTATCAGGAAATTTTCCGAAAATGTAATGCTGCCGAATATAGAAGATGAATATATAAAGGAAAGAGCGAAGGATGAAATGCCTCAAAGCGGTACAGGCAAGACTGTTACTACAACAGAGCCGAAATTTGTACCGGGCAATGCAGTCAAAGTAACATTTAAGGATAACATTAATGCAAAGCTAAGGCTTATCGACTGTGTGGGATACATGATTCCCGGTGCAATAGGAAGCATGGAGGGTGAGATACCCAGACTGGTAAGCACCCCGTGGAATGAGGACCCCATACCGTTTGCTGAGGCGGCAGAGATTGGAACAAGGAAGGTTATAAAGGACCATTCAACCATAGGTGTTCTGGTAACCACAGACGGCAGCATAACCGATATCGGCAGAGACAATTACATTATGGCTGAAGAAAGGGTAGTGAAAGAATTAAAGGAAATAAATAAGCCTTTCGTAATTATTTTAAATACTACACATCCTCAGAACGAAAATACAAATGCACTGGCTCTTCAACTGAAAGATAAATACAATGCACCGGTACAGATTTTGGATTTAATGAATTTAAGCAACGAAGATATTGATAATGTTATGGAAGATGTGCTGTATGAATTCCCAATCAAGGAAATCAATGTTGAGCTGCCTAAATGGTTTGACGGGCTCACATACGACTATTCGCTGAAGAAGGATTTAATAGAAACTCTTAGAAATGACTTTGAAAACTACTATAAGTTAAGCGATTTTAATGCGGAAAACATATTTGCTGCAGAAAATGACTTTATAGAGGATTTCTATGTTAAGGATATAGAGCTGGGAACCGGAAGCATAAATATGCGAATTGATCTTGATAACTCTTATTATTACAAGGTTATAAGTGAATTATCCGGAGAGGAAATTACCGGAGAGCATCAGATATTGAAGCTAATTGGAGACTTGTCAAAGACAAAGGACAGCTACAGAAGGGTTGAGGCTGCCATCAGCGATGCCAAGGAGAAGGGATACGGATATGTGTCACCTGGAATTTCGGATATGATTGTTGAAAAACCGGTAGTGTTCAAGGAAGGCAGCAGATACGGAATTAAAATCAAGGCCCAGGCACCGTCACTTCATATTTTCAGCGCAGGCATAAATACGGAGGTTGCACCTGTAATTGGCAACAAGGCACAAAGTGAAGATTTGATGAACCATCTTGCCGAACAGATGAGAGAAAACCCACAGAGCATATGGGACGCTGAAATATTCGGGAAAAATCTATACAGTCTGGTCGATGAACAACTTGAATCAAAGCTTACGGCAATGCCTGAAAACGCAAGGAAGAAGCTTAAGAAGACCATTGAGAAGATAGTCAATGACGGTTCGGGAAGCATAATATTCCTCATAATTTAAAAAATATCACTGATTCTTTGTGCATGGAAATAAAGCACGAAGAATCTTTTTTTTTTGTTTTTATTATAAAAAAATGACGTTAATCTTGAAAATTTATCACAATTAATTGGAATAATATTTGAAAATCAGCATATATAGCTTGCAAAGCAATTTGAAATTGTGTTATAATATGCATATCTAACTGAAATAAATAAATTTGAAACAAGTAAAATTGGAGTTTTGTTAAATGGCTAAGAGGAAAAACTTCGGTTTAAAAAATTTTTTCATTTCTTTTGCAGCCGTATGTATAGTTATTTATATATTTCAGAATTTAAACGGTTCTGTGGAAAGTATGGTTGCTGAGAACGGAAATTTAGAAAATGTTATCATTGCCGACGGCATAGTGGTCAAGGACGAGAGAGTTTACAATGCATCTGTAAACGGAAGCGCCACATATTACTATGAGGACGGTGCGAAAATAAAGAGCGGGCAGCTTGTGGCTGATTTGAATACTGATATGAGCGCTGCGCAGATAAATCAACAAATGTCCGAAATCCAGGCTGCAATCGATATGAAAAAAAGCTCGGATGGAACGGAAGCAATCACTGCAGTGTCAAGCGAGGCAGCAGCTGTATATGAAAATGAACTACAGCTTAGCATATTAAACAGTGAATTGAATAGCGTATATGATCTTGCGGTGCAAGTAAGCAGCCCTGATGCCGTGACTGTGCACTCCGATTCATACGAACAGTATGGAGAAGCGCAGCTCATAGCTATGAAGGAGAGCTTAGCGAAGAGCATTTCAACTCAAAAAGTACCATATTACTCCGGACAGGCGGGGTTGATTACATATAAAATTGACGGCCTCGAGAATGAGTACAAATTTGAAAATGTGCTCAGCATGACTCCGAGCAGTACTGTCAGGAAAGAATACACTGTTTCAAACAAAAGCAATAAGGAAACAATGGCCGAAAATGAAAGCATGTTTAAAATAATTAGAAATTTTGAGTATTATATTGCGGCCACTGTGGATAATGAGAAGGCGAAGCTTTTTTCAGAAAAAAAATATGTAAAAACGAGAGTACTGTGCGACGGTGCCAGCCATGAGGTATGGGGATATATTGAAAAAATAAATTACGGAAGTGAACAATCCGTATTGATTCTGTATTTTGATGATTTTTTTTATAAAATATATGATAAGCGCTATGTAGATTTAGAACTTATAACCGATATATATGAGGGACTTAAAATAAAGACAGAAGCGTTGACTCAATCCGGTGGTCTGGAAGGTGTGTATGTCCAGGACGCAAGCAATATAATTAAATTTTTTCCTGTTGAGATTTTAGGCAGAAATGACAAGTTTGCCATAATATCTTCGGGAGAATATATCGGAGAAAATGAAAGACGAATAATAAAAATCAATGAAAAATCATATCATACCGTAAAGATATTTGATAAGATAATTTTAGAGCCTGACAAGGTATATGATGGTCAAATAGCAGATTAGGAGGTTGTTGTGAGCATAAAGGAAAATATTGACGAAATACTGAAGAGAACAGCTGCGGCGTCCATGCGCTCAGGCAGAAGCCCCGAGGATATAACTGTAATAGCTGTTTCCAAGACAGTGGATGCCGAAAGGGCCAGAGAGGCTGTTGAAGGTGGACTGGTGAACTTAGGCGAAAATAGAGTTCAGGAGCTGGTATCCAAGTACGAGCAGCTTTCAGACATAGGTGTAAAATGGCATTTAATCGGAAATTTGCAAAAAAACAAGGTAAAATACATAATTGACAAGACAAC
>DAMAEI010000004.1:30152-44613 GCA_031997345.1 Sedimentibacter sp. | reverse complement strand
GACAACACTGATACATTCGGTGGAAAATCTGGAACTTGCTAATGAAATAAACAAAAGAGCACAGAAAAATAACATAATATCCAACGTCCTCATTGAGCTTAATATAGGGCAGGAGGAAAGCAAGTTCGGGTTGGATGAAGAAAATGTATACAGTTTTGTAAAGGACATGGAGCAGTTTGAAAACATAAAGGTTTTGGGACTTATGACCGTGGCGCCTTTCAGTGAGAATCCCGAGGATATCAGGTGGGTTTTCAAAAAAATGAAGGGAATATTTGATAAGATTTCAGGCATGGAGCTTAAAAATACTGAAATGAAATATCTATCTATGGGAATGACAAATGACTTTGAAATCGCTATTGAAGAAGGCGCGAATATAGTGAGAATTGGTACTGCTGTGTTTGGCGCGAGAAAATATAAGGAGGAAAAGTAAATGGGAGTAATGGACAAAGTAAAGGATTTTATCGGCATCACGGATCTGGAAGATGATTATGAAGAGGAGGAGATGGTTGCTGAAAGCATCAGCAGCAAACCGGAAAGAATGGAAACTTTTACGAGAAAAAACAATGTAATTAAGGTTCATTCTAACACTGATATGAAAGTCTTTATATGTGAGCCGACAAAGTACGAGGATTGCACAAAAGCCGTTGACGAGCTTAAGAACAGAAAGGTAGTTGTTCTTAACATTGAGGGAATGGAATTGGAAGACCAGAAACAGGTTTTTGAATTCATTAAAGGCGCTGTTTATGCACTTGAAGCAAGCATTCAAAAAATATCAAACGGTATTTTTGTTTTAGCACCTTGCAATGTACAGATTGACGGAAGATTAAGCGACAGATACGAAAGGAATTATTTTTATAAATAAGGAGCATATATGTATTCAATAAAAATAGCTCTTAGTTTACTATTGAGGATCATAGATTCGTTAATACTAATAAGAGTTTTGCTATCATTTTTCCCAACCCTACAATCTTCAAGAATTTCCTACTTTATCTATCAAATGACCGAGCCTATACTGGCTCCATGCAGGGCAATTTTAGATAGACTGGGATTAGGCATGGGAATGCTTGATTTTTCTCCTATTTTGGCATTTTTGCTTTTAAGGCTGATTCAGACAATGCTGTATGCCTTGTAAGATATAAGAGTGTTAAAATGTAAGGAGAAAAGATGAAAGATTTTGTAAATTATTTTGATTTTATAAAGGACGAGGAAACAAGGAGCTCAGTCAGGCGGATTGCTGACAAAATTTCATATGTGAGCAAAAATTATCTGCCTGCTGTTACGGAATTTACGAATCCATATGCAGCAGAACTGAGCATACCCATAATCAAAAACAGTGATATAAAATTCGAACTTTTCCCCTCATTTATACATGGTGAGAGGAAAGTTTTCATTTTATACCCTGATTATTACGACGGGATTGACGAGACAGAATTTATAACGGGCTTAAGAATTTATAACCGTTCCAAATTCAAGACACTTAATCACAGAGATTACTTAGGGGCGCTGATGTCATTAGGTATAGACAGAAACAGAACGGGAGATATTTATGTGTATGAGGATTATGCCGATATTGTGCTGCACACCGATATCTCAGACTATATAATCTACAACATTGAAAAAATCGGGCACAACAAGATAGAGGCAGAGAGAATAAAGGTAGATGATGTGGCATTTAAGGAGCAGGAGCATGTTGTGCTGAACATAACCAGTTCATCCATGAGAATTGACAGCATAGTAAAGCACATTACGAACAAATCAAGAGAAACAGCGGCAGACATGGTCAAGGCCGGAAATGTGAAGATAAACTGGCAGGCAGAGGAAAGAGCTGCAGCCGAAATAAAGGAAAATGACATGATTTCAATCAGCAGGTACGGTCGTTACAAAGTTTCTGGACTTACAAGAATGACAAAGAGCGGGAAGTACAGGATTGAAATAAAGCACTATACATAGTGAGAGGATTATATGAGCATATTGATAGGAATAATTTTTGCCGCATCCATTGTACTGGATCAGCTTACGAAGAAGTGGGCCGTAGGTGTTTTGAAGGACGGAAGCTCAATTAAGGTTATAGGAGATTTTCTGCGCTTCACATATGCCGAAAACAGAGGAGCTGCTTTCAGCATACTTCAGGATCAAAGGGTTTTTTTCATAATAACAACGGTTGTCATGCTTGCGGTGATGGCATATATTTATTTTAAAACAAAAAATATAACGAAATTGTCGAAATTATCCATAGCCATGATTGCAGGCGGTGCAATAGGAAATTTTCTGGACAGACTGCGACTTGGTTATGTGGTTGACTTTATAGATGTGAGATTCGGAAGCTTTTATAATTTTCCCATTTTCAACATTGCGGACAGCTTTGTTGTGTGCGGAACAATATTGATGGTTATTCTGATTCTTTTTAATAAATTTGAGAAGAGTGAAACTGATGGACAATGAACTGAAAATAATTGAATCTGAGGACATTGATGACTTTGAGGATGATAATAATAATGAAATCATAATTATATCAGACACAGAAAATGAAAGAATAGATGTGTATGTATCATCTCAGCAGGGAGATATATCCCGTAATTCAGTTCAAAAACTTATTGCTGATGGGAGCATAAGGGTTAATGATAAAAATATTAAGGCAAATTATAAGGTTAAATTAAATGACCGCATAAGAATAACGCTTCCGGAGCCGGAGGTGCTTGATATTGCCGCAGAAGAAATTCCAATAGAAATTGTATATGAGGATGATGACCTCGCGGTAATAAACAAGGCTCAGGGGATGGTTGTTCATCCAGCACCGGGACATTATTCGGGAACATTGGTGAACGGGCTGATGTACCATTTGAAAAATCTTTCATCCATAAACGGAATATTGCGTCCAGGAATAGTACATCGTCTTGATATGAATACCTCAGGGCTCATGCTGGTTGCAAAGAACGACAAATCACATAATTTTCTTGCGAAGTGCCTTAAGGAGCATTCCATAAACAGAATTTATTTTGCATTGGTGGAAGGTAATATAAAGGATGATTCGGGAGTTATTGATGCTCCTCTTGGAAGAAGTGAAAAAGACAGAAAAAAGAGGACTGTAACATATAAAAACAGCAAGAATGCTGTGACAAATTATTGGGTGGAAAAAAGATACGGAAAATATACGCTGATAAAATTGAAGCTGGAAACAGGCAGGACTCACCAGATTAGGGTGCATATGAAGCATATGGGGCATCCGGTTGTGGGGGATGATGTTTACGGAAGCAAAACAAATAAGTTTTTATTAAACGGGCAGCTCCTTCACTCAAAATCCATAGGCTTTGTTCATCCGTCAACGGGAGAATACATGGAGTTTGAAAGTGAGCTTCCGGATTATTTTCAGAAGGTATTGAAAATTATAGGAGGGCAGCAGATATGAAAGCAAAGGCTATCATCATGGACGAAAAGGCTATTGAAAGAGCAATGTTCAGAATCTCTCATGAAATCATAGAAAAAAACAAGGGTGTTGAAAATCTTGTCCTTATAGGAATAAAAACTAGAGGAATGCCTTTGGCTCTGAGGCTTGCAAAAAAGATAGAAGAGATTGAGGGTTCCATAGTTCCTGTATTTCCCCTGGACATAACATATTACAGGGACGATTATGAAAAGGATGAACGTGCGCCTCTGTCTGTTGAAGATTTCGACTATAATATTCAGGACAAGACTGTTGTTTTAGTGGATGATGTACTGTACACAGGCAGGACGGTAAGATCTGCGCTGGATGCTGTTGTTGATAAGGGCAGACCTAAAAATGTAGAGCTTGCGGTATTGATTGACAGAGGGCACAGAGAGCTTCCCATACGAGCAGATTTCATCGGCAAGAACGTGCCCACCTCAAGAAGTGAGCGAATAAGCGTGCAGCTTATGGAAACAGATAATACAAATCAGGTTGTAATAACGGAATAGTTAGTAATAAACCGGTGGCGTAAGCCTCCGGTTTTTATTTTCGTTGCAGTGAATAAAATGTATGGATATGGGTGTCGATTTTTAGTATAATTGAATAAAACATTACTTGTTAAAGGAGAACTTATGGGTCTTATAAAAGCTGTAATAGGTGCAGCAGGCGGTACGCTTGCCGACCAGTGGAAAGAGTTTTTTTATTGTGAGTCTATGCCGAAAGAAACCTTAATGGTAAGAGGAAGAAAGCAAATTACAGGACGCTCCTCCAATGTTAAAGGAAACGAAAATATAATTTCAAACGGCTCAGGAATAGCCGTAGCCGACGGGCAATGTATGATTATAGTAGAACAAGGAAAAGTTGTAGAGGTTTGCTCAGAGCCGGGAGAATATACATACGATACTTCGTCAGAGCCAAGTATTTTTACCGGTAATCTGGGAGAGGGCATCAAAAATACATTTAAAACTATAGGAAAAAGATTTACTTTTGGTGGAGATACCGGAAAAGATCAAAGAGTATATTATTTCAATACTAAAGAATTAATTGACAATAAATTCGGTACCCCCAATCCTATACCGTTCCGCGTAGTGGACAGAAATATAGGCTTAGATATAGACGTATCGGTGCGCTGCTCAGGTGTATATTCATATAAGATTGTTGACCCTATTTTATTTTACACCAA
The DNA here is from genome assembly GCA_031997345.1 of Sedimentibacter sp. Taxonomy (GTDB): domain Bacteria; phylum Bacillota; class Clostridia; order Tissierellales; family Sedimentibacteraceae; genus Sedimentibacter. The sequence goes on along the minus strand of DAMAEI010000004.1, from coordinate 40,006 downwards.
TGTAACCGGTAATGTTGAACGTGAATATACCCGTGACGAAATTGACAGTCAGTTAAAAACAGAATTTATCTCCGCGCTTCAACCGGCTTTTGCCAAAATATCGGAAATAGGTATAAGACCGAGTGCTTTACCCGGTCATGCTGAAGATCTGGCAGGAGCAATGAATACTGCATTAACAAGCAAGTGGTTAGTTTTGAGAGGTATCCAGGTAATATCAATAGGGTTAAATCCAATCACGCTTCCGGAAGAAGATGCAGAGCTGATTAAACAAGCACAGCGTACAGCAATATTGCGTGACACTACAATGGCTGCGGCAACCTTGGTAGGCTCACAGGCAGATGCCATGAAGGCAGCTGCATCCAATGAAGGCGGAGCTATGCAAGGCTTTTTCGGAATGGGAATGGCTCATCAGGCAGGAGGAATGAATGCGCAGGAACTGTACAATATTGGGAAACAAAACGCGCAGCAGCAATCTTCTACCTCTCATTCTTCTTCAGATGAATGGCAATGCACATGCGGAGCTAAAAATGCAGGTAAGTTCTGTCATGAGTGCGGAAATCCGAAGCCTGCACCGGCAGGTCAATGGATTTGCAACTGCGGGACATTAAATACAGGCAGGTTCTGTCAGGAATGCGGAAATCAGAGACCCGGAAATGCAGCATACAAATGCGACAAATGCGGATGGGAGCCGGAAGAACCTACAACTCCTCCAAAGTTTTGCCCTGAGTGCGGTGATGTATTTGATGATAAGGATAAGAAATAATTCTTATGCATATGAAAGCGAGACTATATGACTTCTACAATTGAATATAAATGCCCCTCATGTGGGGGCGCAATCGGCTTTGAGAGTAAAATACAAAAAATGAAATGTCCGTATTGTGATACTGAATATGATATGGAAGCACTGAAAGAATTAGATGAAGATTTAAAAAATGAACAATCGGATGATATAAATTGGAAAATAGAAACAGAGCATGAATGGCAGGGGGAAGAAGAAGGCGTGCAGGTATATATCTGTAAATCCTGCGGTGGTGAGATAATCGGAGACGAAAATATGGCTGCCACAAGCTGTCCTTTTTGCAATAACCCCGTTGTTATAACGGGTAAATTTTCGGGCTTGCTTCGACCGGACTACGTAATTCCTTTTAAATTAGATAAAAAGGCAGCAATTGAGGGTTTAAATAAGCATGTCAGAGGTAAAAGATTACTGCCAAAGGTATTCAAAGACCAGAATCATATAAAAGAAATAAAAGGGATATACGTTCCTTATTGGTTATTTAATGCGGATGCAGATGCAAGCATCAGGTATAAAGGTGCAAAAGTCATTTCCTGGAGTGATTCCAATTATTGCTATACCAAGAGCAGCTACTATATGATTTTACGAAAAGGAAACTTGGGTTTTGAAAGAATACCGGTGGATGGGTCAACTAAAATGCCCGACAATTTGATGGAATCCATTGAGCCCTTTAATTTCAAGGAAGCGGTGGACTTCCAAACGGCTTACATGGCAGGATATTTAGCTGACAAATACGATGTGGAAGCAGAGAAAAGCATAGAGCGGGCAAATGAAAGAGCGAAGAAAAGTGTAGAGCAATCCTTCCTTTCGACGGTAAATGGATACAACACGGTAATTCCCGAGCATAGCAGCATACGTATAGAAAACGGAACTGTAAAATATGCTTTGTATCCTGTCTGGATACTCAATACAGTATGGAACGGAAATACATATACTTTTGCAATGAATGGTCAGACTGGTAAATTTGTAGGTGATTTACCTTTGGATAAAGGTGCTTATTGGAAACACATTGGTATACTGAGCGGCATTTTCAGCATTTTATCATATGTCATAGCTCGGATTATATTATAGGTGGTAGAAATATGAAGAGAATAATAAGAATTATTGTTTGTATGTATATGTTTTTTATACTTATTACTCCCACTTTTGCTCTGGCAAATTCTATTCCCGAGGAAAGGCTGCTGCCAAGGCTGGTAGACGATGCGCATTTATTATCAGAATATGAGTATCAGTCTTTATTGGCAAAGATTGATGAAATAAGCGAACGACAGCAATTTGACATCGCAATAGTAACAACAGGCAGCTTGGGAGGATATACTTCCACCGAGTATGCAGATGATTTTTACGATTATAACGGCTACGGCATGGGTGAAGGGGATAGTGGTATTTTGCTGCTCATAAGCATGGAGGAGCGTGATTGCGCTATCAGCACATATGGCTTTGGAATTACCACCTTTACGGATGCAGGCCAAAAATATATAGTAAATCAATTTATGGAAGATTTAAGCAGCGGTAATTATGCGGATGCCTTCAATAAATTTGCAGATATCTCCGAAAGTTTCATTGTACAAGCTAAAGCAGAAAAGCCTTATGATACTTCCAATATGCCAAAAAGTCCGTTGCCGCCATATTTGCCGGTCATTACAATAATAATAGGTATTGTTATTGCATTTATAATCACAGGTATCATGAGAATGCAATTAAAAAGTGTCAGCATGCAGACTGCAGCCGGAAATTATATAAAAAACAACAGCTTAAAAATAATTGAAAGTAAAGATATGTTCTTATATGCAAATTTAAGCAAGACAAAAATACAAAAAGCTCAAAGCTCTTCCTCCGGCTCAAGCACTCACAGGTCGTCGTCGGGGCGTTCACACGGAGGCTCAAGAGGAAAGTTTTAAATTAATTGCCTCCTACTCGATTGACTTTGTACATTGGAGGCTTTATAATTTAGTGACGAACATATAGGATATAGAGAACGGAAAGTTTATTTTAATAAAGCCAAAACGCGTTTGCAGGAAATATAAAGAATGAGAGCGTTGGAGTAGTAAATAGTGTGAGGTGCAACATGGAAAATAATCATGAATGTGGTATTTTTAATTGGTTTGGATATATACTTCCTTTTGAGGAAAGAGTAAAGCTCATAAAGCAGGCGGGATATGATTATGCAATGCTGTGGTGGGAAGATGAGAGCTACCCGTATATCATAAACCGCATGGAACTTATTAAAATTTTAAAGTATTACGGTTTGAAGCTTGATAATGTGCACCTGCCGTTTGAAAATATAAATAACCTCTGGAGTGAGAGCGGTATTTTAAGGAACAACGAAATCAATGTTGTTAAAAGATGGTTAAATGAATGCAGGGAATGTGGCGCTGATACTGTCGTCATACACAACACGGAAGGAAGCAATCATAAATTTAACTATAAATTTGGCTTTGACTCATTTAAAGATGTTATTTTAGAAGCGGAGAACATGGGTATAAATGTTGCCTTTGAAAATACGCAGATGGTAGAATATACAGATTTTTTACTGCGTGAAATCACATCGCCCAAAGCAGGCTTCTGCTATGATTCTTCACACGATTTTGTCAATGGAGGAAGCAGGGGAGAAATTTTGAACAGATGGAAGGATAGGCTGTTAGCGGTGCATTTGTCCGATAATGACGGCGGGACCTACGACAGACACTGGATTCCTGGCAAGGGAAATGTTAACTGGGACAAAATTATAGATATTATAAAGCTGACGAGCTGTAAAAGCTACTCAATGGAAACATACCCATTTGGTGATGAAAAGGACATGGCTCCACATGATTTTTTAATAAAAGCAAAGCAATCCCTGTTGGGATTGCTCTAACGACAATTTTATATAATTCTCCTATGCTCCAAAGACTGCAAAAAACTACTATGAAGTTCATCTTTATTGTTTTATTTTAATTCCTGTTATAGTTGGTTCCACAAGCATTGAGTAGTTTGTATCATAAATTACAAAGCCGGGCTTTGAGTTTGGTGGTTTTTTAAGATTTGCTTTTTTGGTGTAGTCTATTTCCACAGAACCTGCATTCCTGCCCTTGCTGTAAAATGCTGCAATTCTTGCCGCCTCCACATATTCCTCGTCCTTAAGCTCGTCACCATCTGTCCTTATAAGCACGTGAGAGCCTGGTATGTTCTTGGCGTGGAACCAATAATCATCCTTTTTGCCTGTTTTGAAGGTAAGAACATCATTTTGAAGATTGTTTCTTCCCACTAATATTTCATGTCCTCCTGATGAGATGAAAGTTGTGAATTCCGGTTTATATTCCTTAGTCTTCTTAACCTTGGATTTTTTCTTCATCATGCCTTCAGAAATGAGCTCATTGTATATATCCTCTAGGTCATCAATATCTTCACATGCCTCGATTGAATAGAGTATATTCTCCAGATATTGAATTTCATTAAGTGATATTTCTATAAGCTTTTGAAGCTCTTCTTCAGCTTTTTTAAGCTTGTTGTATCTTTTGAAAAACTTCTGACTGTTTTGTGACAGATTCAGCTTCGGGTCAAGAGGAATTGTGATTTCTCTTTGCTCGGGATCATAGTAGTTTACAACCGTGAGCTTGTGATTTTCGGGAGCTTTGTGGAGATTAGCTATAATAAGCTCTCCATAAATTTTGTATTTTTCCCTGTCCTCAGCGTTTAAAAGTTCATTGCGCTGCTTTTCAACCTTTTTTCTGTCACGGTCAATTTTTGTGTTCATACTTTTTATAAGGCTTGCAACCCTCTGATTTATTTTATTTTTGTTGTCTGCCCCCAAATAGTAATCATCCAGCAGCATTCCGGGGTTAGCGTATTGCTCTTTATTGAAAGGCTGCAAATAATCAGCATCAAGGCAGTAGAAGCCTATTTGTTCCGAATTTTCATCAGTATATATATTAAATGAAAATTCCTTTGCTCTGACCTTATCCATGATGAAATTTAAAGCTATCCATGCTTTTTCTTTATGCTCAGCTGTGAGTTCTCCCAGGCATGTACCTTCATTCAGGCCTGCCAGATGGCATAGTTCTTTGCTTATGAATGGACTGAGCCCTATGAAGCTTCCGTAAAAAAAGTTGTAAATCAGAATTCCGCCGTTTGCGCTGTTTATTTTGTCAAGAAATAATCCCTTTGTTGCATCCAATGGATTGAGCTTATCCTGCTGTGGAGGAATGACATACTTAAGTCCCGGGTATACCTGTCTTACGGAGCTTACATTTTCAGCCACCCTTTTTATTGAATCAATTATGGTGCGGCTTTCTGTATTTATGAAAATAATATTGCTGTGCTTGCCCATTATTTCTGTTATTATGGACTTATGCACCGTAGTATCAAGCTCATCCTTGCATTCGAAGGTTATTTCGAGGATTCTGTCAAAATTGATTTGAGATACGTCCGTAACCCGTGCTCCTGACAGATGCTTTCTTAAAAGCATGCAGAACATGGGGGGCTGCTCCGGATTTTTCCTTGTTATGTCCGTTGTATGAATTCTCGGGTTGCTGCTTGCCGAGGTTATTAAAAGCTTGTAATTTTCTCCGTGGTTTCTTATAGTTAAAACCACTTCGCTTTTATCGGGCTGGTAGATTTTATCCACCCTGCCGCCAATTAATTTATTATATAAATCATTTTGTATGCTGTTTAAAAAAATACCGTCTAATGACATTTCAGACCTCCTGAGTAACTAAATTAGCGATAAGGTTACTATATTGTACCACATTATTGTGCTGTGTCATGGAAAATATTTTAATTTTTATTTACTAATTGAATTTTAGTGTTATAATAAATAATAATGGTACGACTATGTTTCTTTTTCGAATACAAAAATTAAGAATGTTCATAAATACAGAATATAGATATTGGAGAATGAAATGGCTGATATATTGAGTATGACCGGTTATGGCAAAGGTGAATGCAACGACGGCAAAAGAGTAATAACTGCGGAAATAAAGACAATCAACAATAGATATTGCGATATAAACATTAAAACGCCAAGACATTTGCGGTTTTTTGAGGATAATATAAGAAAAATCTTGAAAAACGGCGTTCAAAGGGGTAGAATAGATGTATATATCAATATAGACTATTTAAGTGAGTCGGATACGGTAATTGTTCCTAATCTATGCTTGGCTAAGCAGTACAAGGCAGCCATTGACGAAGTAAGGAATGAACTGAATTTAAGCAGCAATATTTCGCTGGATACAATAATAAAGTTTCAGGACGTGCTTGTTGCCAAGGAAGATACGGAGGATGAAGAGGAGCTTCGCATCTGCGTTGAGACAGCAATGAACAATGCTGTTGAGAACCTCATCCGCATGAGGGCTTCCGAAGGCGAGCAGCTCAAGACCGATATAAGGTCAAGCATGGAGAAGACCATGGAGCTTATGGGGGAAATTTCTAAAAATGCCGAAACAATAGTTGCAGATTACAGAACGAAGTTTGAGGCCAGAATCAAGGAACTCCTGGGGAGCAACTATGAGCTTGACGAGAACAGGCTTTACAACGAAATTGTAATTTATGCCGATAAAAGTGATATTAATGAAGAAATTGTGAGATTCAAATCTCATATGTCCCAGCTTTCGGGAGTGCTGAAGGATGGGGGACCTGTAGGAAGGAAGCTTGATTTTATCATTCAGGAATCTAACAGGGAAATTAACACCATAGGATCTAAAATAGGGAATCTTGAAATAATTCAGATGGTTATAGAAATAAAGAACTTATTGGAGAAAATCAGAGAGCAAATACAAAATATAGAATAGGAGAAAATAAATGGCAAACAATACTATAAATATAGGATTCGGTAATATAGCGCTATCTAATAGAATTATAGCAATTGTAAGTCCTGAATCGGCACCTATCAAGCGAGTAATACAGGAAACAAGAGAAAAAGGAAAGCTTATCGATGCTACTTACGGAAGAAAGACAAGAGCAGTTATTATAACAGATTGTGAATATGTGATACTATCGGCAATTCAGCCGGATACAATGGCACAGAGATTTGAAAACAACAACCACAATATTAGATAGAGGTATATGATGGACAACGGATTATTGGTGGTGATATCAGGTCCTTCCGGAGCAGGAAAGGGAACAATATGCAAAAGGCTCAGAGAAGTTATGAAGGATTTGAAGGTTTCAGTGTCAGCTACCACACGGAAGCCAAGAGAAGGTGAAAAAGAAGGCGAAAGTTACTTTTTTATTGATGAGGAAGAGTTTGTAAATAGAATAAATAATGATGAATTTCTTGAATATGCTAAAGTTTACGGAAATTATTACGGAACACCGAAGGAAGAGGTGTTTAAACAGCTTCAGGATGGAAATGATATTATACTGGAAATAGATATTCAGGGAGCACTTCAGGTAAAGAAAAATTGTCCGAGGGGAGTATTTATATTTATACTTCCTCCGTCATTAAAGGAGCTCCAAAACAGAATCGAAGGAAGAGGAACTGATTCAAAGGACTCCATTCTCAAACGGATGCAATGTGCATATGATGAATTGAACTATGCCTTTGAATATGACTATGTGGTGCTGAATGATCAGGTGGACGAAGCAGTGGAAAAGATACAATGCATAATCAATGCGGAAAAGAACCGTGCAATCAGGAAAGATGCAATTATAAACAAAATCAGAGAGGTATAGAATGAAAAAAATATCAATTGACGAATTAATAGATATGGTGGACAGCAGATATTCTCTTGTTACAGTGGTTTCAAAAAGAGCGAGGCAAATAATCGACGGCTCAGATGTAATGGTGAAAACAGCTACAACAAAGCCGGTGGCAATTGCTATTGAAGAATTTTACGGAGATAAGTTCCAGCCTATTTATGATTACGAGAAATATCTTAAGGATCTCCAGGAATCGGAGGAGGGAAAATCCGATGAAGAGCTGAGCTCTGACGAGGGAGCTGAAGAAAAAGCCGAAGCTTCCGAGACTGAGGCAGAAGAGGAACCATCCAACGAATAATTAATAATCAGTCCCCGGACTGATTATTTCATTTTCATCAACAGGAGTATTTATGTATAATTATTTTGTTCAGGTAATATTAAACAACAATTCAAAAAGCATAGACCAGCTTTTTACCTACGGTGTGCCAAAGGAGCTTGAGGAAAGAGTAGAGCAAGGAAGACGTGTCAAGGTCAGCTTTGGTAGAAACAGGCATATGATAGATGCTCTCATAGTTTCAGTTGACAGCTCATGTGAACTACCTGCAAATAAAATCAAGCCCATAGAGGATGTAATTGACGATTACCCCGTAGTAAGTCCCGAAATGATAAGGCTGGTATTTTGGATAAGAGAACGCTATATATGCAAATATTCCGATGCCGTTAGGCTTTTGATTCCCGCCATGATAAAATATGAGCACATCATAACCGTGAAGGTTGTGCAGCCACAATCGGCAGAGTTAGTTTTGAATGAACTGTTAAATGAAAGGGAGAAAGAGCTTTATGCACTTATTAAAGCAGGCCCCCCGGAGCTTGAAAAATTGAAGAAATCCTACACCGGAAGCGATATATATATAATTCTTAACGGTCTGAAGGATAAGGGGCTCATAGAGCTTGCAAGCAGAGAAAAGATTAATGGGAAAAGTGCCTATGAGAAATATGTTTCTCTTGCAGAAAATGAGGATGAGTATAGCAAGGGAGTTAAAAGGACAGAAAATCAGGCAAAAGTAATAGATTATCTAAAAAATGAGCAAAGAGCAAGCGTAAAGAAGCTTTCAGAAGAACTTGGAGTATCTGCGGCAGTAATAAACAACCTGATTAAGAAAAATGTGCTGAAGGAAGAATATGTTCTGTATGATGAAGAGGAAGAGCTTAGCATTTCAGATGGGCCGGTTCTTAATGAAGAGCAGCGGAATGCATGCGACAGTGTCATTTCCTCTGAAAGCAAGGTGTTTCTCATGCAGGGAGTTACGGGCAGCGGCAAGACGGAAGTATATATGAGCATCATAGAGCATTATATAAAAGAAAATAAGCAAAGTATAATGCTTGTTCCCGAAATTTCCTTAACGGCACAGACCATAGAAAGATTTAAAAAAAGATTTGGAAATAAAATTGCCGTATTTCATTCACGGCTTACCAAGAAGGAAAAATTCATACAGTGGAGCAAGGTATACAACAGGGAGGCTGATGTGGTAATCGGTGCCCGTTCCGCAATATTTGCACCAATAAGAAAGCTTGGAGCTATTGTTATTGATGAAGAGCACGAGGACAGCTACATATCCTCCACATCACCTAAATACGATACGGTGGAGGTTGCCATAAAAATGGCGCATATGCTGGGAGGGAAGGTAATATTAGGCACTGCCACACCATCGGTGAACACATACTTCATGTCAATGAAGGGGCAGATAGAGAAAATCGAGCTTAAAAGGCGTGTGAACAACCAGATGCCCGATATAAAGATCATGGATATGAGCGCTGAGCTGGACAAGGGAAACAACACACTGCTCAGCGAGGAGCTGTATGAGAGCATGAAGCTTTCTCTGTCTAGAAAGGAACAGGTAATACTGTTTTTAAACAAAAGAGGATATTCGGGATTTCTGTCCTGCAAGAAGTGCGGGCATGTTGTGAAATGCGACCGTTGCGATGTTTCAATGACATACCATATAAGGGGCAACATGCTTAAATGCCACTACTGTGGAAGGACAAAAAAAATGCTGTACAGCTGTCCGAAATGCGGAAGCGATAAAATCGAGCAGTTCGGTGCAGGGACTCAGCATGTCGAAAGGCTTGTTAAGCAGCTGTTTCCAAAAGCAGCTGTGGAAAGAATGGATTTAGACTCCATGACAGACAGAGATGCCTATGAAAATATATATCAGGATTTTAAGGCAGGAAGAATTGATATATTAATCGGCACCCAGATGCTTGCTAAGGGCTTTGATTTTCCACAGGTAACAACCGTGGGAGTGCTTTCGGCTGATGCAATTTTAAATTTACCCTTTTACAACTCAAGTGAAAAAACCTTCCAGCTTATAACCCAGGTAAGCGGAAGGGCAGGGAGAGGGAGCAAGAAGGGGCGGGTTTACGTACAAACCTATGAACC
>DAMAEI010000004.1:23986-30142 GCA_031997345.1 Sedimentibacter sp. | reverse complement strand
CCACAGAACTTTATAATCAACGCCGCAAGAGCCAATAATTATGAAGTTTTTATTAACGAAGAATTAAAACTCAGAAAAGAATTTGCATTTCCGCCATTTATCAATATAATAAATATATGTCTTATTTCAAAAAATGAGGAGCTCATAAATAAAGTTGCATATGATAAATATGAAGGGCTTAAAAATCTTGTAGTGGATATGGTTGAAGAAAGAAGCCTGTTGCTGTACAAACCGGTGCAGCACCCCATATACAAGGTGAATGACGAATACAGAATAAATTTGTTTATAAAGGTTTCAAATCATGCTTTGAGCAATTTGAAAAAAATTCTTCGGAGCGTCTACATGGAAAAAGACTTGGAAGATATAAGAGTTAGTATTAATATAAATACAGATACAATATAGGAGGATATATGGCTTTAAGAAATTTAAGATATGAAGGCGATGAAATATTAAGGAAAAAAAGTAAAGAAGTAAGTGTTGTTGATGATAAAATAAGAACACTTTTAGATGACATGGTTGAAACGATGTATGAAAAGGACGGCGTGGGTCTTGCTGCTCCGCAGGTGGGAATTTTAAAGCGCGTTATTGTTATAGATGTGGAAGACGGCAATGTGTATAAAATGGTTAATCCCGTGATTACAAAAAAATCAGGAGAGCAATGCGCTCAGGAGGGATGTTTAAGCGTGCGTGAAACAAAGGGAAATGTGAACAGGCCAATGTATGTGACCGTTGAGTATACGGACCAGGACGGCAATCATGTGGAGCTTGATGCTGAAGGGCTGCTTGCAAGATGCATATGCCATGAAATAGATCATTTAGACGGGATACTGTTCGTGGACAGAATAATATCGTAGGTGGAGCCATGAAGGTTATTTTTATGGGAACACCGGAATTTGCAGTGCCCACACTGAGAAAGCTTCATGAGATGAACCATGATATAGCCTTGGTTGTAACACAGCCGGATAAGCCGTCAGGCAGAGGCAAAAAGCTCAGGAAGTCAGAAGTGAAGGAAGCTGCGGAAGAACTGGGACTTACAGTTTTTCAGCCAAGCAGGATAAAAAGTAAAGAAAATATTGAAATTTTGAAAGAATATGCTCCTGATGTCATCGTTGTTGTTGCATACGGTCAGATACTCAGCAGGGAATTGCTTGATATTCCAAAGTACGGCTGTATAAACGTTCATGCGTCGGTTCTTCCTAAGCTGAGGGGGGCAGCACCCTTAAACTGGTCAATAATAAACGGAGAGCCAAAGACAGGCGTAACAACCATGCAAATGGATGTGGGTCTTGACACAGGTGACATGCTTCTGAAATCAGAGGTTGAAATAGATGAGCAAATGAATGTTGGCCAGCTCCACGATATTTTAAAGCATGTGGGAGCCGACCTTCTGGCAGAAACATTGGATAAAATCGAAAAGGGTGAAATAGTTCCCGAAAAGCAGGATGATTCTCTTTCCAACTATGCTCCCATGTTTAACAAGGACAATCAAAGAATAAACTGGAGCAAAAGTGCCAAAGATATTCACAATTTAGTTAGAGGATTGTCTCCATGGCCTACGGCATACTTTGTAATGGATGGTATGTCTGTAAAGGTCTACGAATCCTCATATCTGGATGAAACAACGGAGCATGAGCCTGGATATGTGCTGAAGGCGGACCGTGACGGCATATATGTGGCAACTGGTGCAGGAATTGCTGCAATAAAGGAAATTCAGATGCCGGGCAAAAACAGGATGAAGGTGGAGGCATATCTCAGAGGGAATACTTTTCCCGAGCATATTGTTCTACCTATAATAAAATAAAAGAGGAATATATGAACAACAGCTACAGGGTTCAGGCCATAGAAACACTCAAAAAGATACTGGGGAATAAGTCATATTCCAATATAGTGCTCAATCATGACATGAAAAATGTTGAAGGCAGATATTTGTCATTATATAGGAAATCGGTGCTTGGAGTAATTGAAAATTTAATATTTATTGATTGGATTATAGATGAGGTGTCATCCATAAAGACGAAAAAGATGGAGGACAGCGTTCTTGTTGTGCTCAGGCTTGCTGTATACCAGCTGTTTTTTCTGGATAAATCACATGAAAATATCGTTGTGAACGAAAGTGTCCAATACGTTAAGGATACAGGAAATATAAGGGCTTCGAAATTTGTGAATGCTGTTCTCAGAAACATACTCAGAGGAAAAGCAAAGCTTTTGGAAAAGATGGATGCGCTGCCACTTGACGAGTATTTAAGTGTGAAATATTCATATCCGGCAGATCTTGTCAGAAGGTGGAAAAAGCAATTCGGCAGAGAAAATGTCGAGAGCGTTCTTATTGCAAACAATCTTGAGGCTCTACTTGAGCTGAGGGTTAATACCCTTAAAATCACAAGGGATGAGCTCATGGAGATTTTTGAGAAGAAGGGCTTTAAGCCTCATAAATGCAGGTATGCCAACAAAGGAATAGCGCTTGAAAGCCCTTCAGATATAGAAAATACAGATGAATACATACAGGGCTTTTTCTCCATACAGAGCGAAAGCTCCATGCTGGCAGGGCAGATTTTGAATCCTGAGGAAGACCGCCTTATAATAGACATGTGCGCCGCTCCCGGAGGAAAATCCATGAATGCGGCTGAAATCATGAGCAATAAGGGAAGGATTATAAGCAGGGATTTTTATGGCGGAAAGCTGCCTCTCATAAGGAAGGAAGCAGAGAGGCTTGGAATAAGCATAATCGAAGCAGAGGAATACGATGCGGTGAAGCTTGATGAAAGTCTCATTGGCAAAGCAGATTACGTAATAGCTGATGTGCCCTGCACAGGGCTTGGGATAATAAGAAGAAAACCGGAAATAAAATTCACTAAGACGGAAGCGGATTTGAAAAGCATACGAAAGATTCAGTATAAAATATTGGAAAATGCTTCGAAATATCTAAGAGTGGGCGGTGAATTGGCCTACTCCACCTGCACCACAAACAAAGAAGAAAATATTGAGCTTATTACCGAGTTTTTAAATAAAAATAAAGAATTTGAGCTTGTAGATATATCCGCGAATTCAGCTGAGATTTTCACCGATGCAAAGAAGGGCTATATTGAGATTTATCCACATATCCACAACATGGACGGCTTTTTTATTGCGAAAATAAAAAGAGTGTGATATAATTTTGTATATTTATTTATGAAGTTAAGAGAAACACATAAAGTAGAAGGTTATTATGAGAAAAATAGACGATTTAAGCTTTGAGGAGCTTGAGAAATCTCTCATTGAGATGGGAGAGCCCAAATTTAAAGCGAAGCAAATATTTGACTGGATACATAACAAGACGGTGGACGATTTTGAGGGTATGTCCAATATCTCCAAAAAATCCAGGGAAGAGATGGGAAAAGCCTTTGAATTTACAAAGGCAAGCATAGAATTAAAGCTTGAATCCAAATTAGATGAAACTAAGAAATATGTCATCATGTTTGAAGACGGAAATGTAGTTGAAAGTGTATTTTTGAAATATAAGTTCGGCAATACTGCATGCATTTCATCTGAGGTGGGATGTAAAATGGGTTGTCTTTTTTGTGCATCAACAAAAAATGGTTTTTTGAGGAGCTTGTCGGCTGCAGAAATGCTGAAGCAAATATACCTCATTCAAAAAGATACAGGAGAAAAAATATCCAATGTTGTTATTATGGGCTCGGGAGAACCCCTTGAAAATTATGACAACGTACTTAAATTTCTGAGGCTTATAAATGATGAGAGGGGACAGAATATTTCCATGAGGAAAATAACACTTTCCACCTGCGGAATAGTGCCTAACATCTACAGGCTGGCAGACGAGGACATACCAATTACACTGGCCATTTCTCTGCATGCTCCCACACAGGAAAAAAGGGAGGAAATATTGCCTGTTGCCAGGAAGTACAAACTGCCCGAACTGATGAAAGCATGCGACTACTATATTGAAAAAACCGGCAGAAGGCTTACATATGAATATATAATGATAAAGGGCTTCAATGACGGTCCTGAGGATGCAGAAAAGCTTGCGGCACTTCTTAAGCACAAGCTTGCAAATGTTAATCTAATTCCATGCAATTATGTTAAAGAGGCTGACATTAAGCCTTCAGAAAATATTGATGTCGAAAAATTCAAGAAGCTTTTATCTGACAGAGGTATAAACGCAACCGTCAGAAGAGAGCTTGGGAGCGACATAAATGCCGCTTGCGGACAGCTAAGAAATAACTTTTTAAAAAGATGAGGTGCCTTATGAGGGTGTACTGCGAAACTAACAAGGGGTTAATGAGGGAAAACAACGAAGACAACTACATAGTGGAAGAATCCGGCAACATTAGTCTTTACGCCGTTGCTGACGGTATGGGAGGCCATAAGGCCGGTGAAATCGCAAGCTCCATTGCAATCGATACTATAAGAGAATGCTTTAAAAGCAATGGCGAAAAAGATGATTTTAAAGCCCCTTCCTTTATTATGGAGAGCATAAATGCGGCAAATTCCAAAATAAGAGAGACCGCACTGAACAAGGAAGAATTTTCCGGCATGGGCACTACTATAACCATGGCAGTTGTTGATCTTGCGTTAAAAACCGCATATATAGGCAATGTGGGAGACAGCAGGGCATATATCATTAAAGACGACGAAATAACTCAGATTACCGAAGATCACACATATGTGCATGAGCTAGTGAAGGACGGCAAAATTACATCGGAGGAAGCAAAGCATCATCCGAAGAGAAACGTCATAACCAGAGCCGTGGGAACCGAAGACTATGTTCATGTGGATATTTTTGAAATTGAGCTCTTTGACAATGATGTTATCTTGCTTTGTACCGACGGACTTACCACACATCTTACTGATGACAGAATACTGAGCACAATCAGGGAATACGGATGCTCGGAAAGCGTGCAAAAATTAATAAAATTTGCCAACGATAATGGCGGAACCGATAATATTACCATCATTATTGTTGATAATATCGTTAGAGGTGAAGATTATGATAGGTAGAGTATTAGGAAATAGATATGAAATAATAGAAAAAATAGGCGGCGGAGGAATGTCAATAGTATACAAGGCTAAATGCCGTGTATTGAACCGCTTCGTTGCAATAAAGATTTTGAGAGACGAACTCACATCAGACCCTGATTTTGTTGCTAAATTCAAGCAGGAATCACTTTCCGCCGCAAGCCTTACTCATCCTAACATAGTGAATATATACGATACGGGAATAGAGGGTGATATATATTACATTGTTATGGAATATGTAAAGGGTGAAACTCTTAAAAAATACATCAGCCGAAAAGGCAAGCTCAGCGAGCAGGAAGCCATAAAAATTTCCAAACAGATCGCCGAGGCCTTGAAACATGCACATTCCAACAACATTGTACACCGTGACATAAAGCCACACAACATACTCATAACAGAAGATGGAATAGCAAAAGTAACGGATTTTGGCATAGCCAGAGCAGCAACGAGCTCAACCATCAACAATACCTCCAATGTCATAGGCTCCGTTCATTATTTTTCACCGGAGCAGGCAAGAGGCGGATACGTGGATGAAAAATCAGACATATATTCTCTCGGAATAGTCATGTATGAAATGGTGACGGGAGTTGTGCCATTCGATGCGGATAATCACATTTCCGTAGCAATGAAGCAGATACAGGAAAAACCTGTGCCTCCTTCCGCAAAAATCAGGAATCTTCAAATATCCAAGGGACTTGAGGACATTATAATGAAATGTCTAGAAAAGCACCAGAGCTTCAGATTTCAGAGCATTGACGAACTGATTAAGAAAATAGATTCATTATACGGGTTTAATACTGACACAGAACATGAGGATGATGCGGTTGATTCACCAACCATAGTTATTCCGGCAATAAACGACATAAATAACAACTTAAACAATGGAAATAACAGTGACAAGAACATTGAAAAAAACAACGAAAACAATGTAATTGATATAGATTTGGTTGCTGAAGGCTCCGACAGGGCATTTAAAACATTTTTCGGAGAGGATGTTCCGGGAGAAAATTCCGAAGATGAAGGCAGCTACGAAGATGAGCAAAGCCCTGAGGAAAGGAAAAAGAACAGAGGTATCACCATAGCCGCACTTCTCAGTGCCCTTGTGGTAGCTGTCATAGGCGGAGTGATTGCACTTAAGGCCAT
>DAMAEI010000004.1:0-23976 GCA_031997345.1 Sedimentibacter sp. | reverse complement strand
GGAAGCACAAAAGATAATTGAAGACATGGGATTGATTTTCAAGGTGTCCGGAAGAGAATACAGCAAGGAATATGACGAAGGTCGCGTAATGGAGCAGAGCGTGGAGGAAGGAAAGAAAATCAAGGAAAAGTCTAATATTGATGTTGTTGTGAGCAAGGGTAATAAATCAATAACCGTTCCTGACTTAGTAGGCAAATATTCCATAGAGGCAGGAATAATACTGAAGGAAGCAAGCCTTAAGGAGGGCAGCGTGAAGGAAGCAAATTCCGACAAGGTTCCTGCGGGACAAATAATGGATCAGTCTCCGGATGCAGGAACACCGGCAAATGAAAATGATGCCGTTGATTATATTGTGAGCCTGGGACCAAAAATCGTATATGTTAAGATGCCAAAGGTAACAGGACTTGAGGTTAATGCGGCAAAGCTGCTCATAGCACAGTCTGGGTTGACAGCCGGAGGGGTTAGCGAAGAGCCAAGTGAGGATGTTGCCAAGGGGCTTGTGGTGAGGCAAAGTGTTGCAGCAGGACAGGACGTAGCACAAGGAACATACATATTGCTGACAATAAGCTCAGGAAAGCCTGAGACACCACCATCTGAGGAAAATCCTGAAGAGAAGCCTGGCGAAAAACCGGAGGAGAAACCCGAAGAAAAACCTACTGCGAGCTCATATCCTCTGACCATAACCCTTCCTTCAAACAAGGATAAGGTATTGGTAGTGGTGCAGAAGGTTGCTGACGGCGGAAGAGAAATAGTGTATTCAAAAGAAGTAGATACTTCAGCTCAGAGCATAATAGTAAATATTAAAGGAAGCGGAACAGAAGTATTCGAAATTTATATAGACAATGAGCTTTATGACAGAGCAGAAATCAAGTTTTAACAGGAGTTTTTATGATTGAAGGTATAATCATAAGAGGTGTAGGCGGAAATTACTACGTAGATACGGGCGACAATTTAGTGGAGTGCAGAGCCAGAGGGCTTTTCAGGCTGAAGAATATAAAGCCTCTCGTGGGGGACAGGGTATTTATCCGTCTTACGGAAGAGGATGAAAATGCTGGCTACATCGAGGAAATCATGGAGAGGACCAATGAGATGGTGAGACCTCCCATTGCAAATATACAGCAGCTGATGATATTTTTTGCTGTTACAAACCCTGAGCCCAGCTTTTTACTACTGGATAAGCTTTTAATAGCTGCAGAAACTAATGGGCTAAAGCCTGTTATATGCTTTAACAAAAGTGATTTGGTTGATGACAGATTAAAGAAGGAATATAGCAGCATCTTTGTGAACACAGGCTACAAGGTTATTTTCACCAGCATGAATGACGAAGGTTCAATCAATGAGCTGAAGGATATTCTCAAGGATAAGCTCAGCGTGTTTTCCGGGCCTTCAGGCGTAGGGAAATCTTCCGTAATGAATGCCGTCCAGCCTGATTTTCAGCTTAAAACAGGCGAGGTAAGCGATAAGCTGAAACGAGGAAAGCACACGACAAGGCATGCCGAGATTTACAAGCTGCATTTCGGCGGATACGTGGTGGATACGCCGGGATTCAGTTCGTTTGAGCTTGACGGAATAAGCGAATTCCAGCTCCGTGAGTACTATCCTGAAATTAAGAAATTTGATGAGGGCTGCAGATTTGCCGACTGTGTTCACAGCAAGGAGCCGGGCTGCGTAATCAAGGATGCGGTAAATGACGGCAAAATAAGCCCCGTGAGATATAACAATTACCTTAGGCTGCTGGAAGAAATACGCAGCATAAAACCATATTAGATATAAGATATTTGATGGAGGAAGTATGAATAAATTATCACCTTCTATACTTTCTGCTGATTTTTCCAATCTTGAAAGAGATATAAAAATTGTGGAAAAGGGCGGAGCAGACTATATTCACATAGATGTGATGGACGGACATTTCGTGCCCAACATCACCATAGGACCGGATGTTGTAAAATCACTGCGCAAGGTGACAGAGCTTACATTCGATGTGCACCTCATGATTGAAAATCCAGATGACTACATTGAAGATTTCTACAATGCGGGAGCGGACATAATAACGGTTCATCAGGAGGCTGCTATGCACCTTCATAGAACCATACAAAAAATAAAATCCTTTGGTCTCAAGGCCGGAGTATCTCTTAACCCGGCAACACCTGTTTTCTTGTTGAAGGACATATTGAGAGACGTGGATATGGTATTAATAATGAGCGTAAATCCCGGATTTGGGGGGCAAAGCCTCATTAAAAACGTGAAATATAAATTTGAAGAGCTGAAACAGATGATTGAAGAGCAGGGACTTAATATTGACATTGAAATTGATGGAGGAGTGACTGCAGATAATCTTGAAGAGGTGCTGAGCTGGGGAGCAAACGTCATTGTAGCCGGGTCAGCCATATACAGGGCAAAGGATGTTGAGGCCGAAACAAGAAAGTTTAAGCAAATAATGGAGAAGTAAATGGCGGCGTTAATAATAGGCAGCGGAAGCGATTTAAGAATGGACTGCATCGAAAATATCCATATAGAATATGTAATATGCGCCGACGGCGGTCTTGAAAAGGTGCAGGGTCTTAATTTAAAACCGGATCTGATTTTAGGCGACTTTGATTCGGTGAA
Organism: Sedimentibacter sp.; assembly: GCA_031997345.1. Classification (GTDB taxonomy): domain Bacteria; phylum Bacillota; class Clostridia; order Tissierellales; family Sedimentibacteraceae; genus Sedimentibacter. Next base: position 21,369 of record DAMAEI010000004.1, on the reverse strand, counting down.
TTCTTCTTTGTTGAATGGATACAGAGACTCCGGGACAGAAATATATGCTTTTCCTCCGGAAAAAGATTTTACGGATATGGAGCTTGCGGTTGATACAGCTGTGAAAAGAGGTTTTAAAGAAATTGTTTTAATAGGTGCATCCGGTACGAGATTGGATCACACCCTTGCAAATATACAGCTTTTGGAGAAATATCACAGGCAGGGTATCAGCATTGAAATAATAGACAATAATAATCATATTGGAATTATATCGGGCAATACCGATGTAAATATAAAGAAAAAAAGAGAACACTTCGTTTCATTGGTGCCGGTTACAGAAACACTGGAGGGTCTTACACTGAAGGGATTCAAGTATCCCTTGAACAATGTCACGGTTGAAAGAGGCACGGCACTTCTCATAAGCAATGAGATAAGGTCAGAAGAGGGCAGAATAATACTTGCTAAAGGAACTGCACTGATTTTTATATCAAAAGATTAACATTACTATAGGAGGCTTCATGAAAGCAACAGATTTTAGAGATTTGTTCAAATCTCCGGAAAATTACTCAGACAGCGACGTTGTTGTGGAGGGATGGATAAGAACCATCAGAGATTCTAAAAATTTTGGTTTTATAGAGTTAAATGACGGAACATATATGAAAAATGTTCAGATAGTGTTTGAAAATAACCTTGAGAATTTTGAAGAGGTTAAGAAATTTTCAACAGGAAGCGCTATAACCGTAAAAGGAAGGCTGCTCCTTACACCGGAAGCAAAACAGCCGTTCGAAATAAAAGCAACAGAAGTGACAATGGAAGCGGAATCAGATTCCAGCTTTCCGCTGCAGAAAAAAAGACATTCATTGGAATATCTGAGAACCATAGCACATCTGAGACCGAGAACAAATACATTTATGGCAGTATTCAGAGTTAGGTCACTGGCAGCTTATGCAATACATAAGTTTTTTAATGACAGAGGATTTGTATATGCTCATCCTCCAATTATAACAGCAAGTGACGCTGAAGGAGCAGGCGAAATGTTCAGGGTTACCGCTCTTGACCTTGAAAATATTGAAAAGGTTGAGGGAGCAGTTGATTATTCAAAGGATTTCTTCGGCAAATCAGCCAACCTTACAGTAAGTGGACAGCTGGAAGCAGAAGTTTTTGCTCTTGCATTTAAAAATGTATATACATTTGGACCTACATTCAGAGCTGAAAATTCAAATACTTCAAGACATGCTGCTGAATTCTGGATGATTGAGCCTGAAATTGCATTTGCCGACTTAAATGACAACATGCAGCTTGCAGAGGACATGGTAAAGTATGTAATCAGCTATGTAATGGAAAACGGAAAAGAAGAAATAGAGTTTTTCAATTCCTTCGTTGAAAAGGGTCTGATCGATAAACTGAACAATGTTGTGAACTCTGAATTCGGAAGAATAACATATACAGATGCCATAGAGATTCTGATGAAAAATAATGACAGCTTTGACTATCCTGTTAAATGGGGAACTGACATTCAGACAGAGCATGAAAGATATTTGTCCGAAAAAATATTCGGTAAGCCGGTATTTGTAACAAACTATCCGAAGGATATCAAGGCATTTTACATGCGCATGAACGAGGATAACAACACAGTTGCCGCAATGGACCTTCTTGTTCCGGGGATCGGTGAGCTCATAGGTGGAAGCCAGAGAGAGGAAAGGCTTGAAATGCTGGAAAAACGCATGGATGAAATGGGCGTTGGCAAAGAGGAAATGTGGTGGTACTTAGAGCTTAGAAAATACGGCGGAGTTAAGCATGCCGGATATGGCCTCGGCTTTGAAAGATTGATAATGTATCTGACAGGAATGGGCAATATAAGAGACGTAATACCATTTCCAAGAACACCAAAAAACGCTGAATTTTAAGATGCCGCAAAATATAAAAGTAAAAGATACGGAAAAATAAAATTTTTCCGTATCTTTTTTGATTTGCACGAATAGAATGTATTGTACATCGTTACCGGAGGTGTTTTATGAATTTTTTCAGGCAGAGAAGAAAATGCAATCCATGTGCTCCTAGAATTAAGTTTACAGAAATAATAGGAATTATGATAGCTGTTATCGGCGCCATTATAATAGTCCAGATACTTCCCATCAGGATATGGCTTTTTGTACTGGGCGCCCTCCTCATTGTGCTTGGATGTACGCTTTTCAGGTTGTTTTAAAAAAATTGCAATTTATTAATAATTATTATAAAGTTTTTCTGGGACGGAGTTGTTGTCAATCCATCTATATAATCTTGTGATGTTTTATTTTGAATATATATACTTAAAATGCGCATAAAAATCGAAAAATTTTGAACGTTATGTATTTAATAAAAACCTGCATATTTCAATGAAAAAACTTCGGTACTAATAGAACTTTTTGAGTTTTGAAACGATAAAGCAGAAAATGTCGTAGATTACGTAAAACATTTTTGTATTAGTTTGTGCATAACTATGATGTAAGGATATTGTCGTGTAGAATCCTTCGATATAAATGAAAAGCCTCTGCGTAACCTTTGGTTATGCTGAGGCTTCATTTTTATATAGCACGTTGTACGTTACCGGATCTTAAACATCTTGTACAAACAAACTTTCTGGAAGTAACTCCGTTTTCCAATACTGCCACTTTTCTGACATTTGGCTTCCAGGTTCTTCTTATTTTTCTATCAGAGTGTGTTATACTGTTTCCTGATATTTTTCCTTTACCGCATACTTCACAAAATTTAGCCACGCTTACACCTCCCATTTATTTAAAACATTCTGTTTTTATTCTCTTTGATTAAACAGTATCTGCCTAATAATTTTAACTTAGTAATTCTACCATTAAAATATAAATATTGCAATATCAAATTTTAATTAGTATAATAAAAAATATACGCTGGTATTGTCCAGTTATATTTTATTTGTAAATTTTTGAGAAAAAGGTTATAATAAGCTTAATTATTAAATATTAATTAAGAAATTAAAATAGGAGGTAGTTATGTCAGTTAATATGTTAAATGAAAATGGAAATATAACCATAGATGATCAAGTATTCGCAACCTTGGCGGGATTAGCTGCAATGGAATGCTACGGTGTTGTGGGAATGGCTGCAAGAAATGCAACCCAGGGAATATTTGAGCTTTTGAGAAGAGAGCAGCTTACAAAGGGTATAAGAATAACAACTTCAGACGATAAGATAAGTATAGATTTATACATAGTGCTGCAATACGGAGTTAAAATATCTACAGTTGCAGACAATATTATTTCAAGAATCAAATACAGCGTAGAAACTTTTTCGGGGGTTTCCGTGGAAAATGTAAATATCTTTGTGCAGGGTGTCAGGGTACAAAAGTAATAGGAGGCTAAAATGATAGTAAAGTATATTGATAATGTTACATTTAAGAAAATGCTTTTAGGTGCCGCTGCAAACCTGGAAAATAACAAGGCGATAGTGGATGCCCTAAATGTGTTTCCTGTTCCTGACGGAGATACCGGAACTAATATGAATCTTACGGTGCAGTCGGCAATGAAGGAAATCGGAGGATTGACTGAAAGCACCATAACTCACATAGCTGATGCGGTAGCAAATGGCTCTTTAATGGGAGCGAGAGGAAATTCAGGTGTAATATTATCTCAGGTGTTCAGAGGCATGGCAAAGGGAGTTAAGGGCGCGGGAAAAATTGATTGCAAAATAATTGCAGAATCGTTTAAATCCGCTTCTGATACAGCATACAAGGCAGTAATGAAACCTGTGGAAGGTACGATTTTAACTGTGGCAAGAGAAACCGCTGAGAAGGCAATGGCAACATATGAAGAGTATGAGGATGTTGCAGAATTCCTCAGCAGTTTGATAGAGCAGGCGAAGGATACATTAAACAGAACTCCTGATATGCTCAAAGTTCTGAAGCAGGCTGATGTTGTGGATGCAGGCGGAAAGGGTCTCGTGTTTCTTTTGGAGGGAGCGCTGGCTTCTCTTAAGGGAGTTGAAATAAAGCAAGAAAAAAAAGAACAGGTAGTTATCGAAACAGAACAGGAAATTGCAGGGTTTTCAAGTGAAGATGAAATAATATTTGCTTATTGTACAGAATTTTTTATTAAAAACCCAACAAAGAGCGCAGAGGAGTTTCTGAGCAAAATTTATGACAAAGGTGATTCCATCGTATGTGTTGGTGATGAAAAGCTTATAAAGGTTCATCTTCACACAAACAATCCGGGTCAGGTTTTGGCTATCGCCGTAAAATACGGAGAGCTTTTAAAAATAAAAATAGACAACATGAAGGAACAATTAAGGGAAAGAATTAAAAATTCAAGCAAGAAAAGCCGTGAGAAAAAGAAATACGGTTTTGTGTCCATAGGAATGGGAGACGGCATACAAAAAGTATTCACGGATCTGAATGTTGATGTATTTTTGTCCGGTGGACAGACTATGAACCCAAGCACAGAGGACATATTGGAGGCGGCGAAGGATATAAACGCCGAGCATATAATTATTCTTCCAAACAACAGCAATATAATTCTTGCTGCTACTCAGGCTAAGGAGATATCCGACAGGAGTCTTAATGTTGTACCCAGCAAGAGTATCCCGCAGGGTATTTCGGCTATGCTGGCATTCAAGGAAGACAAAAGTGTTGAAGAAAATGTGCAGGCAATGACGGATGCCGGATCAGAGGTAAAAACCGGTCAAGTTACATATGCTGTGAGAGATACCGTATTTAACGATATGGAAATCAAGAAGGACGAAATAATAGCAATCAGCGAGGGAGATATTGTTGCTCACGGAGAAAATCCTGAGGAGCAGACTCTTGAGCTCATAAAGAGCATGGTCAATGATGACAGCTTCCTGATTACGCTGTTTTACGGAGAAGACGTAGATAAGAAAATAGCTGAGGGCTTGAAGGAAAAAATAGAGAAAATAGCTGAAGAGTGCGACGTTGAAGTAATATACGGAGGCCAGCCACTTTATTATTATATAATTTCAGTTGAGTAAATACAGAGGAACGGCACAGCCGTTCTTTATATTGCTGTAAAGGATAAATGATGCTTGATACAGATATTCGGTTTTTAAAGGGAGTAGGACCCGGAAGGGCAGCCAGGCTGAATAAATTGAATATATTTACCGTGGAAGATTTGCTTAACCATTTCCCTGTAAGGTATGAGGACAGAAGGACGGTTAAGAAAATCAATCGGCTAAGTGACGGGGAGAAATGCCTGCTTATGATAAAGATTTACGGAAAATCTGAAAAGGCAAGAATCCGTAAAAACATGACTGTGTTAAAAACAGCCGGCATGGATGATACAGGTTTTATCACATTGACATTTTTTAATCAAAATTTTCTTTCGGATAAGCTCACAGAGGGAGAAATGTACTATGTGTTTGGCGAGGTAAAGGCAGCCTACGGCAAGCTGGAAATGGTTAATCCGGAAATTGAGCTGTGTGAAAAGGACTGGAAGACAGGGAAAATATTGCCCATATACAGTCTGACAGCAGGATTGTCAAACAATGAGCTCACGAAGCTTATAAAGACAGCCTTTGAAGCATATTACGAAAAAATCCAGGATGTAATCCCTGCAGGTATACGTGAGGAATATAAGCTTGCCTCCAGAAAAAGCGCACTTATGAATCTTCATTTTCCTGAGAACGGCAGGAAGTATTCTCTGGGAAAGAAAACAATGGTGTATGAAAAGCTTCTAATAATGCAGCTTGGCTTGAGAGCGCTTAAAAACAATCTGAACAGAAATGCAAGGGGAAATGAAATTAAATGCACAACGCTTGCGGATAGACTAATCGATGCCATTCCTTACAGGCTTACAGATGCGCAGCTCAAAGTAATAGATGAAATAAAAAGAGATATGAGTATGGGCAGGGCAATGAACAGACTTGTTCAGGGTGATGTGGGTTCGGGAAAGACAGTGGTGGCTGTGTATTCACTGCTTGCGGCAGTTGAATCGGGATACCAGGCTGCAATGATGGCACCAACGGAGATTCTTGCGCTGCAGCACTTTGATACTATACGTGAATATCTGTCCGTGGCTGACATTAATATAAAAGTTGTATTTTTATCGGGCTCCACCAAGTCGAATGAAAAAAAAGAAATTTTGAAAGATTTGAAGGATGGTAAAACCGACATAATTGTAGGCACACATTCATTGATTGAAGAAAATGTGGAGTTTAAAAATATAGGTCTTGCCATAACGGACGAACAGCACCGCTTTGGAGTGAGGCAGAGAGGAAGGCTGTCAGGCAAAGGAAACAGTCCTGATATTCTTGTTATGACGGCAACACCCATACCCAGGACACTGGCGTTGATGCTTTACGGTGACTTGGATATTTCAGTCATAGATGAAATGCCCCCGGGACGTCAAAAAGTTATTACGGACATTCTGAAAGGCAATGAAAGGGAACGGGCCTACGAATTTATAAAAAAGCAGGCTGATGAGGGAAGGCAGGCGTACATAGTTACTCCTCTGGTTGAAGAATCCGAAAAAATGGAGCTTAATTCGGCATCAGAGATATTTGATGAACTCAGAAGCAATTATTTTTCCGACTACAGCCTCGGGCTTTTACACGGAAAATTTCAATCCTACTGTATATTGATAAATGAAAGCAGGACAAAGAAAGCTGCCGACAGGATGAGCATTTTGAAAAATACTGACAATGGATTTATAATTGCGGAAGAGGATTTGAAAATAAGGGGACCGGGAGAATTTTTCGGAACAAGGCAGCACGGACTGTCGGGATACGACATTCAGAATATTGTAAATGATGTGGAATATGTTCAGGATGTGCAGTATATTTCAAATAAAATATCAGAAGAAAATCCCGGACTTGCGGGAGACGACTACATAAATTTGAAAAAGGCCATAATTAATTTATTCAAGGATGAAACAATAGCTTTTAATTAAGAGGTAAGTATGAGAATTATATCCGGAACTAACAAGGGGATGAAGCTGTATGCACCGGACGGCATGTCAGTGAGACCTACCAGCGATAAAATCAAGGAAGCCACTTTCAATATATTGGGCTATATTGACGAAGAATCAATAGTGCTGGACTTATTTGCCGGCTCCGGCGGCGTGGGAATAGAATTTCTTGCAAGAGGAGCGAAACAATGCTACTTTGTGGACGGTTCTCATAAGAGTCTGAACTATGTGAGAAAGAATTTGGAACTTTGCAAATTTAAGGAAAAGGCAGTAATAGTAATGAGCGATTATGAAAAAGCAATTATGAATTTTGCTGCCGAAAATATTAAATTTGACTATATATTTGCAGACCCGCCCTACGACCTTAATTGCGGTGGAAGAATTGCACTTAAGGTTTTTGAAAATGACTTGCTAAAGGAAGGCGGAAAGCTTATAATTGAAACTGATAAGTCTGAAAAAACAATTGATGAAATTAATAGAGACATGATAGAATATAAAGAAAAAATATATGGAAGAACAAGAATAAGCATAATGACATACGGAGAGGACTAATGAAGGTTTTATACACGGGAAGTTTTGATCCGATTACAGTCGGACACATGGACATAATCAACAGGATATCGCGTAATTTTGAAGAGGTTGTAATTACTGTATTCAACAATATTGAAAAGAAATACTGGTTTTCCATCGAAGAGCGGTGCGAAATGGTGAGACAAGCCACAAAGCACTTACATAATGTTAGCGTTGATCTTACAGAGGGACTGGTAGTTGAATATTGTGAAAAAAATAATATCAACATGATAGTAAGGGGACTGAGGGCAGTTTCCGACTACGAATATGAGCTGTCGATATCCAGTATAAACAAGCATTTGAACAAGAATTTAGAGACAATTTTCCTAGTGGCATCACCGGAATATTCCTTTTTGAGCTCCAGCATTGTTAAGGATGTTGCAGAACATGGGGGAGCTTTTGAGGACTTGGTTCCTACCTATGTGGCACAGGAAATTCACAAAAAACTTGGGAGGAAGTAGTATGGATATTTTAAATTTGCTGGAAAGAATTGAAGATATAATTGAAGAGGCTTCAAAATTTCCTTTATCAAACAAGGTTATGATTGATAAGGAAGAAATATTGGAAGTAATAAATGAAATACGCCTGAAGATGCCTGATGAGATCAACAGAGCATCCTGGGTTGCAAAAGAGCGTCAGAGAATATTGAATGAGGCGCAGTCAGAGGCTGACGAGATGATTGACAGAGTTAAGGACCAGCAGAGATACTTAATCGAAGAAAATGAAATAACCAAGCAGGCGCAGAAGCATGCGGAGCAGCTTATAAAGGAAGCCGAAAGAAAGGCTACAGAAATGAAAATCGGAGCATATGATTACAGCGACGAAATATTGTCCAAGCTCCAGGAAAAAATAAGAGAAATCAACGGTATTATAGAGCATAACAGAGATGTGCTTAAAAATATGGAATAATTAAAAATACGGGTTATCCCCGTATTTTTTCCAATATGAAAATATTTAATATGTCTTAAAGAGAATAAGGAGTAATATGCATGGGATACAAGGTTGCGATGACATACAAGCAGACGGATTTTATCGAATTTATGAAGGTCTGCCAAAATCAAAGTAAGTCGGTAAGTCTGTTGCATATGGTATCTAAAGCCGGGTTTAGATTAGCTGGAGTGCTCTTGATTCTGATTGGTAGTATTAATATCGCATGTTTTATAGGCGGATTGATTGACGGCGACAGAGCACTGCACATATCGGTTGCCTTTGTAATAATTGGGAAATTACTGCTGATGAGCTCTGATTATAGGAGATTGGGCAAACTGATGTGGGAAAAATATAACGATAAAAGTTCAGAAATTATATATTATTTTTATGACAGATGTTTTATTGAATATAAAGAAACCAGTGAGCACAAATTTGACTATTCAGTTATTAAAAGTATTTATGAGGATAAGCTCCGATATTACTTATTTGTTGACGAATCAGTGGCACATATCATTAATAAATCAGGATTTCAAATTGGGGACTCAAAACAATTTGCCACATTTATTGCAAAACAAGCAGGTATTGACGTAAAACAAATTAAATGAAAAAATACGGGAATTCCCGTATTCTTTAAAATAGTTTTTCTCTGTAATTGTCCATAATTTCAGAAAATAGCTCACCGGTTGTAGGAGGAGTGAATGTTATGGTGTTGGCTCCTGCCTGTATTGTGTTCAGTATATTTTCCGGATTTGGTCCGCCTGTTGCAATAATAGGGAAGTATGGGTGGCTCTCGCGAATTTTTTTCACTATGGAAGTTGTTTTCGCTCCACCGGAAACGTTGAATATGGAAACTCCTGCTTTGATTCTTGATTCAAAGTCTTCCCTTTCGGAAACAATGGTGATTATTATGGGAATATCAAGTCTTTTTTTCATTTCAGATATAAGATCGTTAGGTGTCGGTGCATTCATGACAACTCCGTAGGCACCGTTCAATTCTGCGCTTATGGCAATGTCAATAGACCTCTGACCGGTGGTAATTCCTCCGCCTACTCCCACAAACACCGGTGTGGATGAAACCTCTATTATTGCCTGATTAATTGCAATCTGGGGCGTGAAAGGATATACAGCTATTACGCCGTCGGCATTGTTATTTTTTATAATTGCTAGGTCGGTTGTGAATATCAATGATTTTATCCTTTTGCCGAATATATTTATGCCACTTGCCTCATAGATTTCTTTGGGCATCTGAATAGGTTTTTTCTTTAATACAGATTCAATGGTAGGTATGAATTTCTTGTCTTTTTTTTCGGTACAATTTTTAACAGCCTGGCTGTAATTGTCTTGAATTATTCCATTTTCAAACTTTTCCATATTACCTCCCGTGTAGTTTATTTATTATTTATAAACGATTCGTCAGAATATATCTGCCGAGCTTGTACTATATTATACAATTTTTTAGTTCAAATTACAATCAGTTATAGTAAAATTAATAAAAAAACGTTTTTCTTTAATTTTATAATAAAACGGAGAGTTTATATGTATTCCATGAAAAAACACTCATGAAATGTAAGACAACTCTATACAAAATATAACAAAAATTGTATAATGGGGTAGTATAGATTAAAATTCCGGTTATGAATTGTATGGAGAAAATTTATGATATGCCTGCGATTGGGAAACAGAAATTTAAAGCATAAGGGTACGGTGGCTCTTGAAACTGAAAGATTCAGCCTGAGACCTTTTAAAATTACAGATGTCCATGATGCATATGTCAATTGGTTCAGCGATATGGATTCTGCCAGATACAACGCTTGGAGCGTTCATGAAAATGAATCGGTAACAAGAAGCTATATTTCTGAGATTGTAAATTATTATGGCAGGATAGACTATTACCACTGGGCTGTAACGGATAAGGTCAGCGGTGAACCCATAGGCTCTGTTTCGGTATCAAATATTAAAAACAGAAAAAAATATTGCGAAATTGGTTATACAGTTGCAAAAGAAAGGTGGAATCAGGGTATTGCCACAGAAGCTCTGAAAAAGGTCCTGGAATTCATGACTTTTGAAGTGGGATTTGAAACAGTACGTGCTATACACGATATAAGAAACAAGGCATCAGGCAGGGTGATGGAAAAGGCTGGAATGGTTTTCTTGAAAAATCAGATGCAGGTTTTCCTCAGCGGTAACAATATTATTATGAATTGCTGCGTGTATGAATACAAAAATATTAAAAATATTCAATAAAATTTAATAAATTGTTGATTTTACAAAGTGTTATGGTATAATATAATGGTTAAATTATGAGAATCATTAATTTGAAACAATATTGGCTGTTTTACATACAATATAAAATACTAGGAGGAACAAATGAGTTCAAAGATATTAAAAAAAGAGAAAAATGTAGTTTCAATCGAGTTTACAGTTTCACCTGAAGAATTTGAAAAGGCTGTGAATAAAGCATATTTAAAAGTAAAGAATAGCATTAATGTTCAAGGATTTAGAAAGGGAAAAGCTCCTAAGCATATAATTGAGAAAAAATATGGCAAGGGCATTTTTTATGATGATGCAATGGATTTGGCCATACAGGAAGAATATCCGAAGGCTGTTAAGGAGCTGGAGCTTGACGTAATTGACAGCCCAAAGGTAGATGTTGTTAAATTTGAGGAAGGCGAAGAAATAATCTTAACTGCAGATGTTGAGGTTATGCCTGAAGTTGAGCTTCCTGAATACAAGGGAGTTGAAGTTGAAAAAACTGAAATAAATGTAACGGATGAGGATGTTGAAAATGAAATCAAGGCTATTCAGGAGAAAAATGCAAGAATAATTGAGGTTTCTGAAAGAGCTGTTCAAAATGGTGACTTCTTGACTATTGACTATGCGGGATTTGTTGGTGAGGAGCAGTTTGAAGGTGGCACAGCCGAGAACCAGTCTCTTGAAATAGGCTCAAATACTTTTATTCCTGGCTTTGAAGAGCAGCTTATAGGAAAAAACAAAGGCGAAGAAGTAAAAGTTAATGTTACATTCCCCGAAGAATATCATTCTGAGGAATTAAAAGGCAAGGACGCTGTTTTCAACGTAACTATACATGAAATAAAATCAAAAGAGCTTCCTGAAATGGACGATGAGTTTGCCAAGGATGTAAGTGAATTTGATACACTTGATGAATTGAAGGCTGATACAAAAAAGAATCTTGAGCAAAGAGCCGCTGATTCAGCCAAGGTTGCAAATGACAACAATGTAATAACTAAGATAGTTAATGAAGCAAAGATTGACATACCTGAAGTTTTGATAAAAAGAGAAATAGATTTCTTGGGAAGAAATTATGAGCAGCAGTTCCGCCAGCAGGGATTTGTGGGCAAGGAATATGACTCAATAATCGAAAACTTTGTAAACCAATACAAAGAGGGTGCGAGAAATCAGGCTGAATTCAATGTTAAGGCTGAGCTTGTGCTTGAAGCTATAATTAAAAAAGAAGGAATAAAAGCTTCAGAAGAGGATATTGCAAAGGAAATCGATGAGGTTGCAAAGTCATACAACGTGGAAGAAGAAAGACTTGAAGCTTTCAAAGAAAGTCTTTTACAGTCAAGCAGAAGCTACGTTGAAGAAAATCTTCAAAAAAGAAAAGCGATAGAGATGCTTGTAAACAGCGCTGTATTTGTTGAACCCAAAGAAGAGGCAGATAAATCTGTAGAAAAATAAAATAAATTAAGATTAATAAGTACAATATAAGTAAAATAAAATATAATAAGTAGGAGGAAAAAATAATGGCATTAGTACCATATGTTATCGAGCAAACAGGCAGAGGCGAAAGATCATACGATATATATTCAAGACTTCTGAAAGACAGAATAATTATTTTAAGTGATGAAGTCAACGATGCAACAGCAAGCTTAATAGTTGCTCAGATGCTGTTTTTAGAGTCAGAAGATCCGGATAAGGATATTCAGTTATATATAAATTCACCGGGAGGATCAATAACTGCAGGAATGGCAATCTATGACACAATGCAGTATATTAAGCCAGATGTTTCAACTATCTGCATAGGAATGGCAGCGAGCATGGGAGCATTTTTGCTTCTGTCAGGAGCAAAGGGAAAAAGATTTGCTCTTCCTAATTCAGAAATTATGATACATCAGCCTCTTGGAGGAATGAGAGGTCAGGCATCTGATATTAAGATACACGCGGACAGAATTATAAAGACCAGAGATACTTTAAACAGTATCATAAGCGCGAGAACAGGCCAGCCAATAGAAAAGGTTGAGCGTGATACAGACAGAGATAATTTTATGTCAGCAGAGGATGCTAAGGCGTATGGCATAATTGATGAAATTATTGCCAATAGAAAATAAGGAGTGTTTCAATGAGCAAAGTTAATGATAAACAAATTAAATGCTCGTTTTGCGGTAAATCTCAAGAGCAGGTAAGAAGGCTCATAGCCGGTCCTGATGTCTATATTTGTGACGAATGTATAGAGCTTTGCCACAATATAGTGGATGACGATATTGATTTATTTGAAGAGTATGATTTCTCTGAACTGCCGAAGCCGAAGGAAATAAAAACAAAGCTTGACGAATATGTAATTCAGCAGGATCAGGCTAAAAAAGCATTGGCGGTTGCGGTATACAATCATTACAAAAGAATAAATTATAAATCCAAGGATGAAGGAACAGACATTCAAAAGAGCAATATTCTTTTACTTGGACCTACAGGAAGCGGAAAGACTTATCTTGCCCAGACATTGGCAAAGCTGTTGAATGTTCCGTTTGCCATTGCAGATGCCACTTCTTTGACAGAAGCAGGCTATGTGGGAGAAGATGTTGAAAACATATTGCTTAAGCTTCTTCAGGCGGCAGATTTTGATGTCGAAAGAGCTGAAAAGGGTATAATATATGTCGATGAGATTGATAAGATTTCAAGACGTTCAGAAAATCCTTCCATAACGAGAGATGTAAGCGGTGAAGGTGTTCAGCAGGCTCTTCTGAAAATACTGGAAGGAACTGTTGCAAATGTACCTCCACAAGGAGGAAGGAAGCACCCGCATCAGGAGTTTATTCAAATAGATACAACCAATATATTGTTTATTGTGGGCGGTGCTTTTGACGGCATAGAAAAAATCATACAAAAGAGAATAGGAAAGAAAAGTATCGGATTCGGTGCTGACCTTTCCGGAAATACTTCAATGGATACAGATGAGCTTCTAAGTCAGGTTCAGACGCAGGATCTGCTGAAGTTTGGACTTATTCCCGAATTTGTAGGAAGAATGCCGGTGGTTGTTGCCTTGGAGAAATTGGATAAGAGAGCACTGATATCAATTTTGACAGAGCCTAAGAATGCTCTGATAAAGCAATACAAAGAATTGTTCAAAATGGATAATGTGGAGCTGGAAATCGAGAAGGACGCATTAGAGGTAATAGCGGAAAAGGCGCTGGAAATAAAAACAGGAGCAAGAGGCTTAAGAGGAATCCTTGAGAGCACCATGACAGACGTTATGTTTGAAATACCGTCGCGAGATGACATTAAAAAATGTGTCATAACCAAGGATACCATCATAAATAAAAGTGAGCCTAAGTTAGTTCTGACAAAGAAAACAGTATCTGATAAAAAAGAAAATGTTTCATAGACTGCCGCCGAGGCAGCCATAGAATGACTGCCTGCCTAAAGCAGGCAGTTTTTATAAGGAGATAGCATGATAGAAAATTACAGAATAGAGAACAGGACACTTCCTTTGATTCCAATCAGAGGAATAGGAATATTCCCTAACACTGTCATACATTTTGATATAGGAAGAGAAAAGTCTATAAACGCACTTGAGGAAGCAATGCTTGAGGATTCGGACATATTTCTTACAGTTCAGAAAGAGGCTGATGTGGATACTCCCAAGGAAGATGATTTTTATGAAGTGGGAGTTATATGCAAAATAAAGCAAATGATTAAAATGCCCGGTGACAACATAAGAGTGCTTGTTGAAGGAATTAACAGGGCTAAGATTTCTTCCATTACCCAGGAAGAACCATACTTTGAGGTTGTGCTGGAGGAATATGTCTACGACTATGAAGTTCCGTTCAGTGATAAGCTTGAGGCGATGGTGCGCCTTACTCTGGAGAACTTCGAAGAATATTCCATGATTTATGCAAAGATAGCACCTGATGCGGTAATATCACTGAAGGAAATTAAGAATCCGGACAAGCTGGCAGACGTTGTTGCCTCATATATTTATCTAAAGCATGAGCAAAAGCAATCACTGCTTGAAATCTTCGATCCATTTGAAAGACTTGAAGCAATCAATGCAATATTGTCAAAGGAAATCAAGGTTCTTGAAATTGAAAGCGAGCTGGGTGAGATTGTAAGAAAACAGGTCAGCGAGTTCCAGAAGGACTATTACCTTAAGGAACAGCTCAGAGCCATTCAAAAGGAGCTTGGAGAAGACGAAAGCACAGAATTTGAAGTAGATGAATACATGAAAAAAATTTCTGCCGCAAAGATGCCCAAGGAAGTAAAAGAAAAGGCAGAAAAAGAAATAAACAAGCTTCTCAAAATTTCCCCATCATCTCCCGATGCGGGAGTTATAAGGACATATGTGGATTGGCTTGTTGATTTGCCCTGGGATAAAAAAACAAAGGACAATACTGACCTTAAGAAGGCGAGAGCCATTCTTTCCGAGGATCATTACGGACTGGAGGATGTAAAGGAAAGGATAATTGAATATCTTGCTGTAAAAAATATAAACAAGGATATGAAGGGACCAATACTTTGCTTTGTGGGACCTCCCGGCGTGGGGAAAACATCAATTGCAAAATCCATAGCCAGAGCCATGAACAGAAAATATGTGCGCATATCACTTGGCGGAGTGAGGGATGAAGCTGAAATAAGAGGCCACCGAAGGACATATATCGGAGCTATTCCGGGTAGAATAATATCATCCATAGCAAAGGTTAAGGTAAACAATCCTGTGTTCCTGCTTGATGAAATTGACAAACTCTCTGGAGACTACAAGGGCGATCCTGCTTCAGCGTTACTGGAGGCACTTGATCCCGAACAGAACAAGACATTTACGGATCATTACATTGAGGCGCCCTTCAGTCTCGAAAATGTTATGTTCATTACGACGGCAAATTCAACGTCAACAATTCCGGAGCCTCTGCTGGACAGAATGGAAGTCATTGAAATATCCGGATACACTGACGGAGAAAAACGAAATATTGCTGAAAAATATCTTGTCAAAAAACAGATAAAAGAACATGGTCTGAAGGAAAATCAGATAAATATCTCTCAAAATGTTGTGACTGAAATAATAGAGAAATATACAAGAGAGTCAGGAGTAAGAAACCTTGAGAGAAATATCGGAACCCTTGTGAGAAAGGCAGCAGTGCAGATTGTCGAAAACAAGAAGAAATCCGTAACCATAAACTTAAACAGCCTTAAGGGCTATTTAGGAATACCTAAGTATGATTATGACCTTGCATTTGAAGAGGACCAGGTCGGGGTTGTAACAGGGCTTGCATGGACCAGAGTCGGCGGGGAAACTCTGTTTATAGAAGTCAATACCATGAAGGGTGACGGCAAGCTTCAGCTTACGGGCCAGCTGGGAGATGTTATGAAGGAGTCTGCTATGGCCGCTTTAAGCTACATTAAGGCCAATGCTGAAAAATTCGATATTGAATACGGCAAGTTCAAGGAGACGGATATTCACATCCATGTGCCCGAAGGAGCAATTCCCAAGGATGGTCCCTCTGCAGGCATAACCATGGCAACAGCTATATTGTCGGCAATGACAGGAAGGCCTGCCAGGAAGGAAGTTGCCATGACCGGAGAAATCACTATTACGGGAAGAGTTCTGCCCATAGGCGGACTTAAGGAGAAGCTGCTTGCTGCTAAGAGAGCTGGTATTAAAAAGGTGGTGCTCAGCACCAGAAATAAGCCTGATGTTTCAAAAATAGATCCTAAGATTATTCGCTCCATAGAAATTGTATATGCGGACAGAATAGAGGATGTTGTGAAGGAAGCATTGATTTAACAATAGCGGAACTATGGCTGTGATATGATATATCACAGCTAGGTTGCCTGTGAGAAAGGGAAATATATGATAATAAAAAAAGCGGAGCTACTAATTACTGCTGCAAAAAAGGAACAGTATCCCGATACTGTGGTTCCTGAGATTGCATTTGCAGGAAAATCTAATGTAGGTAAGTCGTCAATGATAAATGCCATGCTTAACAGAAAAAGTCTGGCAAGAACAAGCTCACAGCCAGGTAAGACACAGACGATAAATTTCTATAACATAAATGACACACTTAATTTTGTGGATTTGCCGGGCTACGGATATGCAAAGGTGTCAAAGACCGAGAAGGATAAATGGGCTAAAATGATTGATACCTATCTGCACAGCAGGCAGCAGCTGAGAGAGGTTATTCTACTTGTTGATATAAGGCACGAACCGGGTGTCAATGACGTGCAGATGTATGAATGGATTAAAAGCTGCGGATACACAGGATATGTTATTGCCGCAAAAGCAGATAAGCTGTCCAGATCGCAGCAGATAAAGAACGTGGCAGTTATTAAAAAGGCGTTGGATATTAAGGATGCAAATCTTATTTTTCCATTTTCGTCAGTATCAAAAAGCGGAGTTGAGGATATGTGGAGTCTGTTTGAGAAAATATTGCAGCTTGGAACAGAAGGATTTTAGTAAATGTATAATTTCTCTGTGATAATTAATATACAATTGGTTTAGACGTGAATTTTTAGGGTATATTAGTTAAGACTGGAGGAATGGTAATGGTTTATAAATTTGAAGTTAAGGTCCGCAGTGATATAGATGCCGTTAAAAATGTTGTTGAGGAACTACTTCTCGATATCAAGGACAGAATAGACGAAAATGTTTTTTTTAACTCGAAATTAATTTTATATGAACTGATGATCAATGGTGTGCTGCATGGCAATAAACAGGATGCCAGCAAGCAGATAAACGTTGTTTTAATCATAAATAAGTCATGCATCATTATTGAAATTACTGATGAAGGGTCAGGAGTAGTTTATAAGCACAAATCCTTCGGTGAATATGACTGCTGTGAATCAGGAAGAGGGCTTATGCTGGTTGAATGTTTATCCGATAAGTTCACAATTGAAGGAAATAGAGTTACCTGCATACAATATTTAAAATAAGCTTTATATTGAATATTATTTTTGCTATAATAGACACCGAAAGGTGTTTTTTTATGACTCGACCCAATTTCCTCGACCGCGAGGGAGAAGGAAATTGCAGGTGAGTCAAACGCAACGAGTTCCCAAAGTATGCGACCGGAGGGAGCAAATACTTTGGTGAAGGTCGACTGCGTCCTCAGACACGAGAAGCATCTGCCGAAGTCTCATGACAAATTATAAGAGGAACCCTATGGATACAGTTAAGCTTTCAGTAAGAGAGTTGGTTGAATTTGTATATAAGAGCGGAGATATCAACGTTAAGGCCATGAGTGCCGAAAGGGCATTAGAGGGAGTCAAGGCTCACAAGCTTCTTCAGTCTAATATGGGTGAAGGCTATCATAAGGAGTTTTATCTGAAGCGTGAATTTGAATTCAACAGCATAACCTTTGTTATTGAAGGCAGGGCAGACGGAATAATAGAAGAAAGTGATCAGACCACAGTGGATGAAATAAAATCCACATATACAAATTTAGATTTGATTGACGATGGTTACAACATTGCTCATCTGGCACAGGTAAAGTGCTATGCATATATTTACGGTCTTGACAAAGAGTTAAATGAACTGAATGTGCAGCTCAGATATTTCAATCTGGATACGGGAAAGACCAAGACATTTATTTATGCCTATACACTGCAAGAGCTGGAAGAGTTTTT
Source organism: Sedimentibacter sp. (assembly GCA_031997345.1). Taxonomy (GTDB): domain Bacteria; phylum Bacillota; class Clostridia; order Tissierellales; family Sedimentibacteraceae; genus Sedimentibacter. Next base: position 3,110 of record DAMAEI010000004.1, on the reverse strand, counting down.
TTACAGCCTTTTAAACATGTATGTGGACTGGGCTCAAACGATTATTAATCTCCGTAAGGAAAGAGAAAAAACCGTTGATGAACTTGAATTCCCTTTCACTGAATACAGACAGGGACAAAGAAATTTTTCTGTTGCAGTATTCAGGGCAATAAAGGAAGGAAAAAATCTGTACGCGCAGGCTCCAACGGGTGTGGGAAAGACAATATCTGTGTTGTTTCCTGCAATTAAATCATTGAATTACAAAAGTAATTCAAAAATATATTATCTGACGGCAAAATCATCAACCAAATCAATTGCATTTAACACAATAAAGTTGATGGCTGAAAAGGGTCTGAGGCTGCGTACAACCGTCATTACGGCAAAGGATAAAATCTGCTTTATGGAAGAAACTAAATGCGAGCCTGAGCATTGCCCATATGCGAGAGGATATTATGACAGATTAAACGATCCCCTTAAGGATTCAGTGAAAAACCACTGTCTGTACGATAGGGAATACATAGAAAGAACTGCTGCGGAGCATGAGATATGTCCTTTTGAATTCAGCCTGGATTTAGCGTATATGTCAGATGTGGTGGTGTGTGATTACAATTATTACTTTGACCCCAGAGTTGCTCTTCAAAGAGATGATGTTTTCAAAAACAGTAATGATATACTTCTTGTTGACGAGGCGCATAACTTAGAGGACAGAGCAAGGAGCATGTACTCACCTGAGCTGATTAAGGAAGAGTTTTATGATATTTATAAATCAATGAAAAGCGTAAATAAAAAAATAAGCAGCAGCCTATCGGCAATCAACAAAAAGTTTGTTGAAATAAAAAAAAACTCTCAGGGGCCATTCATATTTGAAGAAGAGCCAGCAGACTTAATAAATATCCTGAGAAAATTTGCATTGTTGGCAGAAGAATATATAAATGACAGGAAAAATGTCAATATTCCCGAACAGCTGATTGATGCATATTTCAAAAGTGTTTTTTTTATTAAAATATCGGAAATTGCAGACGATAATTTTTGCTACTATGCCGATTTTACCGGGAGAAAAACAATGGTGAAGCTATTTTTGACGGACCCTTCAAAGATACTTGGAGAAATTCTGGAAAAGGCATGGTCTTCGGTGTTTTTCTCGGCTACATTCACACCTCTGAAGTTTTTCAGATACATGCTTGGTGGAAGTGAAGATGACTACATATTGAAAATAGGGTCTCCCTTTGATGAAAACAACCTAAAGCTCATGATTACACAGGAGATATCCATGAAATATGAGCTTAGGGATTCAAACATTGAAGCTGCATGCGGCTGCATCAATGAAATCGTAAAGGGCAGGACCGGAAATTACATGGTGTTTTTTCCATCCTACAGCTATATGGAAAAAGCATCAGAGGTATACAGAAGCCTCTATGACACATCCAATATCATATTTCAGGCTCAGGGTATGGATGAAGCAGAACAGTCAAAAATTACTGATAAATTCAACAATGAAAATAATGTGGTTCTGTTTACGGTAGTGGGAGGTGTTTTTTCGGAGGGAATTGATTTACCTCTTGAAAAATTAATAGGAGCGGTTATAATAGGAACCGGAATACCTCAGCTTTCCTTTGAAAGGAACATCATAAGAGATTTCTTTGATGCAAAATTTAATTCAGGATATGATTTTGCATATAAATATCCCGGATTTAATAAAATTCTTCAATCTGCAGGAAGGGTCATCCGGACGGAAAAAGACAGAGGCGTGGTGCTGCTCATTGACTCAAGGCTGTGCCAAATGTCCTATGTCAGGCTTTTTCCCGAGCATTGGAAGCATTATAAAAATGTGAGTAAATCAGAAGCGATTAAAAATGAAATTAGTTTGTTTTGGGAGGAAAAAATATGAATATATTGTCTGAAAAAAACGTTAAAAACGGAACTATAATCAATAAAGAAGAGCTCAATAGGCTGCTTGATGAGGACAGTTCAAGAATTTATGAGGTAATACGCGTTATAAACAGAAAGGCAGTGTTTTTGAAAGAACATTTCCAACGCATGAAAGAAAGCATCCAATTAAGCGGTACAAAAGGACATATTGATTTTAATGGTTACAAAAAATCAATCGAGCTGCTGATAAATGAAAATTCATTTAAAAATTGCAACATAAGAGTTTCGTATTACTACAACAGCGGTGAGATTGCTCTGTTTTATTTTATTGAGAGCTATTATCCATCAAAGCAGCAATTTGAGACGGGAGTCCATACGGTAACTGCCGTTGTACAGAGACATAATCCAAATGTAAAGTCATTTCAAAAGGATTTCAAGGCAAAGGTACAGCAAATAATGGATGCATCCAAAGCATTTGAGGCAATTTTAGTCAATGAGGATGGTACGGTCAGCGAAGGAAGCAGATCAAATATATTTTTTGTTAAGGGCAATAAGCTTGTTACATCACCGGATTCCGCAGTTCTTTTAGGAGTAACAAGAAACAAGGTAGCAGAAGTTTGCGAGAACAACGGAATTGAGGTTGAGAAAAGAATAATAAAAATTGATGAGCTTGGTTTCTTTGACGGTGCGTTTATAACAGGTACATCCAATGATGTGCTGCCAATAAAAAGTATCGACAAAACAGCTTATAATTCTGCTGAAAACGCCACAGTGAAAAAGGCCTCAGAGCTCTATTTGAATGAGGTAAGGAATGAAACGGAAATATAACTAACTAAAGATGCAAAAACACAAAAATGGCCTGGTGGCCATTGTTGTGAAGCATTAATATGCATAAAAGGGGTATTGGGAATATATTTTGGTTATCGGGGGGGATAACCAAATTCATTGTAACAAATATACAAAAAATTTGCAAGCTTTTTTTACAAATATTTTAACTAAAATAGAAAATTTTTTATGGAAGGGTATGTATGGAAATTTATCTGGATAACAGTGCTACGACCAAAATAAGGAAAGAGGTCATGGAGAGGATGATTGATGTCAATGAAAATTGCTATGGAAATCCATCCTCGCTTCACAGGATGGGCCTGCAGGCTGAAAAAATAATAGATGAGGCAAGAAAATCTGCCGCAAGGATAATAAATGCAAATGCCGGTGAAATTTATTTTACCGGAGGAGGAACTGAAAGTAACAATATTGCAATA
>DAMAEI010000003.1:89863-106163 GCA_031997345.1 Sedimentibacter sp. | reverse complement strand
CGGTTAAACTGAATTTGGGAAGAAGAGAATACGAGCTTATTACAATTTAGGATAAGGCATATTTAATATGCTCCTCCTTAAGTAGACAGTAGAAATAAAACTGATCACTATCGGGGGGCATTTTTTTGTGTACATGTTTGAGACTGAAAATTTGTTTTTAAATGTAAAGGATATTGAGTGAACGTATTACTCTGAAATTGGAACAATAGATATAGATATATTCTTAACATACATGAGCGTTCAAATTTAAAAGGTATTTGCAATATAGATAAATTTACAATGAGTGACCTTGTCTCAAATAACAAACACGCGTATCTTATTTGAGACAGGTTTTTATTGACTAGATAGAAGCTTTAATAATTTTGTAAGTACAGAAAAACAAAAATATTTTTGAAGTGCCTAAAAGTAAATGGCCTTTTGACCTAATTTTCGTTTGACAAATACATCTGTAGGATAAATAGTTTTTGTTTTTGAGTATTATTTATTGATGGGGAAGAAATTCTACTGCATTCCCTTCATTTACAATCATATTCAGCGCATCCTCTGTCATTTTCATGTGTTCCTGCATCTCTGCCTGAGCCGCGTCTACATCCCTGCGCATCAGGGCATCACAAATTCGCTTTTGATTTTCAATATAAAAGGATTTATCCTCATAAAACTCAGCAAGATTTTCCCGATACTGCTCAACCATATTGCTTAAAAGCCGTAAAGTGGAAACAAGAAGCGGATTCCTGCTCATTTCTGCTATTCTTTCGTGAAATTTTGTGCCCCATTGCACCCAACAATCCTTAGATGAAACAGCTTCCTTATACATTTTAATAATTTCCTCCAGCTCCTCAAATTCCTTCAGGTTTCCCCTCTCTGCTGCCAAGCCTACAGCCAGAACCTCCAATGGCGTACGAAGTTCCATAATCTGTGCTATTGTGGCACGAGCCTTTGTTTGCAGCGTACCATCCTGTCCTATTACCGTATTCATAGCTTTCGGCTGCAAAAATGTTCCCTTTCCTGGTGTGGATGAAACAACACCATTGATGCTCAGGGCCTTCATAGCCTCGCGAATGCTGGTTCGGCTAACCTGAAACAGCTCGGCAAATTCGCTTTCGGTAGGAATCTGTTCTCCCGGCTTCATGTCATTATCCTTAATATACTGCAAAATAGATTCTACAACCTGCTCAGACAGAGACTGGCGCTTAATTGCCTTCACAATAATATCCTCCTGTATTTTTTCTGATTTAGATTTTATCATAGCGTGAGCTATGACGATTATAAAAACACTATGCTATAGGTGTTATTTAAAGTCTTCTTGAATGTATACACATTAATTATAGCATATCTTAATATCATAAACTATACATTTATTATTAAACCTTATCTTTATCCTTACAGTTATTTGTCAAGCAACTCTTCTCTAATTCTTTTGGCAGTAAACGTGCTGGCAAGGACGCCTACGATGGCACATTTTAGCTCCTGGGGTAGACGTTTTTCAACATTTATAACCTCATTGAAAATGCCAAGTCTGTAGAAATAAATGCATTTGTAACCCCGACTGCGTTATGCTTAATGCATGGAATCTCAATGGACAAGGCTATAGGGTCACATACACCAAAAGCCCTAGAGACTGCTAACGGCACTATTGTTTCTCTCCGAAGAATATATCTCACCTTAATAACCACTGATATTAAAGGCACAAGAAAGCCGCATCGTTGCTGGCTTTCTTGTGATAATTCAATAAATTTAATTAGCTTATTTGATACTGTTTATTACGGAATTAAAATTTTCAGAACCATACTCTCCAGCAATTGCTGGCCAAACAGCTTCACGTACAGTTTCTGCAAACTCCTTTATCTGTCGGTCTGTGTATTCTACTACAACTGTACCGCTGTCTCTCAGTTTTTGTTCATATTCTTCAGTTTCCACTTCGGCAACCTCCCACCTTTTTTCTTGCATATTAGTCGCTGCGGTTTGAATAGCATTGCGTTGATCGTCACTTAAACTATTCCACTTTCCTGTATTGATATACATATACCATTGCTCAAAGTGGTCATTAATAGGCAGATAATATTTCACAAGACCTGACAGATTTCCGTAGTACATTTCTGCTCCAGCGCCTATAGCACCGTCAACTACACCTGTCTGAATAGAAGTAAACATTTCGGAGGATGGCAGCGGAGTTGCTAGATACCCCAGTGTTGTTGCTGTTTTTTCAAATGTAGTCATGGAAGGAACACGAATTTTAATACCTGAGTGGGCGTTTGGGTTAGTGGGATCAACTGGATCTACGTTCGTGGCAATACCGCCAAAATAAAGCGGGTATGCCGCTAAGTAAGTCATATTATATTTGGTCAGCTTTTCCTTATAAATGTTTATCAATGGACTTCCATCAGAAAACATTTTTTTTGCCTCGTCCCATGTAGTACAAAGATATGCGGCGTTAGACATGGCAAAAACCTTATCCATATTGCTTCCAAGACTTGCAATTTGCATATCTACGTCCCCAATGCTAACCCTCTCCTGAACGGTAGTGTAATCGCCCAGCTGGCTTGAAGGATAAATATCAAACTGCAGGGTACCATTCGAAAGCGTGGTAGCTTCTTCAGCAAAAGCCTTTATTGCCAAATCTGCGGAAGAGCCTACCGGCCTTATATGAGCCAGAGACAATATAACCTTCTGTCCTTCATTCTGTACTTCTCCTTTGTTACTGCTTCCGCAGCCTGCCAAAGATAACAGCATTATAAATACAATAAGCAAAGCAAAAAACTTCTTCATTATTTATTCCTCCAATTTTATATTATTCGCCTGTTATGTTAAAGTCAACGCCCAGGCCTAAGGCAGTTGCTTTTTCGTAAAATATACCCGCAACAGCAACATCCATTGCTCCTGTCCCGATGGGTACGCAAATAATCTTCCTATCGATGATGGGACCAATACTTACAGAGCCTTTAACCAGCTCACCTATAGTGGCGGTTATATCCCTCTCTGTAAGTTTTCCCTGCTGGTTAAGATCTTTTAATGCCCCACGGTGTAAAGCCTGTCCGATATGATCCACAATAATCATGTCTGCCTGCTCAATGACGGCATTTTCGATTTCCTGATATGAACCCATAGGGAATATAACAGTGCCGGGCTTAACCCAATCTGCCCTAACAATTCTTTCTTTCGCCTGAGTTACACAAATTACAGCATCGCCGTGACATGCATCTTCAGGCTTCTCACAAATCATTATTACGCCTTTTACTGTTTCCTCCATTTCTTTTTTGAATTTTTCCGATGCTTCCTGATTAACATCATATACCCTAAGCTCTTCGATATCAAAGCACTTAGATATTGCCAATGTCTGAGTTCGCGCCTGCATACCGGCTCCATATATACTAATTTTTAGCTTCTTTTTGTTTTTGAAAATATATTTTAATGCCACAGCCGTCTGTGCCCCAGTACGCAGGTCTGTAATGTAGGCTCCGTCCAGAACAGCTAAAAACCTTCCAATGCGAGGATCTGCCAAAACAATAATTCCGCAAATAAACGGCAGTCCTGCTTTTTTTCTTCCCCCTGCAATACCACCTACCCATTTGATGCCGGCCACATCCTGATACCCGATGTAAGCAGGCATTGCGTTGAAAAATCCTTCATATGGAGGATATGGAGCAGATTCGCCAAGGTCAAGGGTAACCTTTGTGGGATTTATTACCGTGCCATCTGCTAAACCTAAAAACGTTTTTTCCACGCTTTTGATAACGTCATCCATGGTAATAAGGCGCTTTACTTCTTCAACAGTGAATATTTTTGTCATTATCTCATCTCCTTATATATTTGATTCCATTCCGGAAATCATACAAAACCAAAAAGCCTTGGCAGAAACAGTGATAAATCCGGCCAAAAGGAGGTTAAAAATACAACTGGAACATAGCCGAATATCAAAAGTTTCATTGTGGGGCCCAGAATATCCTTAAATTCACATTTCCCTATACGCATGCCTAAGTAAAGAATGCTGGCATATGGGGGGGTCACACCGCCCATGGCTAAATTAACGCCCATAATTGCTGCAAAATGAATAGGAGAAATACCTAATTTCTGAACCAACGGAAGCAACAGCGGAGCACAGAGAAGCATGCCTGTGGAATCATTTACAATCATTCCCACCAAAAACAAGAAGAGATTCATTAGAACCAAAATTACAATTTTGTTTGTAGTGATGCTGAATATAATTTCAATCAAAGCCTGAGGTACCTGAAGCATAACAAATGTTTGGCTCAACATAAGACAAAATACAATCATAACCATAATTGAGCCGATGGAACATATGGAATCAAAGGTCATTCGCTTAATGTCCTTAAGCTTCATGGCTTTATATATAAACAGTCCTACAGGTATACTGTAAATAGCGGAAACAGCAGCAGCCTCAGTGGGTGTGAATACACCGCAATATATGCCTCCAAGTATGATTATCGGCATCATAAGCGCGGGGATTGCCGATATGGTTCTTTTTCCTGTCAATTGCATTTTTTCCTTGAGGGTCATGGGAGGCATCAAAGTTAAATCAAGTTTCCTACACTCTAAAAGATTTATTATACAAAACAGTGTAATAACGAGAATCCCGGGTCCTACAGTAGATAAAAAACAAGCAAGGATAGAGGTTTCTGTAATCCAGCCGTATATAATCATAATAGCACTTGGAGGAATTAAAAGACCGAGGACGGAAGATACCGTTACCAAAGCTGTAGCAAACCCTCTTGGATATCCCTGCTCAACCATTCTCGGAATCATAATGGGGCCGGTAGCCGCTACTCCAGTAAATCCACTTCCTGAAATCGCCCCGATTATGGCGCAGGTAATTACGCTTACAACCCCCAAGCCGCCTTTAATACGTCCCACAAATGCGTCGCAGAGATCAAGCAGCTTTTTTGCTACACCGCTGCCCCCCATGTACGTACCTGCCATGATAAACAGCGGACTTGCCAGCAAAACGGTTCCAATAGACTGTGAGTATGCCCATAGCATCATACTCTTCATAGATACATTTCCAAATATGCTCATAAACAGGAGCGCGCCCCCAAAACAATAAGGCAGCGGAATGCTGAGCATCAAAAGTACTACCAGTAAAATAACATCAATACCTACGACTGCTAACATACTCATAACCTTTTACCCTCCTGAATAAATGCTGTTAGATCTTTTATATAATCAAACATTTCAATTGCTGCAAAAAGCAGCATAAACAAAAGTCCTATAAACATGGAACTTTCTCCGAAAAACATGGGAATGTTCAAGATATCACTGGTTTTCCAAAGCTTTAAGGAATATAGAAGATACCAAAAAGCCCACCGCGTTAGCCATGCACATATAATGAGAGAAAAAAAGGCCTTAAATATCTTAAATATTTTCATCGTTTTTTCTTTCTTTATATAAAGTGTCAAGATACCGCACTCTATATGGCTGCGTCTTTCTGATGCAACAGATCCACCTAACATATAAAGCCAAATAATGAAAAATGTGAGCAACTCCTCAATACCCATCAATGGTGCCTTAAGAACATATCTTAAAATTACTTGGTATGTAATAATAATAGGAAGTGCCGTAGCACAGATGTAGCAAATGAATCTCTGCACTGTTATAATTGATTTGTAAATCGTTCTCAGCACAGGGGTTTTAATGCTTTCGTAATATTCCATTTTTGTCCTCCTCTCTACTTTAAAAATAAAAATGATCGTTATATTGCCTACTAATGTGACAATTGCTTTTCGTATAGTGCCTTGCACAGCGCTAAGTCAGAACTGGCCATACCTGTCTGAGCAAAACTGCCCATAAAGTTTATCGACATATCCGCGTTGCTTCCGATAACTCCTTCATTCAAAGGCGTTTTAACACCATCATACGCTAGCATAGCACATTCCAAGGCAATTCCTGCTGCAGAAGCAAGCTTCAGGGCACATGCCAGCCGCGCGCCGTCACAAACAACTCCGAAAATATTTACAATAGTATTATTTACGGCTCTGTCTATACATTCCAGATCACCACCCAAAAGCATTGCAGCTCCTGCGGCTATACCCTGGGATGCGGCTGTTACACATGCGCACATTGAGGATACGCGGCCGATACGGTTTTTAACACAGATTGTCATTAAAAAACTCATAGCCAGCGCGCGAAGCAACTGCTCCTGAGAGCAGTTCATATCTTCCGCCATACTAATCAGGGGAAGCGAAGCGGTTATTCCTACATTTCCACTGGTAGCGCAGCTCATTGCCGGCAGGGGGTATCCGATCATTCTTGTTTCTGAACCTGCTGCTGTAATTGCCTCTGCTTTTTTTATAATATCATTTCCCGCACGCTTTAGCATTGAAATTCCGAATCCCGCTCCCTTCGCCTTTCCTGAGAAGCATGCTTCGGCCAATTCCTTATTGAGAGTGATCGCTTCCTTGATAAAATCTAAATCCTCTAAGGGAATTTTAGTAACTAGCTCATAAAAATCAGCAATTTGGTAATTGGCCATGGCATCCGTTGTCTCGTTCATAGAAGCAATACGATTAAATGGAATATCAACCTGTTTTACTCCGTTTGCTTCACGGTAAACCAAATTGTTATGTGTTTTTATAACTATAGCCCGTCCTGTTCCCTTATCGGTAGTAACAATACAGTCCATATAAAGCCCGAGGATGTCTGTTTCCAAATCAGGTATAATAATTACATTACCTGATTTGGAAAAATTCAGCGCCTCTTTCTCATCATGTTCCGTTACATTGTGCAACACATTTAGCCCGGCTTTTGCATCTCCGGCAAGAACCCCCAAAGCAGCAGCCATTTTTAGTCCCACGGCACTGGTACCGGGTATACCAACATCGCTATTTTTTGTGCCAATATGCCTGTCCACCTTGACCACCACCTTCAGAGGTTTGCCTCCGACGGCTTCCGCTGCCTCTGCCGCCACATATGAAACAGCCGTTGGGCCAGTACAGCCTAAAGCAGGGATTATTTCCTTTCTTAGGATTGAATAAAGTTTTTTTTGTTTTTCATTCATGCACATTACCTCAATTTTTATTTGTTTAAATGTATTATATTATTATAATAATACATTGTCAATACGATTTTCAACAAAATAAAACTGAAGACAGCGAAAAAACTTTGCAACTAATCTCACAACATCTTGCATGTAATTAAAATAAAATTAATTTATGGTGGTAAGATTTCTCTTGACAAGGAAAACAGTTAGTAATAAAATTACCATTAATTTAAAATCGTTTCATTGATGTAGACAGGTGTGTATCGATTGATGCCGGTAGAGAGCTGTTGGGTGTTGAGAAACAGCGGTATAGATATTTATGAATTACTCTTGAGAACTTTTCTGAAATATAGAGGAAGCGTCTGGCAGCGTTATAATGCTTATGTTTATTTGAACAGATAAGAGGTGTTTTGCACAATTATGGTTGCATCGCGGAACAGCGTATATATGAAGTCTGAGAACCTTCAGGATAAGCCAGGCCAGCTTATGCGGATTTTTCAGAAAATGTGATCCCGTGGCTCTTGACGTTGCATGTGCTGATGCGGTGAATAACCAGCCTGCGGTTGAAGGCAGCCTTCTTTCAAAGCACATACACAGGCATCATGACCATTTCACTGCTGTAAGTCCCGAAACAGACTGGAAATCAGCAATAGACCATGCGGTTAAACTGAATTTGGGAAGAAGAGAATACGAGCTTATTACAATTTAGGATAAAGCATATTTAATATGCTCCTCCTTACATTAGACAGTAGAAATAAAACTGATTACTATGGGGGAGCATTTTTTTGTGTATATATTTTGAGACTGCAATTTTTGTTTTTTAGTATAAAGGATATTGAGTAAACGTATTTCTCTGAAATTGGAACAATAGAAATAGATATATTTTTAACATACATGAGCGTTCAAATTTAAAAGGTATTTGCAATATAGATAAGCTCACAATGAGTGAACTTGTCTCAAATAATAAACAACTGTATCTTGTTTGAGACAGATTCTCATTGATTAGATAGGCGCTTTAATGACTTTGTAAGTACAGAAAAATAAAAATATTTCTTGATTTGATTGAAAATTACAGATGTCCGGAATTATAAATAAATTATATCAGAAGTATCGGGGCAAGTTGGCACGATTTATGCTCGTTAATTAAATATCTAACAAGGCCGAGATAGATAAATATTATCATGGGAGGATGTTATGCTGTTATCAGAATTATCAAGTAAATTAATTAACATTGATGTAACGCTGGATGGTGATGTTGCTCTTATAAAGATGAACAGACCAAAGGCGCTTAATGCATTAAATAACGACACCTTAAATGAACTTAGTGAAATATTTGAATGTGTCAGAGAGGATGAATCTGTAAGAGGAATTATAATAACCGGAGAAGGTAAGGGATTTGTAGCCGGAGCTGATATTGTACAGATGCAGTCTTATAAAAGTATTGAAGGTAGAAAATATGCGGATTTTGCTCAAGGGGTATTCAATCAAATCGAGTGCATAGAAAAACCTGTTATTGCTGCAGTAAATGGATATGCCTTAGGTGGTGGATGTGAATTAGCTCTAAGCTGTGACATAAGAATAGCATCCACAAAGGCAGTTTTTGGTCAGCCGGAGGTGGCGTTGGGTGTTATTCCGTGCTTTGGAGGAACACAGAGGCTGCCGAGGTTGGTAGGCTCCGGGATTTCCAAAGAAATGATTTATACGGGAAGACAGGTAAAGGCTGATGAAGCATTATCTATAGGATTGGTGAACAAGGTTGTAGAGCATGAAGAGCTGATTAACGAAGCAAAAAATATGATGGAAATGATTCTTAAAAACTCGTCTTCTGCTATAGGCTTTGCAAAGACCGCAATAAACAGAGGATTGGAAATGGACTTGGCAAACGGACTTGAGCTTGAGAAAGATATTGCCGCCATATCGTTTGGAACTGAAGACAAGGATGAGGGAATGTCGGCCTTTGTTCAAAAAAGACCGGCTATTTTTAAGAAATAAGGAATTGGGAATTTTATATTTTGAAATTTAAATAAAGATATTTTGAGAGGTGTAATATGGATGTAGCAACGTTGTTTAGCATGTTAGGCATACTGGTATCTCTTGCGCTGTTAATTATATTAATAATGCGTGGAGTAAATATTTATGTTGTTGCACTAATGTGTTCTATTATAGTTGCATTAACCGGCGGTATCGACCTTTATGAAGGCTTGAAGGTAAATTATATGACCGGCTTTGTAAACTTCTTTAAGAATTACTTTTTAATATTCTTGACCGGTACCATTATGGGAAAAGCATACGAGGTAACCAATGGTGCGAAGGCTATTGCCAGAATGATAATTAATCGTTTTGGGCCGAATATGGCACTTATATCCATCCCGCTGGCCTGCGGTATAATCTCGTACGGAGGCGTAAGCGTATTCGTAGCGAGCTTTGCAGTTTTCCCTATAGCCCTGGAAGTATTTAAGCAGGCAGATATACCGAGAAAATTCATTCCGGGAGCATTAACATTTGGATGTTCAACCTGGGCTATGGTTGCACCGGGTGCACCGCAAATACAGAATGCTGTTCCCGCGGCAGCTTTAGGAACAGATTTAATGGCAGGTGCGGTAAATGGTTTTATAAGCTCTGCTGTGATTTTGCTGATTGGAAGCTTTATATTGATTAAGTATGCTAATAATGCCAAGAAAAGAGGAGAAGGGTTTGTTGCTAAGCCAATGGATGTATTTAGAGATGATGCAGCATATCCGAGCGGCGGACTGGCAATGGTGCCGTTAATTATAACAATTCTTGCAATAAATATCAAGGTTGGTGGAAAAACGCTGATTCCGCTGGAGTTCGGAGTATTTTTAGGCTCTGTTACCGTAATATTGCTTTTAAACAAGTATCAGGATAACACTAAAATTATGTTTAACCTTGGAGAGGCATGCAAGCAATCGGTGGTTTCAATTTCAAATACATGTGCAGTAGTTGGATTTGGAGCGGTTGTTCAGGCCAGCAAGGCGTTTCCTGTGGTAATAGATGCAATGATGAATATACCGGGACCTCCTTATTTGGGTATAGCAATCGGAACTACCGTAATAGCAGGTATATGCGGTTCAGCCTCAGGAGGATTGGGAATCGCTGCTCCATTGCTGGGACCTTCTTATCTGGCACTTGGAATTCCTGCAGCTGCAATACACAGAGTAATGAGTATCTCTTCTGCAGCATTGGATTCATTGCCGCATAATGGGTACATAGTGACAGTAACAAACGGTTTATGCAATGAAACACATAAGGATGCATACGGACTGGTATTTTGGCTCACAGTTGTTACTCCATTTATAGGATCTGTGGTAGCAGTAATTTTGTTTACCTTATTCCCTTACTTACCGTAAAGGCTATCCGATATCGGATTAAAAAATAAAAGATTATAGGAGGTATAAAATGTTTAAACCATTAGAAGGAGTAAAGGTTGTTGATTTAACATATTTCATAGCGGGACCCGGAACTGCAAGAATACTTGCCGACTGGGGAGCAGATGTATTGAAGATTGAACCTTTCTGGGGAGATCCGGGAAGAACTACAGGAGCAGGTATGGGCGCACCGGCTGATTTTGGCAGAAACCCTCTTTACAGCTGCTATAATTCGGAAAAAAGAGGAATTTCCATTGACCTTAAATCAGAAAAAGGAATGGAAATTATGGAAAAACTTCTGGCAACGGCAGATGTGTTTGTAACAAGCTACAGAACAAAGGCTCTTGAAAAATTAGGCTTGGATTATGAAAGTATTCATAAGAGATTTCCTAAAATTGTATGGGCCCAGATAAACGGATTTGGTGACTATGGCCCTGCAAAGGACAATCCGGGCTTTGACACTGTTGCATTCTGGGCAAGAAGTGGCGCAATGCTTGACGCTGCCGAGAGAGGAACAACAATTAATCCACCAATAGGCTTTGGAGACGCAACCACTTCATGCAGCTTGGCAGGGGGGATAGCAGCAGCTCTTTATAATCAGCAGAAAACTGGTGAGGGTGCAAAGGTTATGGTTTCACTATTTGCCCAGGCAATATGGAATCTTAGTTCATTAGTTGCATCCAGCCAATACGGAGATGAGTACCCGAAAACAAGAAAGGCTGCAAATACACCGGTTATAAATTCATATGAATGTAAAGACGGGAAGTGGATTTTCCTAAGCATATTAGAGCATGAAAGATATTATGACGAATTCTGCAGAGTGATAGAAAGAGAAGATTTAATAGGCAATGAAAAGTATTCAACTACTCCGGCAGCGAGGGCCAATTCCCCTGAATTTATTGAGATAATATCTCAGCAGTTCAAAAAATGGACTCAGGATGAAATGGATAAAAAGCTAACGTCTGCAGATATAGCACATGAAAAAATACAGCATGTGGTGGATGTAATTAAGGATCCGCAGGCTCTGGCAAACAATTATGTATGCGAAGTGGAAAATCGTGACGGAACAAAATGCTACATGGCAATGCCGCCCATTAAGTTCAATACAATTGATGCTAAATGTGCATGTGATGCACCGTTAATAGGACAGAACAATGACGAGGTTCTCAGAGAACTGGGATATACAGATGAAGAAATAAAGAAATTATCTGAGGAAAATATAATAAAAAGCGTTCCATATGAGAAATAAAGTAAGTATTCAGGATTTCTGAATAAAGACGTATAGGAGGAAAATATATGGATTTTAAATTCTCTAAATCTGAAGAAGTAATTCAAAAAGTTGCAAAAGAATTTGCTGAAAAAGAAGTTGCACCCTTAGCAGAGGAAATTGATAAAAGCGGGAGATTTCCCGAGGAAACATTCAAGAAAATGGTTGAGTGCGGATTTACTGGAATAGGAGTACCTGTTGAATATGGCGGCTCCGGCGGTGATGATATAACCAAGGTAATAGTGGTATCTGAAATAGCTAAAAAATGCGGTGCTACCGCTGCTATACTTTCAATTCACGGTATATTCGGTCAGACAATATTGCGCTTTGGAACAGAAGAGCAGAAGCAAAAGTATCTTCCGCTGGTTGCCAACGGAGGAAAAAAGACTGCATTTGCCCTCACGGAGCCAAATGCCGGCTCTGATGCTGCAGCTGTAAAAACAGTTGCTGTATCTGACGGAGATGATTATGTTATAACAGGTACAAAATGCTTTATAACAGGCGGAAATCTTGCAGACTATGTAATTGTTTTTGCATCCACTGACTCATCCAAGGGTGTCAAAGGTCTGTCTGCAATTGTAGTTCCTAAAGGAACTCCTGGCTTTTCCATAGGCAAGGTGGAGCACAAGATGGGTATCAGAGCTTCTCAAACTGCAGAGCTGATATTTGATGGCTGCCGTGTTCCCAAAGAGAATCTTGTGGGAAAAGAAGGTCAGGGATTTAAAATTGCTATGGTAGGTCTGGATGGAGCTCGTATAGGTGTTGCTTCTCAAGCTTTAGGAATAGCAGAGGGCGCATTGGAGGAATCAGTTTCTTATATGAAGGAAAGAGTTCAGTTCGGGAAGCCAATTGCTGCGCTTCAGGGGCTGCAGTGGTATATATCTGATATGGCCACAAGAATAGAATGTGCACGCTGGATGGTTTACAGAGCCGCTTATTTAAAGGTAACAGGACAGCCATTTACTAAAGAGGCTGCCATAGCGAAGCTTAATGCATCTGAAACAGCAAGCTTCGTTGCAAACAAAGCATTGCAGATACATGGCGGTTATGGTTACATGCAGGATTATCCTCTTGAGAGAATGGTGAGAGATGCAAAGATAACAGAAATTTATGAAGGTACTTCTGAAATTCATAAGGTTGTAATTTCAAGAGCAGTACTTGGCTAGGAGGGCATTATGAGAATTATTGTGTGTCTTAAACAAGTTCCTGATACGAATGAAGTAAGAATAAATCAGGAAACAGGAACATTAATCAGAGACGGCGTTCCAAGTATTATGAACCCAGACGATAAAAATGCATTGGAAGAAGCATTGAAAATTAAGGATGAGCTGGGAGCTGAATTGATAGCAGTGAGCATGGGACCGCCTCAGGCGAAGGATGTTTTGAAGGAAGCACTGGCCATGGGTGCCGATGAGGGCGTGCTGATAAGCGATAGGGCTTTCGGAGGCTCGGATACCTGGGCAACTGCAACAATTATTTCCGCTGCAATAGAAAAAATCGGAAACTATGATATAGTGTTCTGCGGAAGACAGGCAATTGACGGAGATACAGCGCAGGTTGGACCTGAAATTGCTGAGTTTTTAAATATACCCCAAATTACATATGTGAAGGATGTAAAGGTAAAGGGTAAGAATCTTGAAGTAGTAAGGTTTACTGAATATGGGGAATATGTGTTTGAAACCTCCCTACCTGTCCTGCTTACTGCAATAAAAGAGCTGAATAACCCAAGATATCCTACAATAAAGGGTATCATTGAAGCATATGAGGAAACAGGAGAAGAAAGAATCAGGGTATTTGGTATAAACGATCTGGATGTGGATTCCACTCAGATAGGTCTGAAGGGTTCACCAACAAATGTTTATAAATCATTCGTACCTGTAAAAAATAAGGTTTCTGAAATAATAGAGGGTGAAAGTTCAAAGGATAAGGCAGTTACAATGGTAATGAAATTATCTGAATTGAACCTAATTTAACGGGAGGAGGTTTAAGATGGAAAGAGCAAAAGTAAATCAAGGTATAAATGTGAAGGACTATAATGATGTCTGGGTTATAGGGGAGTTAATAGATGGCAAGATTCATCCTGTAACTATTGAACTCATAGGAGAAGGAAGAAAATTAGCTGACAAAATCAATAAAAAGTTAGCTGTTGTAGTGGCAGGAAACGGAGTGAAGGATGTAGCAGAAAAGCTCCTTCGTTTCGGAGTAGATAAGGTTTTATATATTGAGCATGAATTACTTAAGGACTTTAATACTGAGGGATATGCTATAACAATGTCTGACCTCATAAAGGAAAGGAAGCCCGAAATAGTATTGTTGGGAGCAACATCCATAGGAAGAGATATAGGACCTCGTATTGCAGCTAAAACAGGAACGGGATTAACAGCAGACTGCACTAAATTAGAAATTGATGAGACAGACGGAAAGCTTATGCAGACAAGACCTGCATTTGGCGGAAACTTAATGGCCACAATAATCTGTCCCAACAATAGACCTCAAATGGCAACTGTAAGACCGGGAGTTATGGCAAAGGCTGAGCATGTGGAAAAAGCAACGGGAGTGGTTGAAGTAATAGCTCCGGCATTAAAAGAAAGAGATTTAAGAGTTAAATTGGTGGAAAAGAAAGATAGCGGAAAAAAACGTGTAAATCTTATAGATGCAAAGGTTGTTGTTTCCGGAGGAAGAGGATTAAGGGAAGCATCCGGATTTAAATTAATGCAGGAGTTGGCAGATTCACTGGGAGGAGAAGTGGGTTCATCAAGAGCCGCTGTTGATGCCGGATGGATTGAAAGCACTCACCAAGTAGGGCAGACGGGAACAACAGTAAGACCTGACTTATATGTAGCCTGCGGAATATCCGGAGCAATACAGCACCAGGCAGGTATGCATGAATCGAAATATATCATTGCAATTAATAAGGATAAAAATGCTCCAATATTTGAAATATGCGATTTTGGAATAGTAGGAGATTTGTTTGAAATTATACCGGCTATGATTGAAGCTGTTAAGGAGAAGCATTTCTTAGAAATATGATGTACAATTAAATTTAATAAAGCTCGTAAATCGAGCTTTATTTTAATATGGATTCATGTTTGCTATAAAAAAGACAATGTGCTATAATTGCTATGTTAAAATTATCTCTAATGTGGCTATATTGTTAAGATAAAAATTTTGATTTTCAGGAGGTTTCAAATATTGATATGAAGCGAGAGTATTATAAGTATATTTTTGATGAAATATTAAAAATGACTGATGATGGCTTTATTGTTATTGATAAGGATGGAATCGTAACGAATATAAACGATCAATATTGTGATTTTCTTGGAAGAAATAAAGAGGAAGCGATAGACCATTCTATACTTAATATAATATCAAATTCTAAAATGATAGACATAGTAAATAAGCAATATCGTGATGAAGGCATGATTCATAAATTTGTTGAGGGAGAAACAAAAGAAGTATCAAATGATTTCTTGCTTGTAAATCGCTCCTGCGTATTTGATGATGATGGCGAGGTAATAGCAGGTGTTGCTCAGGTTAAGTTCAGGCTTCAAACACTGGATAGCGCTCAAAAATTAATGAGAGAATACTCTGAGCTTCAATTTTATAAGGAAGAATATAAAAATGTAGAATCCAATAGGCATTCATTTGGCGTGATGATAGGAAAAAGTAAGGAATTCATCAAAATTAAAAGGAGTGCAATCAAATTTTCAAAGACGGACTTTCCTATTTTAATAACAGGAGAAACCGGAACAGGGAAAGAGGTGTTCGCTCAGTCAATTCATAAGAATAGCTCAAGAGAAAATAAGCCTATGGTGAGTATAAACTGTGCTGCCATTCCATATGAGCTTATTGAATCGGAGCTTTTCGGATATGAAGAGGGCTCATTTACAGGCGCAAGAAAAGGTGGAAAGCCGGGTAAGTTTGAATTAGCTGATGGTGGAACCATATTTCTTGACGAAATAGGAGATATGCCGTATGATATGCAGTCAAAGCTCCTCAGGGTTCTGCAGGAAAATGAAATAGAGAGAATTGGAGGTACTAAGACCGTTCCGATTGATGTCAGAGTAATTGCTGCAACTAGGCAGGACTTGCAGGATATGGTCAAAACCGGAAAATTCCGCGAGGACCTATACTATAGACTTAATGTCGTTAATATTGAAATGCTGCCGTTGAGAGAAAGAAAGGATGATATAAGACTGTTTGCAAGCTATTTCTTGGATAAGCTCAATTGCAAATATAAATCTCTTATTTCCATAAGTGACGAGTCATTCAAATGCTTAACAAACTACAGCTGGCCGGGAAATATAAGAGAACTGGAGAATGTAGTTAAAAGTGCATTTGCTTCATGTGAGGATATGATTATAAACCTTAGCGATTTACCGTCAAAAATGGTTTCATACGGCGATAAATACAAGCAAGGAGAAAATAGCGAGAAGAAATTAAAATCTCTGGTGGATAATTATGAAGCTCTGCTGTTAAAGGATGCACTTAAAAGAAATGAAGGAAATGTTCGTGCGACTGCTAGGGAATTAGGTATACATCGCAGCCTGCTGTATAAAAAGATGGAGAAATACGAAATAGGAAATATTCATCATAGGGTGGTTTATTAATTCTAAAGATAAGGCAGGCATGTGCTCACATAACGTAAGCTCATGC
>DAMAEI010000003.1:88514-89853 GCA_031997345.1 Sedimentibacter sp. | reverse complement strand
CATGCCTGCTCTTCATATTCCTCGTCGCTTATGACTTCTATTCCGTTTAAGCGCAGGAGCCGTGTAGTTATGCCCTCTCCGGGAATGAGTTTTTTATTGAATGTTCCGTCATATATGCAGCTGCTTCCACAAGAGGGACTTTTTTCTTTCAGTATGGCTTTTTTTATTCCATATTTTTGTGCGGTTTTTAGGGTTTTCATGGCACCGTCCACAAAATAGTCAGTTTTATCATCGGATGAAATATTGACAACTCTTCTGTTCTTGATTTCGCAGGGTAGTCTAGGGGTTTTCAGTCCTGCGTCCACTTCCGGGCACACCATGAGCGCCTTACCTTCATCAACTAATTTCTTTATTTTTTCAGATACGGATACCTTGCCGTCGTATCTTGTTTTCTCACCGCACAGGCATGCGCTTACTATATACTGAAATGTATGCCCTTTTTCTGTGATTTCTATGTCTTGGTTTTCTTCATCGATCAAATTAATATCCTCCTGAAAATTGTCACGGGAGCTGATGGGTCTCACAACCGGCCTCAGGCAGCTGCCGGAGTTATTCTGTACTATTATGGCGTTCTTTCTGTTATTAAGCTTTACATAGCTTCCCACGGGATAAACAATTATATCCTTTAAAAATTGCTGGGTAATTTCATAATCTAATTTTGAATTTATATTTTCAAGCAAATAATTTACTATTTGTGTTGGTTTCCATGTGTTTCTGTATACGAATTTTGTATTTAACGCCTGGTATACGTCACACACAGCTAATATTTTGCCAAACAAATGAATTTGGTCATTGTTTAAGCCATGGGGATATCCGGTTCCGTCAACATGCTCGTGGTGGCAGGCAATTCCCATGAGAATATCGTTGGAAACAAAAGATTTCAGTTCATTTATCACAGCGAGGGGATGCATTTTGACAAGTTCAAATTCATCTTCAGACAGAGGCTCTTGTTTATACAGTATTTCTTCCGGTATCATCAGCATACTTATATCGTGAAGCAATGCGGTTACAGCCAACTCGTGGAGTCTGTGTGCGCTTAACTGTAATGAATTACCGAGAGATATGCTCAATATTGCTACATTTAGGCAATGCTGAAACACATAGTCATGGCTGTTGCTGAACTCCAGTGTATTGTACCACAATGTTTTGTTGTAAATTGTCTCTTCGATCAAATCATCTGCAAGAATGGAGATTTGCCTCAGCAGTCGCACGTCAAATTTACCGGAGTTAAGCTTGTATTTATAAAACACATCCTTAATCCTGGTAAGAACAGCGGCCTCAAACTCATCTTCTATGCTTTTATAAGAAAATTTATTGCATTTCCCTTCATTTTTTACAT
>DAMAEI010000003.1:79289-88280 GCA_031997345.1 Sedimentibacter sp. | reverse complement strand
TTTGTTTCATTTTTCCATACTGTTGTTATGCAATGCGGACAAATATTTGTCCGCAACATAGGAAAGCATTATCTATAAATTCGACAAAATTAGCGGAATAATTGACAAATTGGGACAATAATGTTAATATGAACTGGTAAAAAACTTTACAGGGGAGTGCTCAAATGGAAAGAAGATCTATTTTAGAGAAGCTGGGGCTTGTTGAAAAGGTTGAGGAAACCAATCAAAATGATGAAAACGTACCGACTGTTGAAATTGCAGAACAAAAGCCCGTTGAAAAAGAAAAACCTCAATTTGCTGAGTATGTAAAAAAATATGACGCAGAGAAGGAAAAAGAAAATGTTGTTAAGGAAACAAAACAAGCTGACGGATATGAAGACCCCATTGCAGCTGTAAGAAAAAAGAAGCTGCTTAAAATTGAAGAAATATATAAGAATTATGATATAAGCACTGAAGGAATAAATTCTCTATCCATTGTTGAAAGCTTCCAGAAGGCATTGCCTGACTATCTTCCTACTGATGTAAAAAGACAGTCAATACTCAACATTATTGCATCATCCAATGTAAAGGTGGGGAACTTAGTTAATGACGGCAATGATAAGCTAAGGTGCTTAAATGATTTTTCAAGGCTGTTTTCTGATGAATCAAGAGAAGTAATATCTGGCTTTGAGGATGAAATAAGCAAACTTAACGAGAAAATAAAAAATTATAAGACAGCTATAGATAACATGAAAAATCTTCAGACTGAGCAGGAGTTTACGCTTAAGTATGAAATAGAAAAGATAAGCAATATATTGCAGTTTATTGACCCTCAAAACTAGAATGAAGGTGATACCATGCGTGGCTACAGACTGACAACAAAAGGCAAAGTTATTTTAATTATTTTTGTTATGCTCTTATCTATACCGTGCACATCACTGCTAAGAGGGACTGTTGCCGCAAGCGATAATACCGAGTACTCTCGCATCAATGATGCAAAGATTATGAGTTATGTTGTCCATGCGAGCAGGCTAAGTCTGTATGGTGTGGTCACGTCGTATTCTGCGATAAAGGCTGAAGTAGAAGAGGCTGCAAAGGCTGAAGAAAGTATCCCAAGTGTCATGGTCGAGGACATAAAAACCTACGGTGAAAATAAAACAGCATTCCTGACATTTGATGACGGTCCGTCAGAGCATGTAACCATGCAGGTACTTGATATATTGGATACATATAATGTGAAGGCAACCTTTTTTGTTTTAGGAAGCATGTGCGAAAAGAATGGTAATGTTCTAAAAGAAATATATGCCAGAAAGCATTCAATTGGTATTCATTCATATTCACATATTTTTAGCCAGTTATATAAAAATGAAGAAAGCTTTATCAATGAAGTAAAAATGACGGAAGCAGTATTAAAGAAGAATCTTGGAGAAGATTTCTCAACAAGGCTGTTTCGGTTCCCCGGGGGATCATTTGAACCATATAAAAATAAGTATATGGGCGCTCTCAATGAAGCAGGCTATGTGAGCATTGACTGGAATTCACTAACAGGTGATACTGAGGTAAAAAGTCCCACTCACGAAAAGCTGCTGGAAAGACTTAAGTCCACTGTAGTCGGTAAAAATAATGTGGTGGTGTTAATGCATGATTCGGACTCAAGACAGTGCTCTGCAGAGGTGCTGCCTGATGTAATAGAATATCTGAGGTCAGAAGGATATGAATTTGCGGTTGTAAAATAAAATATAGAATTAATAAAACTGAGAGGCTGCCCTCTCAGTTTTTTAACTTACTATTCGTGTTTCATATGCAGACTTTAATGCTCCTGTAAGACTTGTGGGGTCGTAATCGTACCCCATATCTACAATAGTTAGATTCATATGCCCGATGTCATGAAAAAGGTCTATATCATCGCCCACAGTACCGTCAGCATTTACAATTCTCACCAATGGCCTCATTATATTTTCGGGATAGTTTCTAACTACTACAGCTAATTGACCGCTGCTTAATTTGACAAAGGTTCCGATTGGATATGCAACAATTACTTTCACGAAATGATTCAAAATATCATAATCCAAATGTGTGTCCACACATCCCATCAGATATTCTATAACCTCGTTGGGATAAGCGGATCTTCTGTAAGGGCGATCTGAAGTCAACGCATCATAAATATCACATACAGCTAAAATTTTGCCATAATAATGTATGTTGTCCGATTTTCGGCCATAGGGATATCCTGTGCCATCTAATTTTTCATGATGGTTTTCAATACCTCTCAGTACGTTTGAAGAAACGAGATTTCTGAGTTGCTTTAATGCATTAACAGGATGAGCCTTCATTATTTCATACTCTTCTTCAGTTAATTTTCCCGGCTTATTAAGTATTTCAACAGGTATAAGCATCTTTCCTATATCGTGGAGCAGTCCGGCCATGCCAAGCTCATGAAGTTCATGATCGCTCATTCCCAGGGAAATTCCTGTTGAAATAGACAGAAGTGCGACATTCAGGCAATGTTGGTATGTATAGATGTCAAAATTCTTAAAATCTATCACATTGTAGGTAAGGTCATCCTTTCGCAGCAATTCTGTTATTAAATCGTCCACAACAAAGGATATCTGCTTTATGGCAGATGCCTTAATTTTTCCTGAACTCATTTTAAACTCGTAATAAACATCCCTAATCTGGGTAAGAGACTCTGTTTTTATCTTGTCGTCAATATAGGATTCAACATTTATGTCTTCGAAAGCTTCACTCTTAATGTATGCTCCGTCAATGCTGTGATGAATAATCTTTCGTATATATGCGTTATTTAAAACCTGCCCCTCGGACAAGAGTAAGGCGCTGAAATTGCTGTCACTGCTCAAAACAACATCTTTTGCCAGTATCATCCCGGGCTTAAGATACTTGTTAGTTATAAATAACATGAGATTCTCCATTTAATAAAATTTTCAATATTGAAAGTATATCATATGCGTACAGATTTTTCTACATTTATTTTGAAATTTACAAAGAATCGACAAGTATTTGATATTAATTATCATTGAATAAAAATAACAGCCACAAATAATATAAAGGGTTTAAATATTCATTTAGGTAAAAGGACACTGTTGAAAGATTGATTAATTTTGTGCACTTTTTTAAGTTATGATTACAGCATTTTAAAATTTATTAATAAATGAAATAAAACAGAAGTTTTGTTCTGTGTATTATTAAGTTATCCACAGCTGTGGATAAAATTGTTAACAACTTTTTATAGTGAAGAATCTAAGGCTAGCTTTTGTCAAGTAGTTTTTTAGAAAATAATGAAAAAATAAATGCTGGAATTTCAATATTTATTGAGGGTGGGTTTTTAACAGCTTATCCACATTTGTGGATAATAAGACTAAATGCATACTGAGTATAAATATAAGCCAAAATAAAAATCTTCCTTGTTACATTATTCGACATTAATACAATTTTATTTATTATATAATGTAATTGTTCCAGAAAGAAAGTGCATAGTTGAACGGCAAACAAAAGAATAATGCACATCAAAATATTGGGAATATTCTGGGGGGAATATCTGGACGGAAAGTATTAAGGGGACCTGATCATCAGGTCCCCTTAGTCATTAGCTTATTTCAGAGATATTATAATTCTGGCTCTATTAATCCATAATTTTCATCTTTTCTTTTATATACCACATTTACTTCTTCTGTGTCAGCATTGAGGAAAACAAAGAAATTATGCTTCAACAAATCCATCTGCAGTATAGCTTCTTCAATATTCATGGGCTTTATCGCAAACCTTTTTGTCTTTACTACCTTAAACTCTTGTTCATCCTCTATGTCAAGAGGTTCTATATTTTCGAATTTGATTGATTCGCTTGAATGCTTTTTATTTTGAAGCTTTGTTTTGTACTTTCTTATTTGCTGCTCTAATGATTCAATCGCGTCATCTATTGCGTTGTACATGTCATCAGACATTTCTTCGACACGTACTATTCTGCCGTTGAAAGGAATTGTCACCTCTACTTTATGTAATTTTTTTTCGATGCTCAGTACCACCTTAGCTTCTATGTCCTGCTGAAAAAACTTGTCGAGCCTTAAAATTTTTTTTGTTGTCGCCTCTTTCAGTGCGTCGGTTAGTTGGATGTTTTTAGCATAAATAGATATCTTCATGCAGTCAGCCCCTTTCAAGTTATTTATTATTATTATTATACTATACTTTAAATATTACCCAAATATGAGGCAAATAAACAATAATAAAAAAATAAATTACATTGGGCATACATAGTCGCGCTTACCAAAGTATTTGCTTCCATACAAAAAAAGATGCTTTCGCATCCTTATTGCTCAGTACTGTATGCAGGCTTTTTTCTTTCAGCCATTTTCTTGAAGTTTGATGCATACTCAATTGCCGCAATGTATTTATCAACGTAGCTCACAATCCACGCTTCCTTTGATTTAGGAAGCCCGAAGGGAAACATGTGGGACTTTATTATATTTTCTTCTGTTTCATTCAACTCAAAATACTTGCACGCATTGTCATAGGCAATAAGTGGATGAACAATGGCATGTTTTATTGAATCAGTAATAATTCTTAAGCTGAGACATTTTTTGAATTTATACAGGAAAAAATCATGCAATAAGGCACCCCTGATTGTAGATTTCCAGTCTAAATTGTGCTTATACGCCCTTTGGTATGCGTAAAATGCGACCTTTATAGAATGATCGTAAACACTTTCATCATGATGCTTTATATTTTTCATCTGCTGATATTGCTCATGTTCAATGATGGGTCGTGCAACTTCCATAAATCTATAGTCAAAATATATCATTCGTCCACCCTTTAATGTTATTTGTAATATCCATAACTTAATAATACTTCTTTATAATATTACTACATCATGAAAAATGCAAGGGAAAAAAAATCAATTTTATGTCTGATTTTACTGCATTTACTTAAATTTACAAAACAATAAATAAAAAAGCCGTTGATTTCAACGGCTGTAAATTTCGATATATGTATTTATCTGTACTGTATTCCAATGTATGATGCGGGGTTTACAACATTTCCGTATTTTCTTACCTCAAAGTGAAGGTGAGGGCCTGATGAAACTCCGGTGGAGCCGACTGCTGCTATTATTTTTCCCTGATATATCTTTTCACCTACAGAAACATAAAGTTCGCTGCAATGTGCATATCTTGTTGTAAATCCGCCGCCATGATCTATATCTATCATGTAGCCGTAGCTTCCGGACCAGCCTGCATATGTTACTGTGCCGCCGTCAGCAGCCTTGATTGATGAACCTGCTGATTTAGCCATGTCCTGGCCTAAGTGGAATCCACCGCTTCTGGAGCCGAATCTTGATGATATCATAGAGCCCGGCAATGGATTGATAAAGAATCCTGTTCCCTTTTTAGCAGGGGGATCCTGTGTACCGGTTGTAATGGCTTCATTTACCGGATCTGATATAACTACTTCGGACAAAACTTCCTTTGCTATCTGAATTCCGTTTTGCTCTGTAACCAATGCTTCTATTTGAGAAACACCGTATTTTCCTTTTCTGTCAACAACCTGTTCGTCGTTGAACATATATGATACATGTGTGTATTCTGTTTCAAATGGTGTTTTTTCTTCCTGAATTACTTTTCTCTTTACCTGTACATTTAAAAACGGTTTTGGTACTACCAAGTTCAGTTCGTCACCTATCTGTATGCGCTCTGAATCGGAACCCGGATTTGCGGAGATAAGGTCATCCAGCGTCATATTGTGACGTCCTGCAATTGTCCAGTATGAATCTCCCGCTTCAACTATGTATTTCTGTTCTTCGTCTGTTCCTTTGATTATGTAATTAGTCAAATCTTCAGGTGATTTTATATCGGTATTTACCGCCTTAACCTGCTTAATTTCGACGTTTTCTGCAGTTGCTACCTCTATTATAGATTTTTCATCGTAATTCTTTGTAAAATAATCTTTAACTTCCTCTATTACGCTTTCTGCTTCGTATTCTGAATTAACAATACCTATCTGTTTATTGTCGATATTGATTGCATAAGCCAAAATGCAATAGTTAATGTTGGTTTCAAGTATTTCGTAAAGCTGTGTTTCGGATACAATTTCGTTGTCTTTTGCCTTAGAGGGGACGATATCATAATTGCTTTCAATTGCTATTTCATGTTGATATGCATTCTCTAAGTTCTTTTCCAGCTTGGAAAGGGTGTCGTCTAAAAGCTCTGCATCTCTGACTTTGCACAATTCTTTTCCGTTTTCCGTAATTGTGAAGCTGTCGGTGGAAAAGACGTTGTTTTCATGCGTTCTTAAATAGGTAGAAGTGTAGCTTGCACTTAAAACCATTGCAGTTGCACATGTCAGTGCGATTGCACCTTTGACCTGCTTTGTGAGCGGAAATTTCACATTAACGACTTGTCTTAGTTTTTTTTCGGGGAACTGCTTGAATATTTTAATAGATTCAGTGACATTTAATTTTTTAAAAGTTAAATTTAATTTTCTCATGGTTTACTTCCTGATTATTTTTCGTTATAAAATTATATCATTCATGAAGAAAATACTAATTCTCTTTTTATACAAAAAATGATATAATTAATTCGTAGGATACTGTTCCTTCAATTAATTATCTTGTGATATTATACTCGAAGAGACAATTAATTGTCAACCTCTTATAAGAAAAATGTTTTCACAAAAACATAACAATATTGTTACAAATATATTACAATTTTTGATGCTGCATTTTCAAGCTGTTATTACAGTGTATTTTTGCCAAAAAGGAGCAGATTATGTATTTTATTCTTCAAGAAATGAAAAAAATAGATTTAGGAGATACTCCTGTTGAGAATATATTTATTGATGTGTACATGCCAATGGCTGCTGGTAACTACGTCAAGGTCTATCTGATGGGCTACAAGTGGGCAAAGGAAGGTCAGAATAATTTCAGCAACAGCACCATAACGAGACAGCTAAATCTGTCCATGAATGAGGTGCAGAATGCATGGGAATACTGGGAAGGTCTTGGTATTGTAACAAGGCATGTCACGGAGGACGGTTCTGACTGCAGAATTGAGTTTTTAAATCTCAAGCAGCTGTATATAGATAATTTTTACAATGAAAAAACAGATGGCAATGAGCCGGAAGTTTCTAGAGTGGATACACTCATTGATAACATGAAACACTCGGAAAATATCACTATGATGCAAGATATAGAGGAAATGTTCGGAAGGCCCCTTACAGTAAATGAGAAGCAAAAAATTAACAATTGGAGAAGCGATTATAAAATGGCTCCTGACATGATGACGCAGGCCTTCAGCTACAGTATAAATAACAGAAAGATAAAAAAGTTCAGCAGCATAGAAAAGGTTTTGAAGGATTGGTTTGACGCAGGAGTAAAGGATATGGACACAATGGTGGAATATCTTGAAAAAAGAAATGACAGATTCTCGATTTATTCTAAAATCAGCAGATATCTGGGGATTTTCAGGCCTCTGGATGAGCCGTCAATGAGGATAATTGACAAGTGGATTGATGAATGGGAATTTTCTATGGAAATGATAATGAAGTGTCTTGATAAGTCTGTAAATACGTTGAATCCAAGCTTTACTTATTTCGATAGCATCATGAAAAGCTGGAATGAAAAAGGGTTTAAGACAGTGGAAGATCTTAAAAATGATGTGAAGCCGGAAGTAAAAAGGCAAGCTGTCCCAAATAAGGATACTAAACCAAACAATAAATTTCATAATTTTGACCAAAAAATGAAAAATTACTCTGAGGAAGAATTGGAGAAAATAGCGAGGCTAAAGCTTGAAAAAAAGCTTAATAAATTAGGTATTGGTATGCCTAAGGAAGGAGATGACGAAAATAAATAAGCAGATAATTGAAAATATAATAACCGATTATAATAGAAAAAGGTTGAGAGCAGCACATGATGCCGATGTAAGAAGAGAAAAACTGTATGCAGGATTTCCTGAGCTGGAGGAAACAGAAAGACAAATTAAGTTGCTTAGTATCAAACTCGCCAAGCTTTTTTTGAGAGGTCCGGACAAGCTGGATGAGCAGGCAGCAGGATTAAAAAGAGAAGTGGAGAATTTAAAAAGACTCAGGAAAGAAATATACTTGAATAACGGCATCCCTGAGCATTATACGGAACCTGTTTATCAGTGCAAGAAATGCAGTGATACGGGGTATATTTCTGACGGAAGCAGGTGCGGATGCTTTAACAGCCAGCTTATTAATAACCTGTATACAATGTCAAATATGGTTCATATGCTTAAGAAAGAAAATTTCAGCACATTTGACATCAATATTTTTAGCAATGATTCCTATGAAAATGAAAAACTTACACCTCGGCAGAACATGTATAAAATTTTAGATGTGAGTGAAGAATTCTGCTATAATTTTCATGATTCAAACATAAGCATGCTTTTTTACGGAGGCACGGGACTAGGCAAGACATTTCTGTGCAATTGCATAGCTAAGGCACTTATTGACAGAGAAATATCTGTCTTGTATCAGACTGCCTTTTCACTTTTTGAAATTATTGAAAATCATAAATTCAATTCTCAGAATGAAACAGAAGAAAATAAAATTAGCTACAGCATGATTTTTGACTGTGATTTGCTTATTATAGATGACTTGGGCACAGAGCTCACCAATTCATTTACAAATTCTGAGCTGTTCAATATTATAAACGGCAGACTCATAACAGGTAAGAATACAATAATATCAACAAATATGTCTATTGAGAGGCTGGTGCAGACATATTCAGACAGAATTATGTCCAGAGTTCTAAACAATTTTCTCCTGCTGAAATTTTACGGTAAGGATCTCAGATGGGAAGTTAAATGATGAAATGACAAAATATGAAAGGATGAAAGGGAAAAACATGAGGCAAAATTTAATATTCGGCCACAAGAAGCCTGATACGGACAGTGTATGTGCGGCAATAGCGCTGGCATTGCTGAAGAATAAGCTTGGTGAAGTTTCAGAGCCATATATATTGGGAAATATAAACAAGGAAACGGA
>DAMAEI010000003.1:77976-79279 GCA_031997345.1 Sedimentibacter sp. | reverse complement strand
TTAAAGCATTTTAGTATTGAAATCCCAAAGGTTTTGGACAATGTCAAAATACAAATCAAGGATTTGGATTATGACAGAGTAAAGCCCTTTAACAAAGACTTATCAGTGCATTTTGCATATTTCAATATGAATGAAAATAAATTGAGAACCCTTCCCATTGTTGATGAAGAAGGACGCCTTGCGGGTATTATCACTATGAAGGATATTGCTATGAGTCTGATTAATACGGACCAGCGGCATTTGAGCACATCCTACGACAATATCATAGAAACACTCATAGGAAAGAGTATTCTTAAATTTGATGATATAATTGACGGAGAGATTATTGTTGCGTCATTTGAAGAAGACACTCTGAGAAAATCAGCTATAATCAACAAGAAATCCATAGTTATAGTGGGAGACAGGTATGATGTCATCAGGCATGCAATAGAAACAGGAGCCAGGTTGATTATAATAACCGGGGACTTTGAGGTGCCTAACAATTTGATTGAACTGGCTGAACAGTTCAGAGTAAATATCATAAGAACACCATACCAGACATACTATACGGCCAAAAATATTTCTCTGTCAAAATACGTGAAGGACATAATGAAGAGCAGGGACATTGTGACATTCAATGAAGACGATTATCTTAATGACTGCAAGGAGGATATTGAGCAATCAAAGCATTCAAAATTCCCCATAATTTCAAAGGATAAAAAATATCTTGGGCTTCTCAGCAGAAACCATTTGATTAATCCACAAAGAAAAAGAGTAATTCTGGTGGACCACAATGAAATGAATCAAAGTGCCGAAGGTCTGGAGGAAGCAGAAATTTTAGAGGTAATAGACCATCATAAGATAGGTGATATAAGGACGTCAATACCTATAATATTTAGAAATGTACCTGTCGGAAGCTCCAATACTATTATTTATAATATGTACAAGGAAAACAGTGTTGAAATAAAGAGGGACGTGGCGGGGCTTATGCTTTCCGGAATCATTTCGGATACATTGCTTTTAAAGTCGCCTACAACCACTGAGAGGGACAGAACTGCAGTTGACGAGCTTCTGAAGATAGTTGGACTGAATCTGAACAACTATGCATTGGAAATGTTCAAGGCAGGTACATCTCTTGAGGGATACACCAATGAAGAAATATTATTTCAGGATTTCAAGAAATTTAATCTCGAATATAAGGATGTGGGCATATCTCAGGTATTCACAATGGATATAAACCAGATTATGAACAGGAAGGATGAATTTATAGAGCTCATTGATGATATGACTGCAGACAGAAACTACTTTATGATAATTATGGCTG
>DAMAEI010000003.1:48571-77966 GCA_031997345.1 Sedimentibacter sp. | reverse complement strand
CTGTTACAGACATTGTCAACGAAGGCTCATATATATTTTATACATCCAGCAAGGAGAGGATTATAAAAGGAATCTTTGAGGAAGAAGAGGTATTTCAGGGTATCTACGTTGATAAATGCGTATCAAGGAAAAAGCAGATTGTCCCGAGGGTGATAAATGCTCTGAGGATGCTAAGATAAATTTTATGATATTAAATTATTACCCTGAGATTCTTAGAATGGACTTAGGGTAATGATCTGTTGCAATATGAAGGAATGTTACCCACCAATTAAAAAAGTTAAAAATTTTTCGAAAAAAGTATTGACAAGGAATAAATGAATAAGTATAATCATAAACATATAAAAAAGCATTGACGGAGACAAAAATATCACAATATAACTTCAGAGAGCCGATGTGTGGTGAGAATCGGTGTTATAAGATATAATGATCACTCCAGAGCTTCCGAGTCGAAGAAAAGTAGATAAGGACGTGTGCCTGCGTTATAAGGATAGAGTTCAAAAAACACATAGTTTTTTCGACTTGAAAGAGGCGATATTTTTTTATCGTAAAATAGGGTGGTACCGCGAAAGACCTTTCGTCCCTATATACATCTATATGTATATAGAGACGAGGGGTCTATTTTTATGCCAATAGGAGGGTAATATGTGCAGGACAATAAGCTTTAAAGTATCAATGGGAATGGATTCGGCGGTGAGGGTTTTGACAACACTGCGAAGGAAACAGTTTGATGTGAGGGAATTCAGCATGGTATCACTTGATGGCAGCAGCTCGGAATTTAAAATTACTTTGGAAGAAAAGAAAAAAGAAAGCTTCGAACGAGCCATGCTTCAGATGCAGAAGCTGGTTGATGTATATGACGTATCAGAAGCGGTTAATTAAAATCAAAAGTATTGTCAAAGGACATAACTTATAAATCAAAAAACTATATCGGAGGAAGAAAAAAATGGGAACAATGTATTATGACAAGGATGCAGATTTAAAATATTTGGAAGGAAAGACTGTAGCGGTAGTTGGTTATGGAAGTCAGGGACACGCGCATTCCCTCAACCTTAAGGAAAGCGGAGTAAATGTTGTTGTAGGTTTGCAGGAAGGAAGCAAATCAAGAGCAAAGGCAGAATCACACGGACTTACGGTGTTTACTGTTGCCGAGGCCACTAAACAATCAGATGTAATAATGATGCTTGCACCGGATACGGTTCAAAAACAAATATATGATGAGAGCATAGCACCAAATTTAACCGAAGGCAAGGCTCTTGCGTTTGCTCACGGCTTCAACATTCATTTTCATCAGATAGTTCCGCCTAAAAATGTGGATGTATTTATGGTTGCTCCTAAAGGACCGGGGCACCTGGTAAGAAGACAGTACCTGGAAGGAAGAGGAGTACCGGATGTATTTGCAATTCATCAGGATTATACAGGAAGATGCAAGGATATTACACTTGCATACGCAAAGGGTATAGGAGGAACAAGAGCCGGAGTTATTGAAACAACTTTCAAGGAAGAAACTGAAACTGACCTTTTCGGTGAGCAGGCAGTTCTTTGCGGAGGAATCACAGAGCTTATAAAAGCAGGCTTTGACACTCTGACTGAAGCTGGATATCAGCCAGAAATAGCATATTTTGAATGCCTCCATGAAATGAAGCTAATAGTTGACCTTATCTATGAAGGCGGATTCGAAAACATGAGATACTCCATAAGCGATACAGCTGAATACGGAGACTACCTCACAGGAACAAAGATTGTAACAGAAGAAACAAGAAAAGCAATGAAGGGTGTTTTGAAGGATATTCAGGACGGAACATTCGCATATGACTGGATAAGCGAGAATCAAGCCGGAAGAACAAGATTCCTTGCAAAGAAAAACATGGAACTTCAGCATCCTTTAATTGAAACAGGCAAGAAGCTAAGAGGCATGATGTCATGGATAGGAAAACCTGCCGAAGGCCAGGAATAATCTGAACATAGCGGAGGAAGCAATGAAATTATCAGGCTCACAAATAATACTAAGAGTTCTCAGGGAAAAAGGCATCGATACATTGTTTGGTTATCCCGGTGGAGCTGTAATACCTTTCTTTGATGCTCTTTATAATGAGCTTGATTATTTCAAGGTATACAGGCCGGCACATGAGCAAAATGGAGTGCATGCCGCAGACGGCTTTGCAAGAAGCACCGGAAAATTAGGCGTATTTATTGCAACATCAGGACCTGGGGCAACAAATACAATTACGGGAATTGCAAATGCATATATGGATTCTGTACCGCTTCTTGTAATATCCGGTCAGGTTGCAAACACACTTATAGGAAAAGATTCATTTCAGGAAGTTGACATAACGGGAATGACATTGTCTGTTACAAAGCATAGTTACCTCGTCCGTAGGACTGAGGAGCTGGAGGATGTAATAAGAGAAGCTATAAATGTTGCCATGAAGGGAAGACCTGGACCGGTTCTCGTGGATATTCCCAAGGACGTATTAGTAAAAACCTGTGAATATAAGGGAGAAAGCGTTGAAAAAGAAGACATGATGCCTTCCGTCTCAGAAGATGCCCTTGAATTGGCGGCTGCGCTTATTAACAGTGCCGAGAGACCTGTTATATATGCAGGAGGAGGCGTCAGGATATCGAAGAATGACGAGCTTCTTCTCCAATTTGCGGAGAAGTCCGATATTCCCGTATGCAACAGCTTCATGGGTCTTGGAACCATACCGAGAAGACATAGGCTTTCATTAGGTTTTGTGGGAATGCACGGTTCAATGGAAACAAACATGGCTGTAACAAACTGTGATTTGCTCATAGCAATAGGAGCAAGATTCAGCGACAGGGTAATAGGCAGCCCGGATAAATTTGCGCCCGGTGCCAAAATAATTCATATAGATGTGGATTTCACAGAGGTTGATAAAAACACCTATGAAAGTATTCCTCTCATAGGCGAAATGGAGGTTACACTTAAAAAACTTCTGGATAAGACAGAGAAAAAAGACCGAAGCGTCTGGCTGGATGAAATTATGTCCAGGAAGCAAAAAAACAATATTGAAGGACAGTTTGTACCTGAAAATATACTTAAGGAAATCAATAAGTACTACGACAAAGACACGGTTGTTGCAACAGATGTGGGACAACATCAGATGTGGACCGGACAGTACTGGAATTTTAGTAAATCCAATGAATTTATAACCTCAGGCGGTTTAGGAACCATGGGATTCGGTATTGGAGCCGCTATAGGTGCCAAGGTTGGAAATCCTGATAAAGAAACAGTGTTAATCACCGGTGACGGAAGCTTCAGAATGAATTGCGAGGAGCTTGTTACAATCTCAAAATATAAGCTCCCTGTAAAGATAGTTTTGTTCAACAACAATGCATTGGGAATGGTGAGACAATGGCAGAGGATGTTCAGCAATGCACGATACTCTGAAACAGATAATCCCGATGACGTTGATTATCAGAAGCTCGCCGAAGCATACGGCATAAAGGGTTTTAAGGCTGAAACCATGGAAGAGCTTCAGGAAGTTCTCTGTGATATCGACGGACTCAACGAACCGATTTTGCTTGAATGCAAAATTGATCGTGACTGCAGCGTCTACCCGATTGTCCCACCAGGAAGACCGATAGATGAGCTTATAATGAACGACAGATAAGCCTACTCTTATAATTAATATACGTTAAGAATCGGCGACTGCGGCATAGCCGATTCTTAACGTATAATTACATTTCACCCATTATCCTAAAATTGTGGGTGGAATTGATAATCAATAAAATAAGTGATGTATATATGGCTGTAAATTTTGCCTGTTCCGGCATGGCATATACGACAATTTCCATAAGCGGGTGAATGATTCCCGCCAGTATTAATGTTACAATCCCCCACATCAATGAAAAATCAAGACATATATATGAATGGAGATTAAGCGGCAGATTGCTGTAATCCCACATTTTATGGTGAAACACCCTGTCTAAAATCATTCCTGTTGAATATTCAAGCAGTGTCACAACAAGAATACATGCTGCTGTGGCAGTCAAGAGGGCCGCAAGGCGGTTGTCAATGTTTATTTCAATTAAATTAAATACCTGTACGATGATAACACCGCTTATTCCGTAAAGGGGACAGAAGAAATTTGTTAAAAAACCGCGGCTTATTACAATTTCCATTTCTGTAATTGTTCTGAACGCAGTTTCAAGCAAAAATCCTAAGAATCCATATATCAGAAAAAACATTACTATGTTGGTTATATTATATTGCATGATATCTCTCCTTATGTTGATGAGTATATTTTTTGAATTAGCCGGAGAAATATCCTTTGTATATTATGCCAATATGTTCATAAGAAAGCAAAAACCCGAATTAATGTCAGAGCATATGCTTTTTAAGATATTTTAAAGATGAAAGATTGATGCTTTTAGTTGAAACAAGGCCCATCAGGTACAGGAGCATGAGGATTGTCAGAGACGAAATCAACGCAAAGATGCTGTGATGTGAGCTTTGCATAAAGATGTTATATAAAAATTTCGATAAAAACCCTGCAGCGGTACCTGCAGCAACAGGCTTAAAAATCCAGTTTGTAATGTCAAAAACTATGCATGATACCTGAAGCAATCTTGCCAGATACAATATGGTATTTAGGATTGTTGTTATAAACAGAGAAAATAAGTAGGCGTTGAATCCATATATGGGAACAAAGAAATAGATAATTGATATTTTTAAAATCGATTCAATTATATTCACCTTGAATGAGATCATCTGCTCTCCTAATGCATTGAGCATGGATGATATTACCATGTTAAGGTACATGAATGGACATACGTATGAAATCAATTTTAGCATAAGTGCAACTTGAGTGTCACTGTACACTGCAACTGCAATTTCGGAAGGAAAGGCTACAAACACCGCAACGACCAATATTCCTGAAATTGCGGTGAAATGAAGGACTTTGGAAAGAGTTTCCGATACCTTCCTTTCATTTGAGGTTGCATTGTCGCCGGCAACGGAGGGTATTAAAATTGAAGACAGTGAGGTAAGGAAGGACGAGGGGAAAAAGAGCAGGGGAAGCACCATACCCTTAATCATTCCGTAAAGGCTCATTGCAGTTTCAGCGGAAAGCCCGTATAACAGAAGCCTTGCTGGAATCATGGTATTTTCTACAGTTCGAAGTATCGCATTCAGATAAGATGTTGCAGAAATGGGCAGGGAAACACCCAGAATTTTAAAC
Source organism: Sedimentibacter sp. (assembly GCA_031997345.1). Taxonomy (GTDB): domain Bacteria; phylum Bacillota; class Clostridia; order Tissierellales; family Sedimentibacteraceae; genus Sedimentibacter. The sequence continues at coordinate 72,765 of DAMAEI010000003.1, read as the reverse complement.
AGCATATTATCAGCCTTTGTTTTTGACACCTTATATGGTTTTTTGTCTGACACATAGAAAAGCCACGTTATAATCAATGAAAAAATTTCCTCTGCGGTCATGCCTATGGCAATTGCGGCACAGCCGTATTCCAAACCCTTGGGCAGAAAAGCATTCATAATTGAGAAGATCACAAAAATTCTGAGCAGCTGTTCCGTAACCTGGACTATGGAAGGCTTGGCAACTTTGCCCACTGCATAGAAATATCCCTTATAGCAATTTGAAACGGCAATTAGGGGAAGGCTGGGCGCAAGGTATATCAGAGATAGTATAGTTCTTTCGTCGTTTAAAATATTCCTTCCTATATATACGGCAAAGTAATACAATAAAAATGCAGCGGCAAATCCAGTGAGCAGCGAAAGAAAAATTGACTGTCTCAATACTTTTTTTGCGTTGGAATAGTTTCTTAATGCCAATTCTTCAGACATGAGCTTTGATACCGCAACTCTTATACCTGCGGTTGCCAGAGTAACCATCAGCATGTACATGGAAAGAATTAGCTGATACAGACCGATACCCTCAGCCCCCAGTACGTTTGCCAGATAAATCCTGAAGGCCATGCCAACTACACGCACCACTGTAGTGGCCACCGTCAATATTAATGTACCGTAAATAATACTTTCCCTTTTCATGCTTCACCTCAAAATTGTATTCATATAATAATATGCTTTATTATTAATATAAGAATTGAAAGTTTGTACACTATAACATATATGGTGCAATTTATAAGAAAATTGTTGCTATAAATAATAAAACACGCTATAATTAATTAACAACTGAGAGCAGGTATATTATGAACAATTTATTGTTAAATATAAGCAGCGCATTGAAAAAAGCAAGAATGGAAAAAGGCCTGACATTGGAAGAAACATCTGCCCTGACAGGGGTGAGCAAGGCTATGCTCGGACAAATTGAAAGAGCTGAGTCAACACCGACCATTTCAACTCTGTGGAAGATTTCAACCGGTCTTAAAATTTCATTTTCAGAATTTCTGAGCGGAAACCAAAGTGAAAGCAACAGGGTTGATATTGAAGAGCTGGACCCTGTGAATGAGTCAGACGGCAGGATGCTGCTGTACAATGTATTCCCCTTCAACCCGCTCACCGGATTTGAGTATTTTTATATAAAGCTACTTCCAGGTGCACACCATGTTTCCGCACCTCACAAGGATTCAACGGAAGAATATGTGATTGTTACAGAGGGGACGATAGAAGTTGTGATAAATGGAAACAAGCATATTTTAAAAGCTCCGTCTGCCATATCCTTTAAGGCTGATGAGTTCCACGAATACAACAATCCTTATGGCGAGGAGGCCGTATTTCAGAATATAGTCAAATATTAAGTACGAATAATACAGAATATTTATATTCTGTTTATTTTTAAAAATCTTGTATGTTAAAACGCACAATATAACACTAAAACATAAAGGAGGATTTCCATGGTAACTGATAGAATTGAAAAAATAAGGCAGAATTACATTAATTCAAAACCTGCAATTTCTTATGAAAGAGCGAGGATATGGACGGAATCGCATAAAAAAACTGAAGGGCAATCAACGCCTCTGCGCAGAGCTATAGCCTTCAGGGACACCTGTGAGCAACTTGATGTGAAAATATTTGACGGCGAGCTCATAGTGGGAGCGACAGGCGAATTCAGAAAGTGCGGTATATTGACCCCGGAATTTTCCTGGGTATGGGTTGACAGAGAAATGGATAATTTCGATAAAAGAGTTCAGGACCCATATGTTATGACGGATGAGCAGCGTGAATATGTAAGAGAAAATATATTTCCGTACTGGAAGGGAAAATCCCTTGAGGAGGCATTTTTGGCTCAGTTACCAAGGGACACCGCTATAGTTGCTGTTGATACGGGTATTGTTGACAATGACTCCAAGTGGAGGCAGGCCGTAGGAGAGATTACTCCGGATTATGAGGATGTGCTTTTTAAGAAAGGCTTCGGAGGGATTATCAGAGAGGCGAGAAGACATATTGCAGAGCTCAGGGATATAACCTCAGAAAATATGAAGAAGAAGGAGTTTTACGAATCCATAATAATAACCTCCGAAGGTATCATCGCCTATGCCAACAGATATGAATGTGAGGTCAGAAAAATGGCAGGTGAAGAAAGTGATATAAAAAGAAGGAACGAGCTTTTGAAAATAGCCGATATTTGCGATAGAATTCCTGAGAATCCTCCGGCTACCTTCCATGAAGCAATGCAATTTGTGTGGTTCACTCAGGTGGGAGGAATACTTTCGGAAAATCCTTTGGCACTGAATGTGGGAAGATTTGACCAGTTTATGTACCCTTATTACAAAAGAGATATGGAAGCGGGTGAAATAACAAGGGATGAGGCTCAGGAATTAATAGAAGCACTGTGGCTGAAGCTTTCGGAGTGGGTGTGGACAATATCCGCAAATACTGCAGAGTTTTTTGCGGGCTACAACCAGTTCCAGAACCTTACGGTAGGCGGAAAGACAAGGGACGGAAGAGATGCCACAAATGATTTGTCATATATGGCACTCCTGGCAACGGAAAGAATTAAGACACACCAGCCCGGACTAAGCGTTAGAATTCATCAGGATTGCCCAAGAGATTTTCTTGATGCCGTGATGCATTTAGTGAGCAAGGGAACAGGCTTCCCAGCGATTCACAGCGACCAGGCGGGATATCAGATGCTTATAAATGCAGGTTATGAGCCTGAAGATGCAAGAGACTGGAACAACTGCGGCTGTGTTGTACCCCACTTCAGAAAGACGGGAGAGTGGACATCAGCTGTAAACATCAATTTCACAGCTGCTCTGGAATTTGCGCTGAACAGAGGCCACAGCAGAATAACTGGCTTAAAAATAGGTCTGGATGAAAAAAATCCCGCATCATTTGCAAGCTATGAGGAACTGGAGGAAGCTTTTTACAAGCAGTTTGACAATCTGATAGAACATTCCGTAATTGCTACATTGGTTGCTCAGAACCTTCACAAGCAAATGGTGCCGAGACCATTTTTATCATCCTGCATTGAAAATTGCCTGAATAATGGCGTAGATTTAGTGGATGCAGGTGCAAAATACAACTTGGGACCGGTGCTTACAGGCATAGGTCTTGCAGTTACATCAAATTCACTTGCTGCCATAAGGAAGCTAGTGTTTGAGGACAAAGTCGCAGATATGGAAACAGTGATTAAGGCTATTGATGCAAACTGGGAAGGCTGCGATGAGCTGAGACAGATGGCATTGAATGCTCCGAAGTACGGCAACGATGATGACTATGTGGACAGCATAGCAATCAAGATGGCAAATCACTATTATAAGGAAGGTCATAAATATAAGGATATTAACGGAAATAATTTCAACACGGCATTTATGGGAATATCTAACTATCTTCCTACCGGCAAGGTTGTAGGTGCAACACCCTGTGGAAGAAAGGCAAAGGAGCCGCTGTCAGAGGGAGTGTCTCCGTTTGCGGGCTCAGACACCTCTACACCTTTAGCCGCAATGCGTTCTGCCGCAAAGCTGAATCAAGATATACATTCCGGCGGAACACTGCTTAATTTAAGGCTCGGCGAGGAGTTGGTGAGCACTAAGCGAGGACAGGGCAACCTTGGAAATATGGTACAGACGTTTTTTGCATTGGGTGCGTTCCACGTGCAGTTCAACACTATTTCAACAGAAACATTGCTCAAGGCTCAGGAGCGTCCTGAAGAATATAGGGACCTTCTGGTGAGGGTTGCGGGATACAGCACACAGTTTGTAAACCTGTCAAGAAGCATGCAGGATGCCATAATTGCAAGGACAGCTCATAATAAATTTTAGGCATCATAAAAGAGGAAAAGATATGAACAATTTATACGGTTTCTTCATGGAGCCTCAGAATTTTTCCGTTAACGACGGAGAAGGTATAAGAACCATAGTTTTCTTTGCAGGCTGTCCACTGAGGTGCAAATGGTGTGCCAATCCGGAAGGGTTAGCTCATGCGGACAGAATGTCACACAGGTATGAGCTGTGCATAGGCTGCGGCAAATGCACCATAATCTGTCCTGCAAATGTGGGAAGCAATCTCAATTCGCCTGAAGAAAGAGAAAGGTGTATTTCCTGCGGAATATGCGAGGATGATTGTCCTACGGGAAGCAGAAAGAGACTGGTAAAAAAATATTCTGTCAGTGAGGTTCTTAAAATTCTGGAACGTCAGGAGATATTCTACAGATACTCGGGAGGTGGGGTTACATTTTCGGGAGGAGAAGCAACACTGCAGCAGGATGTGCTGAGAGAGCTTGCATATGTGCTGTATGACAGGGCCATAAGCTTAGCTATTGAGACCTCCGGGTATTTTGAGTTCGATGACGTTAAGGATATATTGGAAAAGCTTGATCTTATTTTTATAGATATCAAGCACATGGACGATGGAAAGCACAGGCTTTATACTGGTGTGAGCAATGAAAAAATTCTGGCGAACATTAAGCGTCTCAATGAATTAAATTCTGATGTGGTTGTCAGGGTTCCGGTAATAGAAGGTGTGAATGACAGTGCTGACAATATTGTCAAAACGGCGAAATTTGCAAAGGAAAATATAAAGAGACCAAAGATAGAGCTTCTGCCCTGCCACAGCTTCGGAGATGAAAAATATGAAGCCATGGGTATTGAAAAACCTTCAGGAGAATTTAAAAGCCCCTCTCCCGAGGCGTTGGATAAATTAGCCGGACTTATCAGGGCTGAGGGTGTGGAGGTAGTGAGCTACAAATGATAACATGCTGAATTGCATTTGCAATTCAGCATGTCTGTATTTTTTTATTTTGCCGTATTTTTTAACTGAAGCATTTCATTGTGAATTTTTTCTAACTCATGTGGGATATCTATTTGCTGAGGACATTTAGGAATGCATTCTCCGCATTTCTGGCAATTGCCGCCTTGCTCCTTTTCGTCCATGAACATGAAGTAGCTGCGTGTTGCTATGGCCGCATTCTCGGATTTCTTATAATCGTTGTAAATTTCAAATACCCCCGGTATATCAACACCGTATTGACAGTCCATGCAGTAGCGGCAGCCTGTACAAGGAACAGGCTTGATTTTTCTCAGCTCCTCTACAACTGAGTCGATTATTTTTTGTTCGTCATCATTGATGGGCTTTAAATCCGTAAATGTGTTTATGTTGTCCTGAAGCTGCTCCATATTTGACATACCGCTTAAAATAACGGCAGTATTGGGAAGAGATGCAACCCATCTCAGTGCCCATGATGCCACGCTTGACTCCGGATTGTAGTCCGTAAAATGCTTCATTGCATGCGGGGCAAAGGAAGCCAGAAAGCCTCCCCTTACGGGTTCCATGACAAAGCACGGAATATTAAGTTTTTCTAATGTTTCATACATGCCTTTTGCATCATATTCCTCCCAGTCCCAATAATTTATCTGAAGCTGTACAAAGTCCCACTTGTGGGCGGAAGCAAATTTCTTAAGTACCTCATTGCTGTCATGAAATGAGAAACCGATGTTTTTGATTTTCCCCTCCTGCTTTTTCTTTAAAATAAAATCATAAAGTTTAAACTTTTCCACAGTTTCAATAGATTTTTCTCTTAACGAATGAAGGAGATAAAAATCAAAATATTCAGTGTTGCATTTTTTAAGCTGCTGGTTAAACAGTTCCTCGGCATCCCCCTCCTTCTCAACCTTCCATACAGGAAGCTTGCTGGTTAAGAAGTATGTATCTCTTTTGAATTCAGGGAGCACTTTCCCTAAAAAAGTTTCAGATTCTTCATTATGATAATTGTATGCCGTATCAAAATAATTTACTCCGTTATTGTAGGCATGGTGAATCAGTTCTCTTGAAGCCTCAAAGTCTATTTTTCCATCCTTCACAGGAAGGCGCATGCAGCCGTATCCTAAACGCGGCAAGCTTTTTCCAAATTGCTCAATGTATTTTCTATCCATTTTATTCCCGCCTTCATAATATTTTCACAAAATGTTCTTATAATATTATAGCACTTAAACAGTAATATTCAACATACCAAAAGCATATAAAATGGGCTTATACTGTTTTAATTTAAAAGTGCGGACAAATATTTGTCCACAACATAGGGAAACCGTATATACTAATTCGTTTCAAGGGAACTGATTTAATGAGAATTAGTATTAAAATAAAAATTTTAAAATGGTATTGACAAAAATGAAATAGGAGTATAGTATTCATATACACCCCCACCGGGTGGGGGTGTATATGAGGAGGTAGCTATGAAGGCTGATAAGGATAAAATTAACCGCCTGCTGAAAACAGCCGGGGGACAAATAGAAGGAATATTAAAGATGGTTGAAGAAGACAGATATTGCATGGACATCTCCAACCAGCTTATGGCAGTTCAGTCAATATTGAAAAAGGCCAATAATGAAATATTGAAGGCACATATGCACATGTGCGTGAAGCAGGCGTTTCAGCAGGGAAACGAGGAAGCCAAAATAGATGAAATTATTTCTATTATTGATAAGGTATCTAAATAAAGGAGGGAAGAAATGAAGACACAAAAATTTAATGTTACGGGCATGACCTGCTCGGCATGCTCCGCAAGGATAGAGAAAAACATAAACAATACAAACGGGATTATAGAGGCCAATGTAAATCTCCTAAGCAATAGCATGACCGTGAAGTACGACGAATCTGTACTTGAAGAGGGAGATATTATAAAGGTGGTTGAAGATACAGGCTACGGCGCTTCATCTGCAGAAAGGAAAAATGCCGCTCCAAAAGCAGAACAGGAATCCGATGCGGAAAAGGAATTTAAGGAAATGAAGAAAAGACTCATAATCTCTTTCCTGTTTGCGGTACCCCTTTTGTATCTCGCCATGGGGCACATGCTTAAATGGCCGCTGCCAAATATATTTCACGGAGTGGAGAATTCCATAACATTTGCTTTTACCCAATTTCTTTTAGCTCTTCCGGTTATGATAATAAACAAAAAATATTACACAGTAGGATTTAAAACACTGTTCAAGGGCTCACCGAACATGGATTCTCTCATTGCCATAGGAACAACCGCGGCAGTGGGTTATGGAATATTTGCAATCTATAAAATAGGTTACGGTTTGGGACACATGGACATGGATATGGTTATGAAATATTCTATGGACCTGTATTTTGAATCTGCAGCGGTTATATTAGCGTTAATTACTCTCGGAAAGTTCCTTGAAGCCAGAGCAAAGGGAAGAACATCCGATGCAATCAGAAAGCTCATGGACCTGTCTCCGAAGACAGCATTGGTTGAAAGAGACGGGCAGGAGTTTGAAATACCTGTTGAAGATGTGCAAAGGGGAGATACTGTAATTGTTAAGCCCGGCCAATCAGTACCGGTTGACGGTGTGATTATTTTTGGTAACTCTTCCTTGGATGAATCAATGCTCACAGGAGAAAGTATTCCTGTAGAGAAAAAGGTTGGAGACAAGGTAATAGGGGCAAGCATCAATAAATCCGGTTATTTTAAATTTGAAGCAGAAAATGTAGGCGACGACACAACATTGTCCCAGATAATAAGACTGGTTGAGGAGGCAAGCTCGTCAAAAGCCCCCATATCAAAGCTCGCAGACAAAATTAGCAGCATATTTGTTCCTGTTGTAATTACAATAGCGGTAATTGCCACAGTCGTATGGCTTATTATGGGTGCTACGTTTGAATTTGCGCTGTCAATAGGAATTGCGGTTTTAGTTATATCCTGCCCGTGTGCCTTGGGCCTTGCAACACCAACGGCAATAATGGTGGGAACCGGCAAAGGAGCTGAAAACGGAATACTTATAAAGTCAGCTGAAGCATTGGAAATTGCTCATCAAATACAGACAGTGGTCATGGATAAAACAGGAACCATAACCGAAGGAAAACCCCGGGTTACGGATATATTAACCAAGGGAATCAATGAAAATGAAATGCTTAAAATTGCAGCGTCAGCCGAGAAAAGCTCAGAGCATCCGCTGGCGGATGCAGTTGTTGAAGAAGCCAAAAACAGGGGAGTTGAACTCTATGCAGTAAAGAGCTTTGAGGCAATACCGGGTCAGGGTTTGGAAGCTGTTGTAAATGGAAGCAGGTACTTTATCGGAAATTTAAGACTTGTCAATGAAAAGAAAATTAATATAAATGATTTTGAAGAAAAAAGTACCAGGCTTGCGGACGAAGGCAAGACACCGCTGTATTTTGCCGATGAGCAGAATGTGCTCGGCATAATAGCGGTGGCAGATGTGGTGAAGCCAACAAGCCAAAGAGCAATAAAAGAGTTTGAGGCAATGGGAATTGAAGTTGTAATGCTTACAGGCGACAACAAAAAAACAGCCGAGGCAATCAGAAAGCAGCTAGGAATAACCAGAGCAATTGCAGAGGTGCTGCCTCAGGACAAGGAAAGAGAGATACGCCAGATACAGGAGCAGGGCAGAAAGGTAGCCATGATCGGGGACGGAATCAACGATGCCCCCGCTCTGGCAAGAGCCGATGTGGGTATTGCCATAGGCGCAGGAACAGATGTTGCCATAGAATCGGCGGACATTGTCCTCATAAGAAGCGATTTATTGGATGCGGTAACCGCGGTTCAGTTGAGCAAATCCACCATAAGAAATATAAAACAGAACTTGTTCTGGGCATTTATTTACAATACAGTGGGCATACCGCTGGCAGCCGGACTATTCTTCAGCGTATTAGGCTGGAAGCTTAATCCCATGTTTGCTGCGGCAGCCATGAGCATGAGCTCGGTTTCGGTTGTATCAAATGCACTGAGGCTTAAATTTTTCAAACCTGCAAGAATGACGGCAGGGTCCGAAAGAACGGGAGCGGTGCTAAAGAATGATGACACACAAGTCATAACAGAAGACTTATCAAATAAATCAAATAATATAAACGGAGGAAATGAAATGAAAAAGGTTTTAGTTATAGAAGGAATGAGCTGCGGACACTGCAAGGCAGCAGTAGAAAAGGCATTGAAGGCAGTTGCCGGAGTGGAGAATGCGGTTGTTGACCTTAACACCAAGACAGCAGAGGTTACACTGACAGGAGAAGTAAGCGGAGATGTGCTGTCCAAGGCAGTTACAGGCGCAGGATATGAGGTAGTTGAAGTTAAATAGCATTAATAAGAAAATGGTCTCGGCTGAGACCATTTTTTAATATATGTCCAAATCCAATTTTTCTGAGAGTTCTTTTAAAATTTGTATTCCTGCAATTGAATTTCCTTTTTCGTCCAGGGCAGGGCCATATACTCCTATTCCCATTTTTCTTGGTACGGCGGCCATAATTCCTCCACCTACTCCGGATTTTGCCGGAATACCTATATGAACCGCAAATTCTCCCGACGCATCATATAGTCCACAGGTTGACATTATAGTCTTTGTAATGCGGCAAATGTGCTTCGGTACAATAGTTTCACCTGTTCTCACCGATACGCCGTCATTTGCGAGAACACATCCTATATTTGCTATATCACGGCAGGTGACCTCTATGGAGCACTGTCTGAAATATACATCAAGTATGTCCTCTATAGAGCCTTCTATTACATTGAAGCTCTTCATAAAATATGCGATGGAACGATTTCTATCTCCGGTCAGTTTCTCGGACAGGTACACATCCTCGTTTATTTTTATACTTGAATTATCGGAAAGCTTCCTTGCCAGGTTCAATATTCTTTCAATTTTCTCTTTTGGAGAATTTCCCGACAGAAGGGATGTTGTAGCAATTGCTCCGGCATTAATCATGGGATTGAAAGGCTTATGAATATTTTTAAGTTCAAGGTCAACAATTGAATTAAAGCTGTCCCCGGTAGGCTCCATGCCCACCATTTCAAAAACCTTGCTCTCACCGTTATCCATCAATGACAGCATAAGTGTCAGAACCTTTGAAATACTTTGCATTGTAAATTTTTTGTTGTAATCTCCGGCGAAGTATTCATCTCCGTCAAGGGTAATGAGATAAACACCCAAATCGCTGGCACTTGCTTTCGCAAGTTCAGGTATATATGTGGCGACTTTTCCGTGATTTGTATAGTTAATATTATTGTTGATAATGTTTTCAAATATTTCGCGCATGGAATGCCCCCGTTAAATATATTTGATTTAATAATATTATCATTGAGAAAATATTGCAAGAACAAATATGATAAACTGTACAAAGATAAGAGACAAAAATAAAAATTGATAATTTTTATTAAACAGTATGCTTATTGTGATATAATAATTTAAAAATTAAATTGAGGGTGGTTCTATGAAGAGAAGAATTTTTGCTTTGATCCTGATGCTTGTTTCGTTGATTTTGACATTAATTGCGAAATACGGTACAGGATTTGCCGAATTCTATGCTTTGAATATATATCCCGTGTTTGCAGGAGCAATATCTTTTGTTACTTCCATAGTAAGGTTTTCATTGACAGAATTTATTATAGCGTCTTTGATTGTTGTGTTAGCCGTATACTTGCTCTTGGTTATCATAAGGTCTGCATTGGAAAAGAACCTGAAATATATTAAAGGCTTTATTTTAAATATAGCTGTTGCAGCAAGCATAATGTATTTTCTGTTTGTTTTATTCTGCGGTATTAATTATTACAGAAATGAGTTCACCTACTACAGCGGATTAAAAATAAGAGAATCTTCTACGGAAGAATTAATAAATTTGTGTGAAATACTCATAGCTGATGCAAATGAAGCAAGGGCTTCCCTGAATACGGGCAGAGGAGGAACAGCTGAGCTTTTTGATGAGGACTATTACGGTACGGCTGTGAGGGCAAAGAATTCATTTGATGGAGCGGCGGAAAAATATCAGGTTTTGCAGGGCAGATATCCTGCGCCCAAGCCGGTGTTATTTTCCGATGTTATGTCATATATGGGAATATCAGGAGTATTTTTCCCGTTTTCTTTTGAAGCAAATGTCAATGCCCACGTACCGCCATACCAGCTTCCTTCTGTAATGCTGCATGAATTGGTTCACCTTAGAGGGTTTATGCGTGAGGATGAAGCAAATTTTATTTCATATCTTGCATGTATCAATTCAGGATTCCGTGATTTTGAATACAGTGGAACAATGCTCGCCCTTACATACAGCATGAACGCACTTTACGGTGAGGACTATGAAGAATTTGCAAGATTGTACGAGACATATTCCGATGGTGTGCGAAGTGACCTTAAATATTCATCTGATTATTGGAAGAGATTTGAAGGCAAGACTGCGGAAATATCAAATAAGGTGAATGACACATATTTGAAATTCAACAATCAGGATGACGGAGTAAAAAGCTATGGAAGAATGGTGGACCTTCTTTTAGCCTATTATTCTGAAAGATAGACCGTGGCCTTTCAGTGCATAATTTCAGCAGATTGAGCCAGACTATTGATATCTTGATATCAATGGAAAGGAAATGATGCAATGCATCGTGGTACATTATATGGCAAATATAGTTTGTTCAGTAACCAACTGCTATTTTAACAAGAGAGAGGGATGTACGGCACCTGCGCTGAATGTTGAAGGTGAAAAGGCGGAAGAAAGCCGATTTACATGCTGCGACACGTTTATAGAACAAAAACCTGGTGTGAGGAGCTCTGTTCACGAGCCGAAGAGCGACACCCACATACAATGCAAGGCTGTAAAGTGCACATACAATGACTCTGAAATATGCGGGGCTTCAAGAATAGTTGTAAATGGAAAAAATGCGCAGCATCCGGAAGAAACCTGCTGCAGTACATTTAAAGATTAAGTTTTATTTTGACGGGTATAAAGGATTTAAAATCCTTTATACCTATTTTGTATGCCCTAACCCCGTTTTTTTGACCGACAGGGAGAAAAAAACGGCGGTAGGTCAACCGCAACGAACTCCCAAAGTATGCGACCAAAGGGAGAAAATAAAGGTAAACGGACTATGAATCAGCGGGAACAAAACAGTTTGGCAATACGTCTAAATAAGCAAATTAGTTTATAGAAAGGAGACCAATTATGAAAGCAAATATGATTACAAAAATATCAGTGCTTGTTGTCATCCTTGCATTTAGTCTAAGTCCGACAGCATTTGGAGCACAGAAGGTAAATGTATACGTTAATAATGAAAAGATAGAGTTTGATGTTGAACCTGTTGTGGAAAACGGCAGGACGCTGGTACCGTTAAGGGGTGTATTTGAAAAACTCGGTGCTAGGGTTGACTGGAACAAAAATATTTCGGAAGTGGTTATTAAGGATGAAAATAATGAAATAGAAATGATTCTTGGAAAGGAGAAGGTAATTGTAAACGGCGAGGTAAGGAATATTGACGTATCAACGAAGATGATAAACAGCAGAACCTATGCTCCTCTCAGATTTATTTCGGAGAATATGGGTCATACCGTAAGGTGGGATAAGGATACAAATTCTGTCTATATTACAAGAGAAAATACATCCAATGCTCAGCGCAGCCAATTTCTTAAGGTGGGGTCGAAAGAAAATCTGCTTGCATTGTTGGAGTATAACGGAAAGCTGTACAACTATATCTGGGCTGTAAGAGGAAACGCCGTAGATGATGCTGTTGTAAACAAGGAAGTAAATGCATCTCCTGAAACGGCAGGGGTAGAAACACCTGCTGTTCCCGGAAGCTCCGAGACTAACAATCAGGTTGAGGGAGTTCAGGAAGGGGACATAATTAAAAATGACGGTAAATATATATACATTAACACATCAGGAGGATTGAAGATTATAGATTCCAACCCTTATGATCCCAAGGTTGCAGCCATAGTCAATGTTCCTGAAAATACAACTGTGAGTGAAATATTTACAACTGGAAATAGGCTGGTTGTAATAGGGCAGAATAATGTTTTTCACATAATGAATTCAGAAAAGTCGTCCGAAGCGCGCATAATGCCTCCGAGGTATTATGATGACAGAACCAATGTGCTTGTTTATAACGTCAGCAATATTGAAAAGCCTGTTTTGGAAAAAGAATATATATTTGACGGAAATTATCTTACCGGCAGGGTAATAGAAGATAAGCTGTACCTTATAAGCACAAAAAATATAAATTATTACTATGACCTGTACAGCGAGAGAGAGCCAGATATTCCTCTTCCTTATTATACGGATGTTTTGTCTGATAAGAAATACGAAATAGGCTACGGAGATATAAAATACTTCCCTGGTTACATAGATTCAAGATATATGTACACAGTTGGCATTGATTTGTCGGATAAATCATCAAAGCCTGATGTGGATGTATATCTGGGAGGCTCGGATACGGTATATGTTTCAAAAGACAGTATGTATGCGGCAATTGCGGATTATTCATATGATAACTCCGGTTCTCAGACAGAATTGTACAATCCGGTATACACCGCAAGCACGGTAATTTATAAATTCAGTTTAAACAGCGGCAGCATAGATGTGGAAGCTCAGGGAAGTGTACCGGGCACGATTATAAATCAATTTTCCATGGATGAGCATGAAGGCATGTTCAGAATTGCTACAACCACCGGAGAAATGTGGCAGAATACATCAAAGAACAACCTGTATATTTTAAATGATAAGTTGAAAATAACGGGTATGCTTGAGGGGCTGGCACCTGGAGAAAGGATTTACAGCACACGCTTTGCAGGCAACCGAGTTTACATGGTCACCTTCAGACAGGTGGACCCATTGTTTGTAATAGATGCCTCAAATCCTCAAAAACCTGTTGTGGAAGGAATGCTGAAGATACCAGGCTACAGCACGTATCTTCATATAGTTGATGAGAACCACATACTGGGATTTGGCTATGATACTCAGGAAAATCAGTGGGGCGGAACTGTAAACGGGGGTATGAAAATTTCCATGTTTGATGTTACGGATACAGATAAGCCTAAAGAAGTACGTTCCGAGATTATCGGAGAAGCAGGAACATATTCTGAAGTTCTTTACAATCACAAGTCATTGATGTTCTCACTGAGCAAGGGGCTGATGGCATTTCCGGTGAGTGTTTCCGGCGAAAATTACAAGACTGAATTCAACGGAGCATATGTATATAATGTAAGTAGCGACAGCTTCATGCTGAAAAACAAAATCAGTCATGTATATGATGAAGGAACATATGGAAATGAAGTAAGGAGGATTATTTATATAGGAAACTATATATACACCTTCTCTGATAACGAAATGCATATACACAGCATAGAAAATAATAAAAAAGTAAATAAGATAAATATTAGTCAATAAAAGGGTAATTTTAACAGCCGCGAAGTTACGATTCGCGGTTGTTTTTATTTGCATGCCTTTTTAATCAATAGTGAAACTTGCTTTAAATATCAACGTTGTATACATTGGAGCACCTAATTGAGATGTAATAATTTGTATTACGAGGAAAATTATCATTACCAACTAAAAAATAAAAATATTGTCAAGGAATGAACGATGTGCTATAATAACCCTGTTTCGATATATAACACAAAATTTGGAGGGTATTATGAAAAAGTTAGTATCATTATTGTTGGTTTTATTGCTTGTGACATCATTATTTGGATGTGCAAAACCTGCAGATTCACAGCCTAAGACAGAAGCGGTTACATTGACAGGAACTGCTGAAGGTTTTGGAGGGGAAGTTAAAGTAACTGTAACAAAAGAAGGCGACAAAATAACTAAAGTTGAGCCTGTTGGAGAAAAAGAAACATCTGGAATAGGAACAAACGCTATTGATCAGCTTCCTGCTAAGATGGTTGAGAAGAACTCAGCAGATGTTGAGGTTATTTCAGGCGCTACAATAACAAGCAAGGCTATAATCTATGCTGTAAATAATGCATTAGATCCTGCTAAATTCCCTTATCCTGTTGTTAAGGAAGAACCAAAGAAAGAAGAGCCTAAAGCAGAAGCCGGCTCAATCGCTAAAATTGGATTAGGTCAAAATATTTCTATAGGAAAATCAACAGATGCTACAGCTGAGAAAACTGCAACTGCACAGGCAGATATTACTATAGCTGCTGTTGGATTTGATGCAGACGGAAAAGTTGCATCCATAACAGCGGATGTTGCTCAGACAAAGGTTGCATTTGACAAAGATATGAAGGTTACTTCAGACAGGGCGGCTGAAGTTAAGTCTAAAAAAGATTTGGGTCCTGACTATGGAATGGTTAAAGCATCAAGCATAGGCAAAGAGTGGTTTGAGCAGATGGAAGCTCTTGAAAACTGGATGATCGGTAAGACAGTTGATGAAATAAAAGGTCTGAAGGTTAAGGAAAGAGACGAAAGTCATAAGAACGTTCCTGATGTTCCGGAACTTACATCTTCAGTTACAATAACAGTTGAAAGCTACATAGCTGCTGTTGAAGAAGCATGGAAAAACGCAGAAGATGCACACGGAGCTGAAAAGGTTGGTTTAGGCGTTGAAACTCATATTGGAAGTTCAAAAGACAAGGCAGCAGACGTTAAGCCCGTGGCTCAGGTGGATACTTATATGACAGCAGTAGCCCTTGACAAGGACGGAAAGGTTGTTAAATCAATCGTTGACGTTGCTCAGGTTAAAGTAAACTACGATGAAAACGGCGTTGTTACATCAGATAAAACAGCTGAAATCAAAACAAAGCAAGAGATTAAAGAAGGATACGGAATGGTTAAGGCTTCTTCTATAGGCAAGGAATGGTTTGAGCAGATGGCTGCATTTGAAGAGTGGATGATAGGCAAGACAGCTGCTGAAATCACAGAATTAAAGGTTAAGGAAAGAGATGCAAGCCATAAGGCAGTTCCTGACGTTCCTGAGTTAACATCTTCAGTAACAATAACTGTTGACGGATATCAGTCAATAGTTGCGGAAGCAATTAAAAACGCAAAATAATAGACAAAATAAAAACTCCTTTCCCGCGAAAGGAGTTTTTTATTGATATTATTGATATTATTTGATATTATATCATAGGGTGATAAATATGAGAAAAATAATTCCTTTGATACTTGCGGGAATTTTAATTTTTGCTTTAACGGGCTGTGATAAACCGGGAAATAATAATCCGGATAATGGACCTGTGTATGAAAAATATTCGTATAGTTTTTTGGATACCTTTGATACAGTAACTCAGGTTGTTGGCTACACTGAAACTAAAGAAGAATTCGATGTATATTCTGAAAAGATACATGAAAGAATGCTGGAGCTTCATAAATTATATGATAAATATAATGATTACGAAGGGATAAACAACATTAAAACAATTAATGACAACGCGGGAGTCAAACCTGTAAAGGTGAGCGAGGACATCATTGATTTGGTGCTTTTCAGCAAGAAGGAGTATGAAGAGGTCGGGACAAAGACAAATATCGCCATGGGTTCCGTGCTTAAGATTTGGCATGATTACAGAGATGCGGCTGAATCAGACCCTTCAAATGCAAAGCTTCCTCCCATGGAGGATTTAATTAAAGCAAGTGAACATACAGATATAGATAAGGTTATAGTTGATGTTGAAAATAGCACCATATACTTAAATGATCCTCTTATGAGCCTTGATGTGGGAGCCGTGGCCAAAGGATATGCCACAGAGATTGTTGTGCAGGAGATAGTAAAGGAAGGATTAACTTCCGGAATTATAAGTGCAGGCGGAAATATAAGGGCTTTTGGAAAGCCTCTTGACGGCATAAGAGACAAATGGGGCGTAGGAATCCAAAATCCTGACAGCGTTCTGGGAAATTCTGAAGAAAGTGTTCTGGAAACAGTTTTTTTAACAGATGCATCCGTAGTAACAAGTGGAGATTACCAGAGGTTTTATATGGTTGGGGATAAGGTTATTCACCATTTGATTGATCCCGAAACATTAATGCCTGGAGATTATTTCAGGTCGGTGTCCGTTATTACTGAAAACTCAGGAATGGCAGATTTCTTGTCTACTACAGTATTTCTCATGCCATATGAACAAGGAAAGGCGCTTGTGGAATCGCTGGATGGTGTAGAAGCCATGTGGATTATGAAGGATGGTACAATACAAGCTACAGAGGGTATGAAGTCAATCATGAAAAGCAACGGAGCAACCGCAGCCATTAAGAAATAGGTGTAAGATGAAAAAGTCAAATTTTTTTGCTTTCATTTCAAGAATGAAATATATAAACCGATGGGGATTGATGCGCAGCACAAAAGAGGAAAATGTGTCAGAGCACAGCCTGGATGTAGCTATGATAGCACATGCCCTTGCAACTATTCAGAATAAGCGACTCGAAAAAGATATTGATGCAAACAAGGTGGTTCTGTATGCCATGTATCACGACGCGACAGAAATTCTCACGGGAGACTTGCCTACGCCGGTGAAGTACTTCAATCCTGCAATCAGGACTGCATATAAGGAAGTGGAACTTTCTGCAAGCAAAGGCCTTTTAAATATGCTTCCGGAGGATTTTCAAGAGGTATATGAGCCTGCTCTTATACCCAAGGAAGAGGATTCAGACATATGGAAGACGATTAAGGCTGCCGATAAAATAAGCGCGTACATTAAGTGCATTGAAGAGGAAAAATCCGGAAATCGCGAGTTTGTTAAGGCTAAGCAGGCATTGCAGAAAGAAATGGATAGCATGGACAGGCAGGATGTGAGAATCTTTATGGATGAGTTTTTTGAAGGATATGGCCTTACTTTAGATGAAATGTAATTTTGAACCATTTTTATATATTACGAAAAGTTATACCCCGACAGCGGAGTATAACTTTTTTTCATTAGATTGTTTGAGCTTGTGTGATATACTTATACTATACATTGTTGATCAAGTAATGAAAGGATGTCTATGGAACAGTACAACTACATGACGTTTAAATCGGTTTCCTATGCAATGAAGGTGGAAGCCGCTTTGAAAAAGCATGATATAAAATACAAGATAATACCTGTACCGAGAAGCATAAGCTCCAGTTGCGGTCTTTGTATAAGATTTTATGAAAATGATCTGCAGAAGCTTAAAACCATTATTGAAAGAAGCAGCCTTATTTATGAAAATATTTATATGGAAGCGTGATCATATGGCATAGCTCAGATAACATCCGCATATGAAGCCAATCAGAAGAAATACCGAGCCGCTCCTTCCTCTGTTAAGAATATACGCCTCAGGAATCAGCTGGCTGGAGGAAACATAGAGCATGCTGCTTGCAGCGGCAGACAGGCAGAAGGCTATGAAGTATTCAGAGATGCCTCCAAGTGCGGCACCTATGACGGCACCGAATGCTGTGGGGAGACCCGTCAAAAGAGTCAGAAAAATGACAGATAAAGGTGATGCTCCCGTCATTACAAGTGGAATACCTACGCTCATTCCCTCGGGAATATCGTGGGCCGCTATGAGAATACCTATTTTTAATCCTAAATTTTCCGAATACACGGCACTGGAGCCTACGGCAATTCCCTCAGGGAAATTATGAAGGCTCATGCTTATCATTATAATTAAGCTCATTCTCATGTAGCTTAATTTTTTTCCCTTAAAACGGCTTAGCTTATGTTCAGGGATCATTTTTTCCGCTGCAAAAACCGCTAAAAGACCGAATGCAAGTCCTAATGTTACTATGAAAAAACCACCTATTTCATATGCTTCAGGCATCAGGTCAAAGGATATTACAGATAACATAATTCCTGCAGCAAAATTGAGCATACATGATACGGTCCTGTCGTTTGGCTTGCTTATAAGCAGAGACAATAATCCTCCTATGAATGTTCCTATTCCGCCTATTACAAATCCTGCTGCAAAGTAATATAAAATATTCAATCTTTCCTCCCACAGTCTTTTATAAATATATATGTGTCCTTTTTGATTTCAGAAATAAAATATTAATAAAGTAAGTCCTTGTTTATGGTAATAATGTATTATATAATAAACGATAGGCGAGCGGCTTATGCCGCTTAATTACCAATGAGGTATAAAATGGAAGAAATGATTAAAACTAAGATAGTCGAGATGGATCCTGAAAATATTGATTGGGATATTATAAAGGAAGCGGCAGAAATTATAAACAGAGGCGGTATTGTTGTGTTCCCTACGGAAACCGTTTACGGAATAGGAGCAGATGCATTGAATGATAAAGCAGTGGACAAAATATTCAGCGCAAAGGGAAGGCCACAGGATAATCCCCTGATTGTTCATATAGCAGAATTTGGTGAGCTGCACGATTTGGTTGAGGATATTCCTGACAATGCTGTGAAGCTGGCTGAAAAATATTGGCCGGGACCTCTTACGATGATTTTACATAAAAAAAATATTTTATCGGATAAAATAACAGCAGGACTGGACACGGCGGCAATACGCCTGCCCGTCAGCGAGATTGCCCGGGCGCTCATAAGAGAAAGCGGTAAGCCCATTGCTGCGCCAAGCGCCAATATTTCCGGAAAGCCGAGCCCAACGGAGGCTTCTCATGTAATAGAAGATTTAATGGGCAAGGTTGATATGATTATTGACGGAGGAAGTACGGAAATAGGTTTGGAATCCACCGTCGCTGATATGACCGGCGATGTAGCCGTAATATTGAGGCCGGGAGGAATAACTATGGAGGATATAGTAAGCGTGCTGGGAGACTGCAAATATGACCCTGCTATTATAAGAAGCGATGAAAAGATAATTCCTAAGTCCCCCGGGCAGAAATACAGGCACTATTCACCAAGAGCAAAGGTAGTTTTATATAAAGGAAAAACTGAGGATATTGCGCGCAAAATAAACGAGGACTATGAAAAGCTGCAGCATGAAGGTAAAAGAGCGGGAATAATGTCGACGGTGCAGACTGAAAATTATTATCTGGGAAAATCAACAATTTCATGCGGAGACAGAACAAAACCTCTTACAATTTCGTCTAACTTATTTAAGTGTCTTCGTGATTTCGATCACATGGGGACAGAGGTAATACTTGCTGAGTCCGTGGACGAAGAGGGATTGGGAAAAGCAATAATGAACAGACTGGGTAAAGCGTCCAGCGAAACAATAAACGTGTGAGGTTCTTATGAATATATTGTTTGTATGCACGGGAAATACATGCAGAAGCAGCATGGCTGAGGGCATATTCAGGAAGTTGATTGAAATAAACAGCATGGAAAATATCAATGTATCATCCGCGGGAATAAGTGCATTTGAAGGTGACTGCGCCAACGGAAAGGCAGTAGACGTCCTGGCTGAAAGAGGTATAGATATTGCAAACCACAGGGCGAGACAGCTTACTGAGGAAATTATAGGACAGTCAAATTTAATACTGACGATGACCGGCGGACACAAGAGTGTGATCTTGAATGCTTTTCCGCGGTATTCTGACAGGGTTTATACGCTGAAAGAATATGCACAAGCGGAAGGCAATCCCGATATTGCCGACCCCTACGGTTTAGGATATAATGATTATGCAAGAACGGCAGAAGAAATAGAAGCTTATTTGAAAAAAATAATTGACAATATAAAGACAATATAAATCAATTGTCTATGGAGGAGAAAATGAAAATAGTACTGGCATGTGACCATGGCGGATTTCAATTAAAGGAAGCTTTAAAGGAGCATTTGACTAAGAGTGGCTACGATATTTCAGATATAGGTGTTTACAATACAGATTCGGTTGATTATCCCGACTATGGAAAAAGGGCGGCTGAAATGGTGGCTTCGGGGCAATGCGACAGAGGTATTATTATTTGTGGAACAGGCATCGGAATCTCAATAGCGGCAAACAAGGTTAAGGGCATAAGATGCGCCCTGTGTACAAACGAATACATGGCCAAGATGTCAAGGCTTCACAACAATTCCAATATGCTTGCCCTGGGAGAGCGTGTTTTAGGAAAGGGCATAGCCATGGACATAGCGGATGCATGGCTGTCTGCCGAATTTGAAGGTGGAAGACATGAACTAAGAGTAAATAAATTAATGGAAATTGAAAAAACAGATAAGGCAGAGGATTAAAATGGCAGGTTATTTTATAGCGTTTATTTCAGCTGTAGTTATATCATTCATAATGACACCTCTGGCACGCAAGCTTGCTATAAGGGTGGGGGCACTGGATGTGCCGAAGGATCCGAGGAAAATTCACAAAAAGCCCATACCATATTTTGGCGGATTGGCTATATATATTTCCATAATGGCGTGCATGTTCGTATACATGCCGCATACATCCACAAATATACATATAATGGCTGGTGCAACAATAATTGTTCTCACAGGTATTGTTGATGATATGTATGACATGCCTGCCAAGATAAAGATGTTCATGCAGGTCATAGCGGCATTGGTTGCTATAAAAGGCCGTGTTCAGATTCATTTTATCACAAATCCTCTTTCCGCTACAGGAATGAGCTATTTGCTGAATTGGCTGTCATATCCAATAACATTGTTCTGGCTTGTGGGGATAACAAACACCATCAATTTAATTGATGGACTGGACGGATTAGCATCGGGTGTCGCCAGCATAGCTGCCACAACACTTCTTTTTACGGCTGCCAATCTGGGATATGATTTCATAGTTATGCAATGTGCTATAATTGCAGGAGCTTCCTTAGGATTTTTGCCATTTAATTTCAATCCGGCAAAAATATTTATGGGTGATACAGGAGCGCTGCTCTTAGGTTATATGCTTGCGGTTTCTTCGGTGCTTGGTATGATAAAAAGCGTTGCGGCGGTTGCCTTGGCAGTGCCAATATTTGCTCTTGGGCTTCCTATTTTTGATACGGCATTTGCCATCATAAGAAGATATGTAAATAAAAAGCCAATTATGCAGGCAGACAAGGACCACCTGCATCACAAGCTCATGAAGACAGGGCTAAATCAGAGACAAACCGTGCTGATAATGTATTTTATAAGCATGATGCTCGGAATTGTTTCAATAGCCATAGCAGATACAGAACCATTTACGGGAATAATAGTTGCAACCATAGTTGTTATCGCAGTATTTTATTTTGCAAAAATAGGCGGCTTATTCAGCAGGAAAGAACAATAGGAGGCTTTATGAATAAAATCAAGACACTTATTATATTCGGAACAAGACCTGAGGCTGTGAAAATGGCTCCCATAGTAAAGGCCTTTAAAGGCGATGAGGAGCATTTTACAACAAAGATTTGTGTTACTGCTCAGCATAGGGACATGCTTGATCAGGTTCTCAGGATTTTTGATATTGTGCCTGATTATGACCTGAATATATTTCAAAGCGGCCAGACGCTCACTCAAATAACATGTAGGGCTCTCACTGGTCTTGAGGAGGTAATTGAAGAATTCAAACCTGATCTTGTGCTGGTGCAGGGAGATACCTCAACGGTATTTGCAGGAGCATTGGCGGCATTTTATCACCAGGTTAAAATAGGACATGTTGAAGCGGGACTCAGAAGCGGAAATTTATATTCACCTTACCCTGAGGAAGCCAACAGAAGGCTTGCAGGGGTATTGGCGGACTTTCATTTTGCGCCAACTGAAACATCAAGGGATAACCTTTTAAAGGAAGGTTTTGATGACGGTAAAATATTTATAACCGGCAATACATCCATAGACGCATTGAAATGGGTTATAGACGAAGAATATCAATTTGATGATGAAAAGCTTAACAGCATAGATTTTAAAAATAAAAAAGTGGTGCTTATAACCGCCCACCGAAGAGAAAATATAGGGGAACCCATGGAAAATATTTTTTCTGCCGTAAAGGAAGCAGCAGAAAAAAACAGTGATGTTGAGGTCATATATCCGATGCACTTAAATCCTAAGGTGAGGGAAATTGCATACAAAGTATTCGGGGATATGAAAAATGTTCATTTAATCGAGCCTCTTGATTATCTGCCATTTACAAATTTAATGGCGAAATGCTTTTTAATTGTTACAGATTCCGGTGGGGTTCAGGAGGAAGCTCCATCCTTAGGTAAGCCTGTTCTTGTTGTAAGGAGAGAAACTGAAAGACCGGAAGGAATAGAAGCCGGAACAGCAAAGCTTGTGGGAACAGACAGAGATGTTATTTTCAGCGAAATAAATGTACTGATTAATAATGAAGAAGAATATAAAAAGATGGCCTACGCAGTGAATCCTTATGGGGACGGAAAAGCAGCACAATATATAAAAGAAGCCATTATAAAAAAGATGATATAAAAAGACTTTTGAGCCTGTCATTCGACAGGCTTCGATTTTATGGATTTATTGTTGAGAGATTTGTAACAAAAATATATTGACAAATATTTGTTTTTGTTATATACTTCGATTGTCAAAATATTAGATAGTGAATAAATAATAAAGTCAAAATAATAGATATTTAAAATAGTTGGAGGATGACATGATTTTAGAAAAAGTTACGGCAATATTAGTTGAAGAGTTAGATGTTGAGGAGGCAAATGTAAAGCTAGAAAGCAAAATCAAGGATGACCTTGGTGCGGATTCATTGGACTTATTCGAACTTATCAGCAAAATTGAAGATGAACTTAATGTTACAATTGAAGAAGATGATTACGGCAAACTGGCTACAGTTAAAGATATCGTAGACTACATCGAAAGCAAACAAAATTAATTAAAAAGACGAAAAAAACGCCGGCAGGCGTTTTTTAGTAAAGGGAAGAAATACATATGAAGGAGACTATATGATAAATACAAATATATGCAGCCTTTTGAATATCAAATATCCAATACTTCAGGGGGGCATGGCTCAGATATCTGATGCGGTATTGGCGGCGGCAGTTTCAGAAGCCGGAGGCCTGGGAGTAATAGCGGCCGGAAACAATACAGCTGAAGCTCTGAAAAAAGAAATAAAAAGAGTAAAGGAGCTGACAAATAAAGTCTTCGGAGTGAATGTAATGCTTTTAAGTCCTCATGCGGAAGAGGTGGCAAATTTACTGGTTGAAGAAAATGTGCCTGTTATTATAACGGGAGCAGGTAATCCAGGAAAATACATGAAGCTTTGGAAGGATGCAGGCTCAAAGATTATACCTGTTGTCCCTTCGGTTGCATTTGCAAAGCATTTAGAAAAGGCAGGGGCGGATGCAGTCATATGTGAAGGAGCGGAAGCAGGAGGACATGTAGGTGAAATAACCACAATGTGTCTCACACCGCAGATAGTTGATTCTGTCAAAATCCCCGTTATTGCTGCGGGAGGTATAGGAGACGGCAGAGGAATTGCTGCAGCCATAAGCCTTGGTGCACAAGGAGTGCAGGTGGGTACAAGATTTTTGCTCGCCAATGAATGCGGTGTTCATCAAAACTACAAAAATAAGATAAAAAAAGCAAGTGATACGGATACGGCGGTAACGGGCAGAAAGACCGGGCATCCGGTACGAGTTTTGAAAAATAAGCTTGTTACTCAATTTA
>DAMAEI010000003.1:41550-48417 GCA_031997345.1 Sedimentibacter sp. | reverse complement strand
ATGGTTCTGTAATGTCAGGGCAAATTGCGGGCTTGGTAAATAAGGAACAGAGCTGTGAAGAAATAATTATTGAAATGTTTGAGGAAGCGGAAGATATTATGAGAAACTTAAGTTCATTTGTATCAGGAGGCAATGATGAGTAAGACAGCATTTGTTTTTCCCGGACAAGGTGCTCAATACGCAGGTATGGGGAAAGACTTCTACGAAAACTTCAGGGAAAGCAGAGAAATATTTGATAGATCAAACAAAGCTTTGGGATTTGATATAAAGAAGCTATGCTTTGAGGGTCCTGACCAGGAGCTGAGCATAACTAAAATAACTCAGCCTGCACTGCTCACAGTGTGTATGGCTATTTATGAAGTACTGAAGAAAAACTTTGACGGCGATGTGGCCGCGATGGGCGGACTGAGTCTGGGAGAATACTCGGCTCTCACAGCTGCCGGAGCAATAGATTTTGAAACAGCTGTAAAATTAGTGTATAACAGAGGAAGCTACATGCAGAATGCAGTTCAGGTTGGAGAAGGCGGAATGCTTGCGCTTCTCGGATGTTCTGATGAGGATGCAATACGCTTCTGCAATGCGGTTACAGAAAGATATGGGTTGTTTGAGCCCGCAAATTTCAACTGTCCGGGGCAAATAGTGGCAGGAGGAAGGAGCGAGGCAATTGAGGGGGCATTGGAAATAGCGGCAGAATTTAATATAAAAAGAGCTGTTAAGCTTCAGGTTAGTGCACCGTTTCATACATCAATGCTAGCACCCGCAGGTGGAATGCTCAAAAAGGACTTGGATAACATAGAATTTAAAAAGCCATATTGTAATGTTATATCAAACGTAGATGCAATGTATTATTCTGATTTTTCAGAAATTGCTGTTAAGCTTGAGAAGCAGGTTTATAACCCCGTAAAGTGGGAAGCCTGTGTAAGACAAATGATTGCCGATGGTGTAACTACATTTGTAGAAATAGGACCGGGAAAAACCTTGTCAGGATTTTTAAAGAAAATTGATAAAAATATCAATTCGGTAAATATAGACAGTGTTTCATCTCTTGAGTCTTATTTGCAGACATCATATGCAAAGGCTGTTTAGTGAGGCATTAAAAAATTTATTGGCTGTTGCCGGAAAGGGGATTTATGAAGACTGCTATAATAACGGGGGCTTCAAAAGGCATTGGAGCTGCAATAGCTTCAAGGCTGAATGAGCTTGGTTATAACCTAATTTTGAATTACAGAAGCAATACATCTTCAATGGAAGACTTAATAAACAATTTTGTGAATAAGGAAACTGAGAATGTAATTGTGCAATGTGATATATCAAGCTACGAAGATGCCAAGAAACTTATTGATACAGCTTATGAAAAATTCGGAGCCGTTGACGTACTTATTAACAATGCGGGAATAACAAGGGATAACCTCCTTCCGCTCATGAGCGAGGAAGAATTTGATACAGTCATAGAAACAAATTTAAAAGGAACATTCAATTGCTGCAAGCACATATCGAAAAAAATGATTAAGCAAAAGCACGGAAGAATAATAAATATTTCTTCTGTTGTGGGACTTGCGGGAAATGCCGGACAAATTAACTATTCTGCCTCTAAAGCAGGAGTGATAGGGATGACAAAGTCCATGGCCAGGGAGCTAGGGAAGAAGAATATACTTGTAAATGCAATTGCGCCGGGATTTATACAAACTGATATGACAGACAAAATTTCAGATGATGTAAAGGTCGAGATGATGAAAAATATTCCTTTACAGAGACTGGGACAGCCGTCAGACATCGCTGATTCAGTAGAGTTTTTAATTTCGGATAAGGCTTCATATATAACAGGTCAGATATTGTCGGTAAACGGCGGATACTACATGTAAACAGGAGGATTTATGAAAAGAAGAGTTGTAATCACCGGAATAGGTGTTGTGAGCCCCATAGGCACAGGTACTGAGTTTTGGAAAAATATAAAAAAAGGAAAATGCGGTATAAGCCAAATTGAATCATTTGATACAACTGAATTCAATGTTAAGCTGGCGGCAGAAATAAAAGACTTTGATCCTACAACCTACATCGAAAAAAAGGAAGCGAAGAGGATGGACAGATACAGCCATTTCGCCCTTGCTGCTGCCGATATTGCTGTTAAAGACTCAGGCCTTGATACTGAAAAGGTAGACAGTCACAGATTTGGCTGCGTAGTAGGAAGTGCTGTGGGAGGAATACACACAATCGAAGCCGAACATGAAAAACTTCTCACCAAGGGACCGAGCAAGGTATCAACATTTTTTATTCCCATGATGCTATCAAATATGGCATCAGGCTTAATAGCAATCAAGTATCAGGCAAAAGCAATTAACTATTCAACTGTTACAGCATGTGCCACAGGTGCAAATGCTATAGGTGAATCATATAAAAGAATTCAAGACGGAATATGCGATGTAATGCTGGCGGGAGGTTCAGAGGCCGCCATAACCCCTTCCTCAATTGCGGGTTTTGCGGCATTGACCACATTATCAACAACTACGGATGTAAACAGGGCATCAATACCCTTTGACCAGGAAAGACACGGATTTGTAATGGGAGAAGGTGCAGGGGTAATGGTTCTCGAGGATTACAACCATGCCGTAAGCAGGGGAGCAAAAATATATGCAGAAATTGTTGGCTATGGAGCAACCTGTGACGCATTCCACATGACTTCACCGGATGAAAGCTCTGAAGGACAGTCTAATTCTATGCGTAATGCCATTGAGGATGCAAGAATCAATCCGGAGGATATAGGATATATAAACGCTCACGGCACAAGCACTAAGTACAACGATAAATTTGAAACACAGGCAATCAAAAATATATTTAAGGAATATGCTGTAGATGTGCCCATAAGTTCCACAAAGTCCATGACAGGTCATCTGCTGGGTGCGGCAGGAGCAGTTGAGGCAATAGTGTGCGCTAAGTCTCTTCAGGACTCATTTATACCGGCAACGATCAACCATAAGGTTACAGATCCTGAGTTGGGACTAAATTTTGTTCCAAATGTGGGCATTGAGAAAGAATATGATTATGCATTGTCAAATGCCTTTGGATTTGGCGGACATAATGCTACGCTTATTTTAAAAAAGCATAAGGTAAGCTGATATGATTTTGAATTCAAGCGATATACAAAAAATAATACCTCACAGATATCCCATGCTGCTGATTGACAAGGTAGTTGAGCTTAAAGAAGGTGAGCTGGCTGTTGGCATAAAAAATGTGACTATTAATGAGCAATTTTTTCAGGGACATTTTCCGGGCAATCCTGTTATGCCGGGTGTTTTGATTATAGAGGCGTTAGCCCAGACCGGGGCAGTGGCAATATTATCTCTGGAAAAGTTCAAAAATAAAACTGTATATTTCGGAGGAGTTAAAACAGCCAGATTTAAAAGAAAGGTAAGTCCAGGGGATACATTAAGGCTTGTTACTGAAATATCAAAACTTAAAGGGAGTTTTGGAATAGGCAGCGCTACAGCATATGTGGATGGAGAGGTGGCGGCTGAGGCAGAATTGATATTTGCCGTTGAATAAATGAACAAATGGAGCAAAATGCCGCAGTATATAACCGCGGCATTTTTTTGCGGTAATTTATTTTATTATTGTTAAATTGAGGTAGGTGTGATAAAATATTAACAAAATTCATTCTTTATATATTTGATGGTGTGTGATATAATAAAAGCATGTACATACTTTTTAAGCATATAGATGCTAAAATGAAACATAGTATCAAAAAGATACTATGAAAAAGTGAGGTGATATAATGATTAGCAACAAAGAAATGCACAATACATGCCATATGAGCGACAAATGCATAAAGTACAATGAATGCCCTATGGTATTGGTACAGAAGCTTTTGTCCGGTAAAAGAAAGATAATGATTTTGTGGTATTTAAGCGGAAATATTCTCAGGTTTAATGATATAAAAAGAAGGCTTCCGGATGTAACACAAAAAATGCTCACGCAGCAGCTAAGAAGCCTGGAAGATGATCACCTTATATTTAGGAAGGTTTATCCTGTTGTGCCTCCGAGGGTAGAATACGGACTGACGGAGCTAGGTGAAAAAATCATTCCGCTGCTCGAAATGATGCATGGATTTGGGGCAGATTATCTGGAGCTTAATTTAAAAAATAACAATGATATGGGAATCAGAAAGACAATTTAAGTACCTTTTTAGGTACTATGGTACAAAAAAGTGCGTACTTGTTAAAGAAATGTTTTATAATTATACTGATACAGTAATATTAAATTAATGGAGTTTTAATATTACTATAGGTTACAAGCAATAACTTTCCGAAATTAAAATAATTATACTTTAATATATATGCAGATGTTAAATTAATATCTTGATTTATTTGGAATTAACTTTGACATGCATAATTACATCAAATTTCGGGCAAGGTTATTATATTGACAAATTATTGAATGTATTCTATAGTAAGTATATGGAAAATGAATATGTTTTCCTGAAATCAAGACTAAGGTGGTGGTATAGTGTCGATTGAAATTATTAAGGCAATAAGAGACGCGGAGGAAAAGGCAGAAGTAATTAAGAAGGAAGCTGTTTCCCAAGCTAAACAGGTTATTGCCGATGCAAATGCGCAAGCTCAGCAAATAATTGATGAAGCACGGGAAAAATCTCAATCTGAAGGCCTTGTTTTTCTTAAGAATGCTGAATCTGAAGGACAGCTTTTATATGATAATATAATTGATAGGTCTGCAAAAGAATGTGAAGGTATTCTCAAGAAGGCTGATGAAAACATGGATTATGCTGCTTCAATCATACTGGAAAGGATAGTGAAGACCAGTGGCGATAGTTAAAATGAACAAAATAAGCATCATTGGCCTGAACAAGGAGAAATCCTCGATTATTAAAGAAATAATGGATTTGGGAGTTGTGGAAATTAGCTCACAGGACACAAAACTTGCGGATCCGGAATGGTTTACTTATGTAAAGAAGGATGGCAATGAGGCTGAAGTCTTAAATTATGATGCTAAGATATCTAAAATCAGTGAAATTCTTACCAGTCTTGAAAAATACGATAAAAATAAAAAACCGTTATTTCATACAAGAAAAACCGTATCATTGGAGGAATTTGACAGACTGACCGGCAATAACGGAAAAACCGAGGAAAACGTAACTAAGATTCTTGAGCTGAACAAATCTTTGAATGAGATTATATCAGAGGAAAACAAAATCGATGCTTCTATATTAAGTCTCACACCTTGGCTAAGCTATGAACTTCCTTTAGAGCTCTCCGAAACAAAATATACGAGTGTTTTAATGGGCGTTGTCCCAAATATAGCCGATATTCAGAAGCTTAATGATGATTTGCGGCAAAAAACCGATAGATGCCTGTTAAACCTTATAAGCAGTGACAAAGATCAGCACTACATTTGTGTTATTTGTTTAACAAAGGAAAAAGAAGAAATATATGATACTCTTAAGCAATATGGCTTTAATAACGTCGCTTTTAAAGAGCTGACAGGAACTGCTGCAGAAAATGCAGCTGCATACAAAAGCAAATTAAAGGAGCTTGGGACGGAAAAGATAGATATAGAAAAAAGTATTTCTGATTTTGTTCCGATGAAAGAAGATATACAGATATTTTATGACTATTTGATTATTGAAAGAGATAAAAATAAAATATTAAGCAATATGCTTAAAACAGATACAACGTTTTATATTGAAGGATGGGTTCCGGAAGAATGCAAAGAAAAGGTTGAGCATGTTTTAAGTAAATTTGAATGCTGGAATGAAATAACAAGACCAGAGGAAGGTGAACAGTATCCAGTAATGCTGCAAAATGGGTCATTTGTACAGCCGTTTGAATCTATTACTGAGTTGTACAGTCTGCCTTCATCATCAAATGTAGATCCTACCTCATATATGGCGCCTTTCTATTGCATATTTTTCGGTCTCATGCTTGCAGATGTTGGATACGGGATTATTATGTCAATAGGGTGCTACGTTGTACTGAAGAAGTTCAGTCTAGAAGGTACAATGCAAAAAATGCTTAAAATGTTTTTCTACTGCGGAATTTCCACTGCATTCTGGGGAGTGATGTTCGGGAGTTGGTTCGGTGACGCTGTACCTGCTGCAGCTAAACTTTTGTTTAATTCGGATTTCACGTTGAAACCTATCTGGATAAATCCTATGGAACAGCCTATGACGCTTCTGATTTTCTCATTCATATTTGGAGTTATTCATTTGTTTGTGGGCATGGGTATACAGGCTTACATACTTATAAGGGACGGCAAGAAGATTGATGCGGTATTTGATATAGGATTCTGGTACGGACTTATCATAGGAATTGCATTGATGCTTTTTGGAAATTCTATAATACCAGGCTCGGGAAAAATTGGAACATGGATGACAATAATTTTTGCAATAGGATTGGTACTGACTCAGGGAAGATCTAAAACCGGCATAGTAAGCAAACTTATCAGCGGCGTGCTGAGTTTATACAACATCACGAGCTACTTAAGTGATATTCTTTCCTATTCAAGGCTTCTTGCTCTGGGGCTGGCAACAGGGGTTGTTTCATCTGTTGTGAGTATATTAGGTTCAATGGGCGGGCGAAACATTTTTGGTTTTATACTGTTTTTTGTAGTCCTTCTAATAGGGCATGTTTTCAACTTTGCAATAAATGCATTGGGTGCATTTGTTCATGCAGCAAGATTACAATATGTAGAGTTCTTTGGTAAATTTTATGAGGGTGGGGGAGAAGCATTCAATCCCTTAGCTAAGAAAACAAAATATAACAAAATTATTAAGGAGGAAAATTAAATGAATATTTTAACAAACGGTAACTTTTTAGCAATTTTAGGAGCCTCAGTTGCGGCACTGGCAGGTATCGG
>DAMAEI010000003.1:36704-41540 GCA_031997345.1 Sedimentibacter sp. | reverse complement strand
TATAGCAGGGCAGGCAGCAGCAGGAGTTGTGGCAGAGGACCCCAAAAAATTCGGTTCAACATTGATTTTACAGGCATTGCCTGGAACACAGGGTATTTATGGTTTGCTTATAGCTTTTATAGTTCTTAATAAAATAGGTCTGCTGGGCGGCGGAATGGCAGAATTAACGGCTGCGCAGGGAGGATTTTTCCTTGCGGCATCATTGCCTATAGGAATAGTCGGTATTATTTCAGCTATCCACCAGGGTAAGGTTGCTGCTTCAGGTATTATGCTTATTGGAAAAAGACCTGAAGAAATAGCAAAGGCAATGGTTTATGCGGCAATGGTTGAAACATATGCAGTGTTGGCATTACTTATTTCCTTCCTTATGATAAATGGAATTTCAATTTAACATTTTAAATTAATGTACTAAAATTCTAAATAAGGATGTGAGAAAATGAGCATTGAAAATATAACGGCTAATATTTTAAACGACGCTAGACAAATTGCAGAAATTTCCCTAAATAATGCAGAGAAAAGCAAGAAAGAAATAATAGATAAAGCTGAGAAGGAAGCAGAAGCGATTAAGAGTGCTGCTGTAGAAAATACAGGCAAGGATGCAGAAAGCCTAAAAAGCAGAAAAATTTCTGCGGCAGAACTTCAGGGAAGAAAAATGATGCTTGGTGCAAAACAGGATGCGATTAAAAAAAGCTTTGATGAAGCATTGAATAAGCTTAAATCAATGCCGGAAGATAAGTATATTGACTTTATGACCAATGAAATTGCTAAACTTCCATACAAAGAAGGAAAGATAATTCTGAACAAGCAGGATAAAGAAAGAATAGGTAAAAAGCTGATTGAATCCGTCAATGGTAAACTAGGCGAGGGAAAGTTTGTATTGAGTGATGACACTGTGAATTCCGGCGGCGGCTTTGTTATGAAGAGCGGTGCAATTGAAATAAACAGCACATTTGAAACAGTTTTAGAATTTCTTAGAGATGAGCTGACAAATGAAGTTGCAAATGTACTTTTTAAATAATTTTCCTGCCTGAAAGGAGGAATGGCTTTGGCAAAGATTAAGGATACAGACTATCTGTTTTCAACTGCACGTGTCAGAAGTGTAGAAAAAAATATGCTTACACGGGAAAGAGCAGAGAAAATGATAGATGCGAAAACAATAGAAGAAGCCTTGAGAGTTCTGGAAGACATAAATTACGGAAACGGTGGTGAAGATACGAACCGCGCCGATTATGAGGATATTCTGGCAGAGGAGCATAAGAAAACATATGACTTTATAACCTCCATAGCTCCGGAGTTAGATTGCTTCAACATATTTTTATTTCCGTATGATTACCATAACTTAAAGGCTATTATGAAAGCGGAATATTTAGGAATTGATGCTTCAGATATTCTTGTTGACACAGGCTCCATTGATTTAAGAGTTCTGAAATATTCCGTAAAGGAAAGGGATTTTTCAGCTCTTACAGAAAATATGGAAAAGGCCCTTAAAGAAATAATAGAGACCTTTCCCAAAACAAACGATCCTCAGCTGATTGATATAATTTTAGATAAATATTGTTATAATGAAATGCTTGATTCGGCAGAACAGACTCACAGCGATTTTATTATAGACTATGTCAAGCTGCAAATAGACGCAATTAATTTAAAAACGTATGTAAGGCTCAAAAGGATGAATAAATCCTGGGACTTTTTTACCAAGGTTTTCTTAAATGGCGGGAAAATAAGTGAGCAAGTGTTTATTAAGAGCTATGATGAGCCGTTTGAAAAATTTGCCGAACAGCTTTCTGCATATGGATTTAAGGATATTTTCATTGCAGGGACAGAAGCATTAGTTGAAACCGGCAAATATACAATTTTAGAGAAGCTGTTGGATAATAAAATTATCGACCACATAAAGAGCGCTAAATATGTCCCGTTTGGTATAGAGCCATTGGCGGGCTATTTAATAGCTAAGGATAATGAGATTAAAATTGCAAGAATCATACTGGCAGGAAAGCTTGCAGGAATCTCGCCTGAACTTATCAGAGAAAGGGTGAGGGAGACGTATGTATAAAATAGGAGTTATAGGGGATAAGCAAAGCGTCCTGGGGTTCAAGGCTGTAGGTCTTAGCGTTTTTGACTGCTCCTCGGCGGAAGATGCAAAAAGCAAGCTTAAATCCATTGCCGAAGAAGATTTTGCTATTATTTATATAACAGAAAACTTCTACAGTGAGCTTAAGGATACTATCTACGAATATGATGAAAAGCGTCTGCCGGCAATAATCCCTATACCGGGAATGAAGGGGACAACAGGCATAGGAATAGAAAATATTAAAAAAGCTGTTGAAAAAGCAGTTGGTGCGGATATACTTTTTAACAATGATTAGTTATAAATAATGAAAGCAGGTGATTAAATTAATGAGCCAGGGTAGAGTAGTAAAAGTATCAGGTCCGCTGGTAATTGCCGAGGGCATGAAAGAAGCAGATATGTTTGACGTTGTGCGCGTAAGCGAGCAGGGACTGATTGGCGAGATAATTGAGATGCGCGGTGACAGAGCATCTATTCAGGTATACGAGGAAACAGCGGGACTGGCACCGGGCGCACCGGTGGTATCCACTGGGGCACAGCTTTCTGTTGAGCTGGGGCCGGGACTCATAGAAACAATATATGACGGAATTCAGCGGCCGCTGGAAGAAATAAGAAAGGTGGCCGGACCCAATATCGCAAGAGGAATAAGCGTTCCTTCTCTGAACAGAGAGAAAAAATGGGAATTTGTGCCGGTTGCAAAGGTTGGAGATAAGGTTCAGGCCGGTGATATAATCGGTACTGTTCAGGAAACTATAGTAGTGCAGCAAAAAATCATGGTTCCTTACGGAATAAGCGGTACGATTGCCGATATAAAGGCAGGTAGCTTTACTGTAGAAGAAATTGTGTGCGTTGTAAAGAAAGACAACGGTGAAGATGTTAATTTAACAATGATGCAAAAATGGCCTGTAAGAAAAGGAAGACCATATAAGGAAAAAATGGTTCCGGAGCAACCACTTGTAACAGGACAGAGAGTTATAGATACATTATTCCCTATTTCAAAGGGAGGAGTTGCCGCTGTACCGGGGCCATTCGGAAGCGGAAAGACAGTTGTGCAGCATCAGCTTGCCAAGTGGGCGGATGCGGAAATAGTTGTGTATATAGGCTGTGGTGAGCGCGGAAACGAAATGACGGACGTACTGATGGAGTTTCCGGAGCTGAAGGACCCGAGAACCGGTGAATCTCTGATGAAGCGTACAGTGCTGATCGCCAACACATCCGACATGCCTGTTGCAGCCCGTGAGGCATCAATTTATACAGGGATTACAATTGCGGAATATTTCAGAGACATGGGATATTCAGTGGCGCTGATGGCTGATTCAACTTCACGCTGGGCTGAGGCGCTTCGTGAAATGTCAGGCCGTCTTGAGGAAATGCCCGGTGAGGAGGGATATCCCGCATATCTGGCATCCCGCTTGGCTCAGTTCTACGAAAGAGCAGGAAGAGTTATAAGTCTTGGCTCAGAAGGAAGAGAAGGAGCATTGTCCGCCATAGGTGCCGTATCACCTCCTGGAGGAGATATATCCGAACCGGTTTCGCAGGCAACTTTACGTATTGTTAAAGTGTTCTGGGCATTGGATGCTCAATTGGCCTATAAACGTCACTTCCCCGCGATTAACTGGTTGAACAGCTACTCACTTTATGCGGATAGACTTGGAAGCTGGTTCAACGAAAATGTAGCTAAAGAATGGACTGATATTCGTTCTGAAACAATCAGGCTGCTTCAGGAAGAAGCGGAATTAAATGAAATTGTGCAGCTCGTAGGGGTTGATTCATTGTCGGTGGGAGACAGACTGAAGCTTGAAGCCACAAGATCTATAAGAGAGGACTACCTGCATCAGAACGCATTCCATGATATAGACACATATACATCGCTCAACAAGCAATATAAGCTTCTTACACTTATTATGAAGTATTATCATGACGGAATTGATGCGCTGAAAGAAGGCGCTGAATTCAAGGCTATTGAGAACCTTCCGGTTAGAGAAAGAATAGGAAGATTCAAATATACGGAAGAAAGTAAGGTTTCAGAAACTTTCGAAAACATCAGGAAGCAGATTGAAACAGAAATATCTGCTTTAACGGCAGGCAAGGAGGTCGAGTAGTATGATTAGAGAATATAAAACCATATCGGAAGTAGCAGGACCTTTAATGCTTGTAAAAAACGTTGAAAATGTTGCATATGATGAATTAGGTATAATCGAGCTCCCAAGCGGTGAACAAAGAAGCTGCAGGGTTCTTGAGATTAACGGAAGTAATGCTCTCGTTCAGCTTTTTGAAAGTGCTGCAGGTATAAACCTGGCGGAGAGCAAGGTGAAGTTCCTGGGAAGAGGAATGGAGCTTGCAGTATCATATGACATGCTTGGACGTGTATTTGACGGTCTTGGTCGCCCAATTGACAACGGCCCTGAAATTATACCGGAAAAAAGATTGGATATTAACGGACTGCCGATGAATCCATCTGCACGTGACTATCCTGATGAATTTATTCAGACAGGAGTTTCGGCAATAGACGGATTGAACACACTGGTAAGAGGACAGAAGCTCCCTATATTTTCGGGTTCCGGTCTTCCTCATGCTGATTTGGCTGCACAGATTGCACGTCAATCAAAGGTTTTGGGGACAGATTCAAAATTTGCCGTTGTATTTGCAGCAATAGGTATAACATATGAAGAGGCGGATTTCTTTATATCGGACTTCAGAAAAACAGGTGCAATAGACAGGACAGTATTATTTATGAATTTAGCAGACGACCCTGCCATAGAACGTAT
>DAMAEI010000003.1:35707-36694 GCA_031997345.1 Sedimentibacter sp. | reverse complement strand
TATTTCAACACCGCGTATGGCGCTGACTGCTGCTGAATTCCTCGCATTCGAGAAAGGGATGCACGTGCTTGTAATCCTTACGGACATAACAAACTATGCAGAAGCTCTTCGTGAGGTATCCGCAGCACGTAAAGAAGTACCGGGCAGAAGGGGTTACCCGGGATATCTGTATACGGACCTTGCCACACTTTATGAAAGAGCGGGAAGAAAGAGAGATATTGAAGGCTCCATTACAATGATTCCAATACTGACCATGCCGGAAGATGACAAGACACATCCTATTCCTGACCTTACAGGATATATTACAGAGGGACAGATTATTCTTTCGCGTGAGCTTTACAGAAAGGGTATTAAGCCTCCTATAGATGTTCTTCCTTCATTGTCACGTTTAAAAGACAAGGGTATAGGAAGAGGAAAGACAAGAGAGGACCATTCTGATGTGCTGAATCAGCTTTTTGCGGCATATGCAAGAGGTAAAGAGGCTAAGGAGCTCATGGCAATATTAGGTGAGGCCGCACTTTCCGATGCGGATAAATTTTATGCCAAATTTGCCGATGAATTTGAAAAAAAATATGTTTCTCAGGGATATGAAACAAACAGGTCAATTGAAGAAACACTTACCATCGGATGGAATTTATTGACACTTCTTCCTAAGAGTGAATTAAAGCGTATAAGGGACGAATATCTCGAAAAATATTATCCGTTAGGATAGAGAGGTGAACCTATGGCAAGATTGAATGTAAATCCAACCAGAATGGTCTTAACCACTCTAAAGAAGCGTTTGAAGGTGGCGGTCAAGGGTCACAAAATGCTTAAGGATAAGCGTGATGAGCTTATGAAGCAATTTTTGGAGCTTGCCAGAGAAAATAAGGTGCTGAGGGAGCAGGTTGAGGCATATATAACCAATGTTTACTCAAACTTTGTTATTGCAAGTGCCGTGATGTCATCAGAAGTATTGGATGAGGCCCTGATGTATCCGAAGCAGGG
>DAMAEI010000003.1:30234-35697 GCA_031997345.1 Sedimentibacter sp. | reverse complement strand
TTCGATTGAGGTAGGAAACAAAAACGTCATGAGTGTTGATGTTCCGGTATTTGACTTCAAGACAACCACTGATGATACATCCAATATTTATCCTTATGGTTTTGCCGGCACTTCGGCGGAACTTGATAATGCAATTGAAAATCTTTCAAATATTTTTCCCGAGCTTTTGAGGCTGGCGGCTGTTGAAAAAGAAGTGCAGCTCTTGGCTGCGGAAATTGAAAAGACGAGAAGAAGGGTTAATGCTCTTGAATATGTCATGATTCCTCAATTCCAGGAAACCATAAAGTATATTCAGATGAAACTTGATGAAAATGAAAGAGGAAATCAGACAAGGCTAATGAAGGTTAAGGACATGATGATTCAGGAAATCATCGAAGAAAAGCAGGAGCAAACAAATACAGCTCTTGATGAATACAGTTTGAAAAATTAAGATCAAGCTCCTCCCTTATATATTGTTAAAGGAGGAGCTTTTATTTTGCTTTTTTTCTTGACAACAAACACTGCAAGATATATACTTTGAATGTCAAATAGATAGATATTAAAAATATTGGAGAAGATATGGAATTAAAAGAATTGAAAATAGGAAATCTAACGGATGTAATTCCAATAATTCAAGGCGGCATGGGCATAGGTGTTTCTCTGTCTGGTTTAGCCTCAGCCGTGGCAAATGAAGGCGGAATCGGCACTATTTCAGGGGTGCAGATAGGATTTCGCGAGCCTGATTTTGCGGTAAACCCTGTTGAAGCAAACCTCAGGGCAATAGGAAAGGAAATAAAAAAAGCTAGAGAAAAAACTAAGGGTATAATAGCCATAAATTTAATGGCAGCAATAAATAATTACGAGTTATACGTAAAGAAAGCTGTTGAGGAAAAAATAGATTTAATAGTTTCAGGTGCAGGTCTTCCACTTGCGCTTCCTAAACTTGTTGAAGGAACATCCACTAAGATAGCTCCCATAGTATCCTCAGCCAAGGCTGCAGGAGTCATTATCAGAAGTTATTTGAAGCATGATAGACTTCCTGATGCGGTTATAGTTGAAGGACCGCTTGCAGGAGGACATCTCGGTTTTAAGATGAATGAACTTCTTGAAGAAAAATGTGCCTCCCTTAAGGAAATAGTCAAGGAAGTCAAGGAACTTATAATGGGTATAGAAAAAGAGCACGGCGTTATGATACCAGTTATCGCAGCAGGCGGAATACGCACAAAGGAAGACATCATGGAGCTTCAGGAGGCCGGAGCCGATGGATTTCAGATAGGAAGCTTGTTCGTTCCAACAGTCGAATGTGATGCCCATGAAAATTTCAAACTTGCTTACGTTAATGCCGGGAAGAATGATGAAATAATAATTAAAAGTCCGGTGGGCATGCCGGCAAGGGCGATAAAAAATAAATTTATTACAGATTCTATGGAAAATAGATGCGTTATAAGCAGGTGTTATAAATGTATGCCCAATTGTAACCCTGCGACTATTCCCTACTGCATATCTTTGGGACTTATTGATGCGGTAGAAGGACGGGGAGGGCTAATATTCTCGGGCGCAAATCTTGAAGATGTAAATAAAATCACCACGGTAAAAGAAGTCATAAGAAAATTAATAGAATAAAGATTATTAGGTAGGTATGTATTTTAATACATACCTACTTTTGTCTTGTGGCGTTAACTTTAGAAGATTAATTGTTAATATTTCAACGATTATATATTCTTCTAACACCCCCTGTATTCTACAAATTACAATATTATTTATTCTTGACTTTATTTAAATTTGCACTTATATTTATACTAAGTTTTATAAAAAATTAAAGAAGGAGGTACGTTAATGAAAGGTGACACATTACAAATTCTTATTTCAATGATTGTGTACATGGCCGTTGTTACAGGTATTGGACTTTATTTTGCAAAGCGTGCCAATGAAAGCAGTGAAAACTATTTTTTAGGAGGTAGGTCGCTGGGCCCATTGGTTACAGCCATGAGCGCAGAAGCTTCTGATATGAGCGGATGGCTTTTGATGGGACTTCCGGGAGTAGCGTATTGGTATGGTCTGAGCGATGCAATATGGACAGCTATAGGTCTGGCTGCCGGTACGTACTTAAATTGGCTTTTTGTGGCCAAGAGACTCCATAATTATTCGGTTATTGCAGGAGATTCAATAACGCTTCCAGATTTTTTCAGCAATCGTTTTAAAGAAAAGAACAAGGTAATTATGACGATTGCGGCTATATTTATACTTGTATTTTTTACTGTTTATGCATCAAGCTGTTTTGTTACGGTTGGCAAGCTTTTCGGTGCGTTATTTGGATTTAAATATCAGTATATGATGTTTGCCGGAGCTGTATTTGTGGTGTTTTATACATTTGTAGGAGGATTTCTTGCTGAAACGGCGTCTGATACAATGCAGGCGTTTGTAATGATTGTAGCTCTTGTTACAATATTAATTGCAAGTACTGTAGCTGCCGGAGGAGTAGCAGCTGTAATTGCAAATGCACAGGCTATCCCCGGATTTTTTGAATTTTTCGGCATAGCTTCACCAATACTGGGAACAGATGGCACTCAGGTTCTTCTAAATGGAATTCCTCAATTCGGAGAAGCAGGAAAATATGGATTATATACGGTGCTTTCAACAATGGCATGGGGACTTGGTTATTTTGGAATGCCTCAGGTTTTATTGAGGTTTATGGCAATAAGAGATGCCAAAGAGCTAAAACAGTCAAGGAGAATTGCTACTGTATGGGTTATAATTTCCCTTATTGCAGCTGTTTCTATAGGAATTATAGGAAGGGCACTGTTTCCTGCAGAACTGTCCACATACAGCGAAGCAGAAAATGTATTTATTGTGCTTTCACAGAAATTGCTTCCGGCATTAATTGCAGGCTTTGTTATGGCGGGCATACTGGCGGCAACCATAAGCTCTTCGGATTCATATTTGTTGATTGCGGCATCTGCATTTTCTAAAAATATATACCAGCATCTCATTAAGAAGGATGCAACTGATAAACAGGTTATGAACATCTCAAAAATGATACTAATTGTTATTTCGCTAGTAGGAATAATTATAGCTCTCGATAAGGACAGCGTCATATTTACAATAGTGTCATTTGCATGGGCGGGATTTGGAGCCACATTCGGTCCTATAACGTTGTTCTCGCTTTTTTGGAAAAGAACTACAAGAGAAGGAGCCATATCAGGTATGCTGTCCGGCGGTATAATGGTGTTTATATGGAAACTGATTCTTAAGCCAATGGGAGGTATTTTTGGAGTGTATGAGCTGCTTCCGGCATTTATAATTTCATGTATCTTCATTTATGTGGTATCGAAAATGACTGGAGAGCCTTCTGCTGAAATACAGAATGAATTTGAACTTGCAAAAAAACGAAGTTAACAGGGATTAACAGTACCGCCATTTCGGAGGTTTTCTCCGGAAATGGCGGTAAATTAACTATTGCTATCTTTCCAACTCCTTGCTTGAATCCATTATTTGTCTATAAACATCTTCAATGGCCTTTGAATATTCTTTATTGTCCAAATAGCTGATACAGTTATTTACTACAATTTTTTCTCTTTCCGAGTCATACACAGGAAGGTTGTTTTCCTTTTTATATTTCCCGATTTTTGTTACAAAATCAAACCTTTCCTCCAACAAGATCACTATTTCTCTGTCAATGCGGTTTATTTCAATCCTTGCGTTATTTAAGTCCATTGCGTCCTCCTTTTTTATGCTGCTATTATATTGTATTATTAAAATTTATCACAATATTGTCGCATGTCAATAGTTTTGCGGAGCAATATCATAAACAATCCCAAAGAGCATTGATTTTTAAGATTTCTTTAACAATAATAATTTGCAGAATGACTCGCATTATGGTATAATTTATTAAAATATGGCTGGGGAGGAGGTATTATGAAACATAGCAAATTAAATAAAATAATATTGATGACTGTTGTTCTTACTATTGTATTTACAGTTACTGCAAGTGCGGTTGCATTTACAGATATATCAAATCACTGGGCTGAGAGCTTCATTGAAAGGGTGGCAAAGAACGGGCTGGTTTCGGGATATGATGATAAAACATTCAAACCTGATAACAATGTTACTGTACTTGAAGCTCTTGTTATGTTGTCAAGACTTTACGATATTGATAAAGATATAAAGGATGAAATTATAGAAAAGTATGAGCCTGTCTTGGAGGAAATGCCAAATACTCGCTACTATGAATGGTCATTTGAATATTTGGCTGTAATTATTGATCTTGGAGTTGTATCTGAAAATGGAATAAAGGATATGTTTTCAAAGAAAACTATTTTTCAAGATGCTAAAAGGGAAGAAATAGCGGTTCTTCTTACAAAGGCTATGATGCTGGGAGATGAGGCGCAAAGTCTGAAGGTGTACACACTTCCTTTTAATGATGCTGAAAAGATATCAACAGCTGCAAGACCATATATATATGTGATGTACGATAAGGAAATACTTCAGGGTGACAGTAAAAAAAATATCAACCCTACAAATAAGATAACAAGAGCTGAAATTTCCACAGTGTTGGACAAGGCTTTCAGATATATTGAAAAAAATGATATTTATCCGGATTTGGATAATTATGTTCCGACTACTATTGCAGAGGGCTTTATAACAAAACTGGCAGAAGAAAAGGGAGAATCTCTCATCTATATCAACAATAGCAAAAATGTTGAAAGTGTTGTAAAAGTCAATAATAGTACAGAAATATATATAAACGGAAGAACAAAGAAATATTCTGATTTAAAAAAGGACATGCTTGTTAAGTGCAAGGTTGACGAAAATAAATATGCGGTTAAGATTGAAGCTGACAGCACTAAGGAAATTGCAAGAGGAATAATCAATACGGTTGCCTACTCATCACCTGCTTCTGTTACAATTTATAACAAGGATAAGGATAAGGACAAAATCAAGTATGATGTGCCATCCTCAGCAGAGGTTTACCTTGACGGAAAGGCAACCGAGCTGAAGAACCTTAAGAAAAATGATGAAATAACATTGTTTTTAGATAATAATAAAGTATATCAGATTAATGCAGTGAGCAGAATTAAATATTATGACGGAAAAATATCAGCTATTGATTATTCATCCTATCCTATAAAGGTTTCTGTGAAGACAGCGGAAGATGTTATTAAAACATTTGAACTGAGCAGTAGCGTTGAGGTAACAAGAAATGATAAGGAATCAAGCTTTGACAGAGTAAGAGTAGGGGACGAAGTTACAGTCACCACGGAATATGATGACATGATAAAAATTAACACGGTTGCCAAGGAAGCTGAAATGAGCGGAACGATTAAAGAGATAATAATCGGCGGCACTAATAAAATAAAAATTGCAGATAAAAATGGTGATGTTGAGCAATATACTGTGAGCAACAGCGTGGTTGTAACAATAGGAAGCAAGAATGCATCAATCAATGATTTGCGAGTGGGCTACAATGTCAACGTAAATACTTCT
>DAMAEI010000003.1:13176-30091 GCA_031997345.1 Sedimentibacter sp. | reverse complement strand
CAGAACGGAGAATATATGGCAGTAACTATTATTATCCCGTAGCAGCAAAAAGCATCTTATAAGATGCTTTTTTGCTAACTATATTTTACTAAGGCAAGGAGATGAAAATGATGAGGAGAATTTCAGTTATATCTGTTTTAATAGTTTCCGCTTCTGTTTTGTTCGGATGCACCATGCTTCCAGCCTCTCAGGAAACTGGAATAGGACCGGGCGAATATGCGGAAATTAAAAATTCAGGAGAAATAAAAAAGGAAAATGAAAGCTTAAAAGAAGAAATAGGAAATCTTAAATCAGAGATAGATAAAAAGGATAGGGATTACCTTGAGCTTGCAAAAAATAATGAAGCAGTGATTTCAAAGCTGCAGGATGTCGAAGCTAAGCTGAATATTTTAGACAATGAAGGTATTCCGGACTTTTCTTCGGAAAAAACCGATAAAAATGATATTATGTCCTACTTGGACAGCAGCAGGACAATGCTTGACAGAAGCCTGAGGGGTATTGAAATTCTTGAAAGTTATAGCGACAGCAGCATACTGTTTTACACAACCGGCTACGGTGACAGCTTCAACCAGATATTTTTATGGAGTGTAGGTAGTACTGAGCCTGAACTCGTTAACGGAGCGGCATTTGCAAAAAGTGGATACCTTGAACGAATAAATGACAGGTTTATTATGATAATAACCGGAAATGAAGGAGAGCGGAAGATGCTCGATATTGAAAAAAAGAGTATAATAAGCTCATTTTATTCAAAGCAGAAACCATATCTTATTGCGGATACATCCTCATTTATAATGCAGAAGCCAGACACTGGAGCCTTTATTCTTTATGATTTCGTTAATGCCAGGGAACAGGAGATAGCACTTGATTATAACAATAAATATTCTTCTTTTGAGGTTGATGAAGAAAGTGGCAGGGTTATATTCGCAGGTATTCACAAAGATGAGTATGAAACGGAGTATCGCGTTGAAGCTGCAGCAAATTTAAGTAAAATGAAAAAAAAGTATAATATTCTATCTTTGGAAGAAGCTATTGTAAATAAAGGCGGCGCAAGTGCAGTGGAAGATGAAAATGGTGCTGACAGTGCAGAAAACATTGAATTAGTTGAAGGAACGAATAATGAAGTATGATGTTATAATTATAGGCGCGGGTCCGGCAGGGCTGTTCAGCGCCTTATCTCTTGAATCAAAAAAGGTTTTGATTATAGAAAAGAATAAAAATGCCGGCAAAAAGCTTATGATATCGGGTGCAGGGCAATGCAATTATACAAACAGCTGTGAATTGAGTGAGTTTTTAAGCAGATACGGCAGTAAAGGAAGGCTTTTGAAGAACGCTCTTTATAATTTCACCAACAGAGATACCATGGAGTTTTTTAGGAGAAAAGGGCTGAAGAGTATGGTGAGAGATGACGGTAAAGTATTTCCGGTAACACTTGATGCATCAGATATATTGAAGGTGCTGCTGAAAAGCGTAAAGGAAAACGAAGCCGAAATAATTTATGATGAAGCCGCAATGAAAGCAGAATATGACTCTCTAAAAGGAATGTTTACAGTAAGAACCAATAAATCAACGTATGTGGGGGAAAGATTCATAGTGTCTGCCGGAGGGATGTCATATCCTCTCACAGGCTCTACAGGAGACGGATATTTGCTTGCGCAGGGATTTGGACATAAAATTGTAAAGCCGTCGGAGGCGCTTACTCCTGTATATGTGAGGGATTATGGCTTTAAGAATTTATCCGGAGTTTCTTTTGAAGATGTTAAGGTTTCACAATGGAGGGATGGCAGGAAGCTTAAAGAATTTACGGGAGACTTTCTTTTTACTCACGTGAATATATCCGGACCTGTTATTCTCAATAACTCAAGATATTTTGAAAAAGGTGATACGTTAAAGATAAATTTCACTTCTTATAGCAATAATGAAGAATTCAGGGTGTTTTTAGACGAGCTCATATTAGGTTCAGGAGGCTCTGGCGTTGCATCGGTATTGAAGAGATTGAACCTTCCTAAGCGTTTTATTGAAAAGATTACGGAGATTG
This sequence comes from Sedimentibacter sp., assembly GCA_031997345.1. Lineage (GTDB taxonomy): Bacteria > Bacillota > Clostridia > Tissierellales > Sedimentibacteraceae > Sedimentibacter. Next base: position 28,056 of record DAMAEI010000003.1, on the reverse strand, counting down.
GAAATATTGACGGGGAAATAAAATGCAGCCAACTTCATAAGGAGGAAAGAAGAAAACTATGTGAACTGCTTTCCGCACATCCTTTCACTGTGGAAAGGCTCGGGGGCTTTAATGTGGCAATGGTGACCAAGGGGGGCGTTGCTGTTGACGAAATTAATTTCAAGACCATGGAATCGAAATTACAACCCAATTTGTATTTTGCCGGAGAAGTAATAGATTATGACGGTGACACAGGCGGTTACAACATACAAGCAGCATTTTCAACAGGAAAGCTTGCAGCAGACAGCATAAATCGTCAAAATATGTAATTTAAAAAGTAAAAGCCGCCTTGAAGGCGGCTTAATTTCACAGTTTGAATCTTCCTTTTACCGCATTGAGTATTGCGGCTATTACTATTGAATACATGGGAATCATAAAGAAATTTGTCAGTATTCTTGCAGGAAGAAATATCATGAAGCCCTTTCCATATAGAATCGATAGAAAGTAAGTATTTAATAAAATTGATGTTATAAGCTGCGTTGCACTGACCGCAAAAACAATCCTGCTCATGCTCAAATCTTTGTCTGCAGATGTTATTTTGGCAGGTAGTATGAGGTAGATTGCGACGAGAATAAAGAAGCCCGCAATGTATATGAAGCTTAGCGGTTTCCCGTCATACATAATTGTGCCGTCAAATTTAAGCAACCCGTTATGGACAAATACCATTACAAACCCTGCGGATAGAAGTGATATAAACGCGGTGTTTAACAAATTGTAATTGATATTTTTCCTTACGTATTTATAGATAAATCCGGGAATAAATCCGCTTAATGCACTGACAAGCGTAAATCCCGGAAAAAATGGCCCCCCGGGCTTAACAATAAAGTTGATAAGGTCAGCTGTTGCACCTGATATGAAGCCTGCTGCAGGTCCAAGAACCATGCCTGACAGCATCAGCGGTATTGATGCGAAATTTATTCGCAGTGCGGGAATACCCGCCAACGGTATATAAATTTCAAAAATGACCTTCAGTACAAGACTCATGGCAATAAACAGGCCTGCCCTCACTATGGTCAACGATGTGAATTTTTGCGAATCAGTATTACCTCTCATATTATCCTCCTTTATTGAGCAAATAATACCTCCGCACAATATAGGAGAATAATAAAATAATTCTCAAATACAGCGGAAGCGACAAGATACCGCAGACAAAGTCTTTCGTTCGAGGGCGACATCCCATCCCTCAACACTTAACGCATCTTATCTACTCTGTTATAAGTTGATCGTAATTCATACTACCATAAATTATAATAATGTACAAATAATTTTTATGTTGCCTTTGTTTTATCTTTCGCAAGTGTAACAATCAGTACTCCTGCCAGTATAAAAATGCATGCCGCGATATTTCTTACGGTTACCGGCTCATTTAAAATCAATATTCCGAGAACAACGCTTGTTATGGGCTCAAACATTCCTACAATTGATGTTACGGTGGGTCCTACATACTTTACGCCTATTGGAATAAAGGTATTTGCCAGGAATGATGCAAAAAATGCGACCAACACCGTAAATAGCCATCCCTTTAAGGATATTTCAAATACAAGGCTGCCGCTGACCATTCCGAATATAAACAAATAAATTGAAGCAAAGACCGAGCCGTAAAATGATATTTTAAAAGGGTACATGGTTTTCAAGCCACTTTTGTCCATGTACAGCAGGTGGGTTGCGTAAAAAACGCCGGACAGCAACGCAAGCAGTACACCTATTATACTGAAACTACCCTCAAAAAACATCATTACCCCTATGGTTGACAATACAAGGGCAACAATTTTTTCCCTGCTTATTTTTTCCTTAAAAATCAATATGCATACCGCAGTTACCAGCACGGGATATATATAGTGAATAGTGGTGGTCATTCCTACAGATATATAGTTATATGACCCGTACAGAGTGAGAGCAGTGAGAGTGGACCCTAGTGCCGCCATTATGGCGAGCTTTTTGCACTCTACCTTATTTATTTTAATTTCTTCCTTCTTGTACCGAAGCACAAAATAAATAAACGGTATGGAAAGCAGATTCCTGTAAAACGTAAGAGATAAGGGATTGCTTCCCTCTGCATATGTTAGTTTACCGAGTATGGGTGTAAAACCATATATAAAAGCAGCTAAGACACCAAAGGCAATACCCTTAGTCTTATTCATGATGTCCTCCCAAAGGGGCTATTTTCCGCAACACTTTTTATATTTCTTGCCTGAGCCGCAAGGACATGGATCGTTTCTTCCGGTTTTCTCTCCTACAACAATTTGCTTTGAACGGTTGTAATCTTTTTTGATTCGCTTTTTTTCTTCTTCATCAAATATGTTGTTCCATTCATCCATGCCGTAAAGCCACTCTGCTTTGGCATCATGCATATTCCACAGAAGTTTTTCCCAGTCAAGCTCAACAGTTATGTCAGAATCCTCTGTCAGTGAGTCTAGGTCCAACTCTTCCTTTAAGCTTGTTAATGCGCCGTCGAGAAAGCCTATGAACTGTACATTAGTCATATCGTTGATTTCAGCTAATTCCTTTATTTTTCCCTTTATTACAGGGTTTTTGGATTCTAATATTTTTTTGTAGCATTCAGCTTCTTTTCCCATGTAATTTTTGAAAAATTCCTGGTATTCTTCTTGTGTCTGAATATCCTTAAGATTTTCATTCCATTCTGTATATAAACTCATTTTTACCTCCAAATATTTTACTATGGCTATTCTAACAGCAATATTGAAAAATTTCAAGAAAAAAACGCCGTATGATACTAATTCGCATTAAATAAGTACCTTTGATGCGAATTAGTATATACTGTTTTCCTATATTGCGGACAATTATTTGTCCGCATTTTTAAATAAAAACAGTATAACGGCGAATTTTTAATGTTTTTCTTTCAACAGGTCCCTGATTTCCGAAAGCAGCTCCTCTTGAGTTGGTTTTGCAGGTTCTTCAACAGCCTGAGTTTCTTCTTCTTTCTGTTTTATAAATTTATCTTTTGATTTATTGATTAATTTAATAAACAGGAAAATTGATATGGCTACAATCATAAAATCAACAATATTCTGTATGAAGTTGCCGAACATTATTGCTGCTTCAGGTTTTACGACAACATCACCTTCCATAACGGCTTCACTTAAAACATATTTTATTGATTTAAAATCCATGCCTGCCATGAAATATCCAAGCAAAGGCATAATCAAGTCGTTTACCACGGATGTTACTATTTTTCCAAAAGCACCACCCATGATAACGCCAACAGCCAAGTCCAAAACGTTGCCTCTGAAGGCAAATTCTTTAAATTCTTTCCACATAAATCCTCCATAAGTATATAAGTTCATAACATGTTATACCCAATTTAGATTAATTTAACATGAAAGTACGAAAAATGTCAATTTTTATATTTTACACCTGCATCCGTTATGCCCAGTTCAAAGGTGTCATCATAAGAAATGTATCTTACTCCGTTTTCTATGATGGTATTCTCATCTTCTCCCTTGTATACAACGAAGACATTATTATTTTCTGCGGCTTTTTCAAGAATTTCTTTTAATACTTTCACTTCCCTCTGATCATTTATGCTGGTCGGCCCTGCATTCATTGTAAGAACAAGGACCTTGTCAGAATAGGACATGAAGCTTTTAATGTTGTTCCACATTGTTGAGTTGCTTGCACTCATTGTTCCGTTTGTTACGATGCCGTCAAAATAAATTATTTGTCCGTTTCCTGAAAGCTTCTTCTCATCATTGTTTATAACAAGCTTATCCTTAGCGCCGGATAACGATGACACCTTCATAGAATCGACAAATTCTGTTTCTGGCTTCAGACCAAGCTCTTTGTCATTAGGTTCGTATAATATTCTTAAATTGTCAATGTAGATGGTTCCGCTATCCTTCTTTGTCTCATTGATTTCAGCGAGATAAATATTGCTTAAGGTAACGGGATAGGCTGTTCCATCAGGAATGTGCGCTTCAACCCATTTCCATCCTGTCCAGTTTACTTCATCTTCAAATGTTATCTTTATCTGGTTGTTGTAGGCATCATGAATTCTTGTTCTAAGCCAGTGATTTTTTCCATCGCCGTAAACCCACATGCCTATTGCCTTTGGCTTTCCTTCCAGTTTGATTCCTTCGCCGTCATTGCCAAATTCGACAAAGGCAATACTTTGATCAGTCATTTTAGTAAAATCGTAATTTAACTTCAATGAGCCTGAACCCTCTTTAGAGAAATCCTGTACAACAGACATGCTCCCGATGGAATCTTCAGGATACAATTTAAGCTTCAGGCCTTCAAGACTTTCAAATCTGTACAGTGTCTTGTAATTATAGCCTACCTTAACCTGAATATGCTTTACGGCATTTCCAAAGGTAGCTGTTATTGCACCCGTATTGCTTACATCACCTGATGTAAAAATTCCGTTTTCTACTTTTCCGATTCTGTTTCTGTAGGAATAGGAAACATATTTTGCCGGAATATAGGCTGAAATACCGTCCTTGTCAACTCCGAGGATTTCACCTATCTCGTAGGTATCCCCAAAACCAAGGGTCAGGGAATCAGTATTGAATTTCAAAGCCACAGGTTCAGCAAGCACATTTATTTCAACCTGGCTCACAGTATTTCCCGATTCTGCGGTAATGACGGCTTTACCAGCCTTTCTTGGATAAAATATATTATTTACTACTTTTCCCGCATCCGAAGGAGAAACTTTAAATTCAATATTTTTTACGCTTACATCAAGAGGTGTGTAATATTCATTATAAAATTTCAACTGAAGGGCTGTTTCTGTATTGTTGAAAACAGCGTCCTGCTCAGGGATAATTTCTATTTTATTTATTTCCTTGCTGTCCGGAGATGTGTTAAAAACACCAACACCCGAAGCAATCTTTCTTTCTCTTCCGTCGGAAGGAATGTTTACAATTGTGACATTTGAATTTTTCAAGAAATCAACGCCCATGGTTGTAGAGCCGCCGCCGTCCATATTAACAGCGTTGTATGCTCCAAGGCTCAGAAGTATTTCAGCTAACTCTGTCTGTTTAACGCCAACGTAGTTTTTATTTCTACCGTCAATAGTAACCAAAATCATTTCCGTATTGTCTTTATTGAAGCCAATAGCTGTTCTCGGGTTTGCTCCAAGCACCTCATCGCTTATCTGGTTTAATTGTCCGTCCTTAACGAGATAGTTAAGTGCTCCAAAGGACCAATCCACATTTTCAGGACTGAAGTCAAGCTTAATGTTCAGGGTGACAGGGTTCCCGGGTGCAAATGAATTCACCATCTGTTCAATGGCTGCAGCATTGCAGCTTGCCAATACATATCCTTTTTCAGGTATTATTGTTGAGGGCTGATTTCTTCTCACCTCTGAAACAGTTCCTTCAACTATGACAACTTCAACAATGTCCTTTTTGCCGTCGTATCCCGGAGAGTTTTTGTTCCAGTCTGACGTGAGTATTGTAGGTGCCCAGTCCAATGAAGATGTTTTATTCATTACTGTAACATTGTAGACTTTACTGTCCGAACCGTATACAGTAATTTCGGGGTTCCACACAGATATGTCTATGTTTCCGTCTAAAAGTCCTGAAACTGTAGGGTAGCCATAGCTGTAGGGCAGAGGAGATGTGATTAATTTCCCGTCGCTTATTAGAGGGCCATAAGTGTAGGTAGGGTCTCCCATATAAAAGAAGTCACCGTTAACTGCGGCTGTTGCCCCTGAGGATTTAATCATTGAACTCAGAGGAGAGCGGACAGATACGCCGTTTTCATTTGTAAGGGGTTTAACCTCCGTATACTTATCTGTTAAATTAGCACGTACAACATTTATGTTCATCCAGCCGGCAGAGGTGTACCTCTCTATTCTTTCGTATGTAATGCCGGTTGACAGCCTGGTTTGCTCAGCCAGGTCGTATACGGTATAAAAGCTGCTTCCATATGCGCTTGAGCTTAATAAAATTGCCAGCGCAGCGGAGAAAACCGCTATTTTCTTAATAAACAAATAACTCATTCCTTTCTGTTTTAAACTTACGAAATCATTATAACACAAAAATCAGTGATGTTTTATTAATTTACTGTTACTAAGTCAGTAATATTTAGAAACACAGGATTAATTTCCATTTTTAATTAGACGTTTTTTTGAAGAATTTGTTCCAGTGATTTTGAATAAGCAAACAAAATAATACTAAAATAAAATTAGCAGAAATAATTTTGATATATATTGACAATAAAAATGGTATATGATATGATTTAAAAAAATACTCCTTATCAAGAGTGGTGGAGGGACGAGGCCCAATGAAACCCGGCAGCCTGATTATTCAAGGTGCCAATTCCCGCGGATATCCGAAAGATGAGGCAAATTAGACAATGGACCTCTTCTGCGGAAGGGTTTTTTTTATTTGAAATTGGTTTATACCGGTTTAAAGAAAGGAATAGAACTATGAAAAAATGGTTATTTACATCTGAATCAGTTACAGAAGGACATCCTGACAAAATGTGCGATCAGATATCAGATGGTATTTTGGATGCTATTATGGAACAAGATCCAAATGGAAGAGTTGCCTGTGAAACAGTTACTAAAACAGGATTTGTGCTTGTAGCGGGAGAAATCAGCACAAGCTGCTATATCGATATACCTAAAATAGTCAGAAATACTGTTAAGAATATAGGATATGACAACGCAGAATACGGTTTTGATTACAAGACATGCGCCGTATTTACATCAATTGAAGAACAGTCCCAGGATATAGCAATGGGTGTGAATGAAGCAGATGAGTACAAAAAAGATGATCAGGATACAAACGACATGATAGGTGCCGGAGATCAGGGTATGATGTTTGGATTTGCGTGCAATGAAACTCCTGAACTGATGCCTATGCCCATATACCTGGCTCATAAGCTAGCGCTTAAATTAACTGAGGTTAGAAAGAACAATCTTGTAAGCTATTTAAGACCGGACGGAAAAACTCAGGTTACTGTTGAATACCATGACAACAAGCCTGTAAGAGTGGACACTATTGTTATATCCACACAGCACGGACCGGACGCTGAAAGAGCAACAATTGAAAGAGATCTGATTGAGCACGTTATTAAGACTACTGTACCCGCAGAGCTGCTGGACGAGGATACAAAGTATTTCATCAATCCTACAGGAAGATTTGTAATAGGCGGGCCTCAGGGAGACTCAGGACTTACGGGAAGAAAGATAATTGTTGACACCTACGGCGGATATGCACGTCATGGCGGAGGAGCATTCTCAGGAAAGGACCCCACAAAGGTTGACCGTTCCGCAGCATATGCAGCGAGACACATTGCAAAAAATATAGTTGCCGCAGGGCTTGCCGATAAGTGTGAAGTTGAGCTTGCCTATGCTATAGGTGTTGCAAAGCCTGTTTCAATAATGGTTGAAACTTTCGGAACAAACAAGGTTGATGAAGCAATAATAGAGAAGGCCGTTGCAGAAAACTTTGACCTAAGACCGGCTGCAATTATTGAGAGATTCAATCTCAGAAGGCCTATATACCAACAGGTGGCTGCTTACGGACATTTCGGAAGAGATGACCTTGATCTTCCATGGGAAAAGACGGATAAAGCTGAAGTATTAAAAAAATATTTATAATTGATTAGAGGCTGCTGCATTTAATGAATGTCACTTTGACATCGGAGTTTTCATATTTATATATGAATGCCGCGTCATTATGGCATTACGTTAATGCAGCAGCTATATTTTTAATTAAGGAGAACATTTATCTAATGCTGGAAAGAAGGTCAGGAATACTCCTGCCTATAAGCTCACTTCCGTCTAGGTACGGCATAGGTACACTAGGAAAGGAAGCATTTGATTTTGTGGATTTTTTACATTCATGCAAACAGAGATACTGGCAGCTTTTGCCCATGGGTCCTGTTTCGTATGGGGATTCTCCATATGCATCATTTTCGATATTTGCGGGTAATCCGTACTACATAGATCTTGAGGTTCTCACTGAAGAGGGGATTTTGTCCCACGAAGACTGTGAGATACTGAATTCATGGGATATATATGTGGACTATGGAAAGCAGTTTGATTACAGATATGAGATATTGTATAAGGCTTTTGTTAATTCAAAAGAGAAATACAGATATGAAATAGCTGAGTTTGTGCTTAAAAACCAATGGGTGTGCGACTATTCAATATTCATGGCACTGAAGTATTACAATAACCAGAGGCCTTGGTATGAATGGGAAGAAAAAATTGCAAAAAGAGACAGGGGAGAGATTGAAAAATACAGGCAAGCCCTCAAAGAAGAAATAGAATTCTGGACATTTTTACAATATGTATTTTATGAGCAATACTATAAATTGAAAAATTACGCCCGCAGCAAAGGAGTGCTTCTCATAGGAGATGTTCCTATTTATACAGCAGAGGACAGTGTTGAAGCTTGGACAGAAGGAAGACTGTTTATGAACTTGGTTGCAGGAGTTCCGCCGGATGCATTTTCCGATGAAGGCCAACTCTGGGGAAATCCTGTATATAACTGGGGATATCTCGGAGAAAATTCCTACGAGTGGTGGATAAAAAGATTAAAATGGTCTCTAAATCTGTATGACACTGTCAGAATAGACCATTTCAGAGGACTTGACGAGTTCTGGGCCGTTGAGAGAGGCTCCGAAAATGCAATTGACGGTAAATGGTTGCCGGCAGGAGGCAGGGAATTGTTTAGCCGTGCTGTAAATGAAATAAGAAATTTCAGTATAATTGCGGAGGACTTGGGAATTATTACAGACAGTGTCGTAATGCTGAGAAAGGAATTTGGTTTTCCCGGAATGAAAATACTTCAGTTTGCATTTGACGGTAATCCCGAAAATCCGTATTTGCCTGAAAATTACGAGGAAAATTCCGTTGCATACACCGGAACCCATGACAATGACACTCTGAAGGGATGGTATGAAAAGCTTGATGAAAATGTGAAGGAATATGTTTTAAAAAGCTTGAATATATCCGGAGATGCAGGAACGGATAGCATAATATTATCAATGATAGAAAAGGTCTTAGCAGGTAAATCACGTCTGTGCATAATTCCGCTTCAGGATTATTTGTGTTTGGGTTCAGAAGCAAGGATAAATACACCTTCAACCTTAGGGAACAACTGGACCTGGAGACTGAAAAAGGAAATGATTACACAGGAACTTGCGTATAAAATAAAAGACTTCGCTATATCAAGCAAAAGAGCAGGATAAAAAGACACAGGTGAGAAGTTAATATCTGTTCAGTATAAGGAAGTCCATGCTGTTCAGTGTGAAGGTTCTGCCTACTTTTCCGGAGGAGTGCTGCACCATGCTCTCAGCAATATTTAGTGTAACATCCTCCTCGGACATATTTGCTGCAATAATTATTCTTTCGCACTCATCGTATCTTTCAAATGCGAATACCTCCTTGTCATTTATAACATTTTTGTATTTTCCGTTTGCAAATAATTTACTTTCTCTTAGAACTGACAAAAATTTATAGTGGGCTAAAATCTCTGCATTTTCATTTCCCCATGGAAAGCATGCCCTGTTGAAAGGGTCTTCAAATCCTTCAACCCCTGCTTCATCCCCATAATAAATACAGGGTATCCCCGGCAGGGTAAACTGAAGAAGACTTGCTATTTTAAGAAGCTGTATGCCTTTTCGTTTTTCCTCGTCATTTAGTCTATACTCTGCTCGTTCTATTCTGCTTTCAGGTGTTTTCTCAGAACCTAAAACCGTTAGTATTCTTGCTGTATCGTGAGTGCCTAAAATATTCATGAGGCAGCTAATCGTCTGAGGAGGATATTTTTCGATTATGTAGTTTATGGTATAATTCAGTATACTGCAATCACCGGTTCTAACATAATCAATAATTGCATCTTTCAGAGGATAATTGGTCACAGAGTCCAGCTGATTTCCGAGGAAATATTTTTTAAGTATGCCGTATGAGAATTTATTGGAAGCATTCTCCCACACCTCGCCCACGATAAATGCTTCATGGTCCCGGCTCTTTACCGAATCTCTAAGGCTCTCTAGAAAGTCGTCAGGAAGTTCATCTGCCACATCAAGGCGCCATCCCTTGATACCTTTTTTTTGCCAGTGGCTCAGCACGCCGTCTTTCCCTGCAATAAAATCAACATAGCTTTTGCAGTCCTTATTGACAGTTGGAAGCGTGGGAATTCCCCACCAGCTTTCATAGTCATCGTTCCATCTATTGAAGAAATACCAGTCGTAGTAGGGAGAGTGTATGCTCTGGTAAGCGCCTGTTGAACTATAGTTGCCATATTTATTGAAATAAATGCTATCTGCTCCCGTGTGGCTGAAAACACCATCTAAAATTATATACATTCCGAATTTTTTGGCCTGCGAGCACAGACCTGAAAGAGAATTCTCATCTCCGAACATGGGGTCAATTGTAAAATAATCTCCTGTGTCATACTTGTGGTTTGAATAGGCATCAAATATGGGAGAAAGGTAAAGCACTGTTACCCCAAGCTCCGATAAATAAGGGAGTTTTTCCTCTATGCCCTTCAAATTTCCTCCGAAGAAGTCGTTATTTTTAATTTCTCCGTTTTCATCGGGAAGATAGTGAGGAATTCCACCCCAATCATTTCTTATTTCTATAGCAGAATTTGCGGGGTGAGGTTTCTTAAGGGTGGCAGTTCTGTAAAATCGGTCAACAAAAATATGATAAATTATGCCTCCACTTATCCATTTGGGTGTAGAATAATCCGTGCTGTATATGAGCAACTCATATTTTTGAGATGAGCTGATGTGTTTAGATTCAAGCATACTTTTATCTGCAGGATTATCCTTTAAAACAAAGGAATAAAAATAATGCCCCTCTTCATTAATTGTAAAAAAGCAGACATATAAATCATAACCTTTTTCTGTTCCTATCCATTTCATTGAAATTTCATTGTAAAATATACTATCATAATTATTTCTTTTTTCAATGAGTATGGAGGGAACTAAGGCTGAACTTTTTTTAACATATATCTTTAGTTGAATTTCATGTCCGCACATGATCCCTCCTTGAGGATATCTGTGAAACTCGGATTGATTGTCAAATATATACATAGCGACCTCTTGTATTAATATAATTAATATAAAGGATGCGGTTTATTTTTCCGCATCCCTGTATGTTTGATTATACGGGCTTTATGTGCCATATTTTATCAGAATACTCTCTTATTGTTCTGTCGGAAGAAAATATTCCTGAGCATGCGATATTCATTAAGGACATCTGATTCCATTTAATCTTATCGCTGAAGTATAAAGATGATGCTTTGCCGTGAACCTCAATATAGCTGTCGAAGTCCTCAAAGCACATATATGGATCACCCACCGTATCACCGCCTATTAAGTACTTGCTTATGGACTCAAAGGTTTTTCCACCGAAGCCTTTGTTCAGAAAGTCTATTATTTTTCGCAGCTTGATACTTTTCTGATAATATTGGATTGAAGAGTAGCCGCGACTCCATAAACTTTCGACTTCGTAGTCCTTCATGCCAAACAGGAAGAAATTTTCTTCTCCAACCTGGCTAATCATTTCAACATTGGCACCGTCATAGGTCCCTATTGTAAGGGCACCGTTCAGCATGAACTTCATATTGCCTGTTCCACTTGCTTCCTTTCCTGCCAGTGAAATTTGTTCGCTGAGCTCACCCGCGGGAATCAGAAGTTCCGCCAGTGATACAGAATAATTTTCTAAAAATACAACATTTATATATTTCTTTATAAAGGTGTTTTTATTTATGTAATCACTTAAAGAATATATTAGTTGAATTATTTCTTTTGCATGAAAGTATCCCGGAGCGGCCTTTGCGGCAAATATAAAAGTCTCAGGTACTATATTGACTGTGTTTCCTTCATTTATATCAATAATCAGGCTTATAATTCTTAGAGCGTTTAAAAGCTGTCTCTTATATTCGTGAAGCCTTTTCGCCTGAACATCAAATATTGAATCAATGTTAAGAATGTTGTGACTATCTTTCATGACATATTCAGCAAGGCGCTTTTTATTGCTGTATTTTATCTTTTCTAACTCATCCAATACATTTTTGTCGTTTACATATTTTTTCAGTTCGGATAATCTGTCCGCATTGAAGCTATATGATGCTCCAAGCAGCTCATCCAGCAGATTCTTAAGCATCGGATTAGCTTGGTTTAGCCATCGTCTTGGTGTTATGCCGTTTGTTACATTAAGGAATTTATGTGGACTGTATTCATAGAAGTTTTTGAATACGGTCCTCTTGAGTATGTCTGTGTGAAGACTGGCGACACCGTTCACGGAGTGGCTTCCTATAATGCAAAGATTGGCCATATTTATTTATTCATATCCGAATATTGACATTTGCAGAGCCCTGTTCCAGTCACCGCAGTACTTGTATGTAGCCTCCTCTAAAAAACGTCGGTTTATTTCGGCTATTATCATATAAATTCTCGGAAGCTTATTTTTTATAATATCAATATCAAAGGTTTCCAGTGCTTCGGTCAGTACAGTGTGGTTAGTGTATGAAACCGTCTCAGACACTATTTTCCATGCGTGTTCCCACGAATAATTGTAATCGTCCATAAAAATACGCATGAGCTCAGGCACAATGAGGGCAGGATGAGTGTCATTGATGTGAATTGCAGCCTTTTCGCTAAAATTGTCAATAGTGCGGTATTTTCTCAGATGCTTGCGAACAATATCCTGGGCAGAGGCTGAAACAAGAAAGTATTGCTGCTTAAGTCTGAGGATTTTTCCCTCGTTGTGGTTATCGGCAGGATACAATACTTTTGATATGGTCTCGGCCATGGAATCCTCAGACAGGGCACGTATGTAATCTCCTTGCGAAAAGAGGTTCATATCAATTGAGTGGAGACTTCTTGATTCCCAAAGTCTCAGAAGGCTTACACCCTTGCTTTCAAATCCGGATATAAACATATCGTAAGGAATGGCATCTATTTCTGTGGGATAATCGTAATGAATTTTCAGTCCTCCCTCAGTCCACTCTTCTCTGATTTTTCCGTCAAATTTAACGATTACACGCTCTTCTGTTTTAGGAATAAGCCATATATCGGATGTTTTCAGCCAGTCATCCGGAAGTTCCGTCTGCCATCCATCAATGATTTTTTGTTTAAAAAGACCGAATTCGTATTTTATGGAATAACCTGTTGCAGGATAATTCTGAGTTGCAAGCGAATCCATAAAACAGGCTGCAAGTCTTCCGAGGCCTCCGTTTCCAAGGCCGGGATCCTTCTCAATATCATAAAGTTCATCTAACGAAATGTTGTATTTTTTAAGTGCTTCGGAGGCTTCCTTTTCTATATTCAGATTGCATAGATGATTTCGAAGAGATTTCCCTGTCAGGAATTCCATGCATATGTAATGTACCTGCTTCCGGCTGTCTTTATCTGCCTCATTTATAAAACAGTTGCGTTTATCAAGAAGCATATCTCTTATAACAGTAGACAAGGCTCTGTATACCTGATTTGAGTTAGCACTTTCAGGTGCTATATTCCAATAGTGTGAAATTTCCTCATCAACAAGTGAATTGATGAGCCTCGAATCTATTTTTGATTCCAACATTGTTTTCTCCTATAGTGTGTCTTCATACATGTCATGATATTTTTCAGCAGATTTTTCCCAGCTGAAATCCACAGACATGACAGTTTCTACAAGTTTTCTGAAATTTTCTTCGTCCTCATAAACCTGCAGAGCTCTTCTGACTGTATTTGCTAACTCCTGAGGAGTTTGGTTATAGAATGTGAAACCGTTCCCGGAGCCAAGACTGCAATCTTTTATTGAATCCTTAAGTCCTCCTGTTTCTCTGACAATGGGAACTGTGCCGTAACGGGAAGCAATCATCTGTGCAATTCCGCAGGGCTCGCTTATGGACGGCATTAAAAGAAAGTCTGCGCCGGCATATAGCTTTCTGGCAAGGTCGGGATTAAAATCTATTCTTACGGCAATTTTATCGTGATAGATATCCTGAAGAGCCTTGAAACGCAGCTCATAGTTTCGGTCGCCCTTTCCAAGAATTATAAACTGCACCTTTTCCTTCAGTATTTCCTCGATTCCGTTTATTATAAGATCAAAGCCCTTGTGCTTTACAAGCCTTGAAATCACAGCAACAACAGGAATGTTTTCATCCTGTGGCAAATTTGCCAATAGCTGAAGACTTGTTTTATTTGCATATTTGTTCTGAATATCATTTATGTTGTAATTTTCAAATAATGCAGCATCTGTTTCAGGATTGTAAAAGTCTGTATCAATTCCGTTTAAAATTCCTTTAACCTTATGTACATTTTTATTTATTATTGAGGCAAGACCGTGAGCATAGTAATCATCAAGTATCTCCCTTGAATAGCTCTCACTTACAGTACTTATAACGCTGCAGGTTTCTAATGCACCCTTTAGCAGGTTTATGGAATTGTTAAATTCTACAATTGATTTTTCATTTCCGTAAATACCAAATACGTCCTCCGCGATGCCCATGTCGTAAATTCCTTGGTATTCTATGTTGTGGATTGTAAAAACTGTCTTTATATTATTGTAATCTGCAGAGCTTGAGTAAATGGTCTTAAGATAAACAGGAACAAGGGCTGTCTGCCAGTCGTTGGAGTGTATTATATCTGGGATAAATCCGAGCATAGGCAGAATAAACAGGACAGCTTTTGAGAAAAAGGCAAATCGTTCACCGTCATCAAAATGACCGTAGCAATCATTTCTTTTAAAATAGTATTCATTGTCTATAAAATAATATGTAACATCATTTACGGTTTTTTTAAATACTCCGCAGTATTGCTGCCTCCATGCCAAAGGTACAGTTGTCTTGCCTACAAACTCAAATCTGTTTCTTTCGGCAATGCTTTGGTAAAGGGGAAGAATTACTCTTATATCCAGGTCATTTC
>DAMAEI010000003.1:768-13166 GCA_031997345.1 Sedimentibacter sp. | reverse complement strand
AGGAATACTATTTCCGTATTTTGATTTTAAGGCCTTGGGAAGTGAACCTGCCACTTCTCCCAGTCCGCCTGTTGTAATAAATGGAGCGGCTTCGGAAGCCGCGAAAAGAACCTTCATTTTACTCATTGCTCCTCCTATACAACTGAGAATTTTTTGATGAAAAACGGACAGTTGGAATATCCCAAGAGGACTCTGTCATTTGTCACCTGTGCATATGTATCGGTTATAATTGAGTCAAGTCGTGCATTTCCTCCTATAACTCCGTGCTGCATAATTATTGAATTTTTAACAACGGCATTTTTGCCGATACGAACCCCTCTGAATATAATGCTGTTTTCAACAGTACCTTCTATTGTACATCCGCTTGCTATGAGAGAATTCTTAACATTTGCATCCTTGCAATAATTAGTAGGCGATGAATCCTTTGTCTTTGTGTAAATGGGTCCGGTTTTTGAATAAAACAATTTTTGAAGATTATCCTTGTTCAGCAGCCCAAGGCTATTATCGTAGTAGCTCTGCAGTGAATCTATATGCGCGAAATAGCCGTCGTATTCATAACCGTAAATTCTTAAGGACGAAACCTTACTCGCGAGCACATCGTGGCTGAAATCCTTGTAATTCCTTGCTATAGCATCATATATTACCGACTCCAAAAAATCCTTGTTCATGACCCATGTGTTCAGACCTACGTTGTGAACGCCGCTGGTAACGGGATATACCAACACATCGTCAGCTCTTCCTTCGCTGTCAAATTCATATAATATTTTATGAACCGAGCATTTCTTTTCCACGGGTACCTTTATATATACAGCCGTTATATCTGAGTTTTTTTCTTCGTGATACCGTATTACATCGTTGTAATTTATATTATAAATCATATCGCAGTCTGACATTATGACATATTTTTCTTTAGAGGATGAAATGTAATCCAGCACTCTTTTTAAGGCATCAAGCCTTCCCTGAAAAAGACCGTGATTCTCTCCCATAGCATAGGGAGGGAATATGAGTATACCGCCTTTTTTTCTTGATAAATCCCAATCCTTTCCGGAACCTATGTGCTCCATTAGAGATCTGTAATTGCTCCTGGTAATTACGCATATTTTATTCATTCCCGAATTTACCATATTGGATAGGGGGAAGTCAATAAGTCTGTATCTTCCGCCAAAAGGTACGGCTGCCAATGAACGGTGTGAAGCAAGCTCCGTCATGCTCCAGTCCTGCATATCTGAAAATATAATTCTAAAGCATTCATATTACACCTCCTGCATGTTGTTTATAACACTTTCCCGCGGTTATACCGTAATTTGCGTCCTTGGGAGTGCCTATTTTGAGATTTGGTCCTATTACAACAGCTTCATCAATTATTGAATTGTTTATTACGGAGTTTTCTTTGATTTCAACATCAGCCATAACCACTGAATCCCTTACAACCGCACCTTCTCCTATATTTACACCGGAAAAAATTATTGAATTTTCAACTGTACCAAATATTACTGCGCCTTCAGAAACAATGGAATTTTTCACCGATGAGTTGCCACTTATGTATTGAGGCGGTCTTTCCGCATGCCTCGAATAGATAACCCAGTTTCCGGACAGGTCAAAACCGTTGTCTCCAAGTAGATCCATGTTTGCCTGCCAAAGAGAATCTATGGTTCCGACATCCTTCCAATACCCTTTGAATTCATAGGAGTACAATTTTTCTCCCTTATTGAGCATTAGAGGTATTACATCCTTGCCGAAATCTTTTGTTGAGCCATGGTTTTTATCATCGATTTCAAGATATTCTTTAAGCTTGTTCCAATTGAATACGTATATACCCATTGAGGCATTTGTACTTTTGGGTTTTTTCGGTTTTTCCTCAAAATCTACAATTCTCCCATCACCATCTGAGCTCAATATGCCAAATCTTGATGCTTCTTTGAGGGGAACATCAATTACAGAGATTGTGCAGTCTGCATTCTTTTCCTTGTGATAGTTAATCATCAATGAATAGTCCATCTTGTAAATGTGGTCTCCAGAGAGGATCAAAACATACTCAGGGTCATACATATCAATGAAGTCGATATTTTGATAAATTGCATTTGCGGTTCCTGAATACCATTCGGAGTCACCGACTCTCTGATAAGGAGGAAGTATCTGAATGCCGCCGTTCATTCTGTCTAAATCCCAGGATTTGCCGTCTCCTATATAAGAATTTAAAACGAGCGGCTGGTACTGTGTCAATACTCCGATTGTATCAAGACCGGAATTAACGCAGTTTGATAAAGGAAAGTCTATTATTCTGTATTTTCCGCCAAATGGTACTGACGGCTTGGCAATTTTTTTTGTAAGCTCACCGAGCCTGCTCCCCTGGCCACCTGCAAGAAGCATGACCACACATTCTTTTTTAGCTAATTTCATAAACTCTACCTCCCGTTTTGTTAATCTTGTTCTTTTTATCCATTTTTAAGAAAATCACCGATAAAGGCGGTACGGTAAGGGAAATATGTGAATCGTAGCCATGGATTGCTTCACCTGACGAAACAATAGTGCTGTGATTTCCCGAGCCGGTACCCCCGAATTCTGAGGCATTAGTGTTGAAAACTTCCGTATATGTACCTTCGTTAGCACCAATCATATATTGATGCCTTTCTGTGGGGGAGAAGTTAACAACTGCAATCAGTTCGTTTCCACTTTTATTTATTCTTTTAAAGGAAATTATATTTTGCTCATAGTCATCATTTGAAATCCACTTGAAGCCGTCCCAGGAATAATCTATTTCCCAAAGTTCCGAATTGTTAAGATAAAAATCATTCAAGACTTTAATATATATGTTTAATTTTCTGTGGTATTCATAATTTAACATAAACCATTCAATTTCTTTGCTGTGGTCCCATTCTGCAAACTGTCCGATTTCGTATCCCATGAAATTAAGCTTTTTTCCAGGATGCGCCATCATGAAAGCAAGAAGCACCCGAACACCTGCAAATTTTTCTTCATATGTTCCGGGCATTTTTCCCAAGATTGATTTTTTTCCGTGAACAACCTCGTCGTGAGACAAAGGGAGTATAAAGTTTTCACTGAATGCGTAATGCAGAGAAAATGTTATATTTTTATGCTTATATTTTCTGAAAAATGGGTCGGTTTCCATGTATTCAAGTATATCATTCATCCATCCCATATTCCATTTGAAGTTGAAGCCCAGTCCGCCCAAATACACAGGCTTGGTAACCATGGGCCACGCTGTTGATTCCTCGGCTATCATCATGGTATGTGGATGCAGATGAAAAACTGTCTCATTAAGTTTTTTAATAAATGCGATTGCCTCAAGGTTTTCGTTTCCGCCGTATATGTTCGGGACCCATTCGCCTGGTTTTTTGTCATAGTCAAGATACAGCATCGAGCTTACAGCATCAACCCTTAAGCCGTCGGCATGATATTCCTCTATCCAGAATATGGCATTTGATATAAGAAAAGAATGCACTTCAGTTTTTCTGTAATCGAATTTGTGTGTTCCCCAGCCTTTATTTTCTCTAAGCCATTCTTTATCGTATTCATAGAGGCAGCTCCCGTCAAACATAAACAAGCCGTGGGAATCCTTCGGAAAATGAGCGGGAACCCAGTCCAAAATAACACCTATGCCGTTTATATGGCACTCATCAATTAAATATTTCAAATCATCCGGCTGGCCAAAACGTTTGGTGGGTGCGAAATATCCTGAAACCTGATATCCCCAGGATCCGTCAAAGGGATATTCCATTACAGGCATTAGCTCTATGTGTGTAAAGCCGTGCTCCTTAACATGTTTTATAAGCTCGGGAGCTATTTCTCTGTATGTATATAAATTGCCGTCCTCTTTTTTTCGCCATGAAGTCAGGTTCAATTCATAAATGTTTACGGGAGAGCTATATAAGTTTAACGATTTTTTAAAATCCATCCAGCTGCCGTCTCTCCAGTGATAGTTGTTTATGCTGCATACAATAGAAGCAGTTTCAGTCTGAGTCTGTGATGAAAAGGCGAATGGATCTGATTTGTAGATTTCCTGACCGTTTGCTGTCTCAATAAGATACTTGTAAAGCTGTCCTGCTTGTATCTGGGGTATAAAAACCTCCCACACACCGCCTGTGCTTATGAGGTGCATTTCGCAAGAGCTGTTTTTCTGCCAGCTGCTGAAGTCTCCGACAACATGTACACTTTTTGCTTTAGGTGCCCAAACTCTGAAAAAAGTGCCGGAATTATCTTCCGCGATGTGAGCTCCAAGCAATTTGTATGAATAGTAATTAGTGCCCTGATGAAACAGGTAAGACGGAAGTTCATTTTTGTTTTTCATAGCATGTACCTTTCAGGAATTTTGTGAGAAAAGATATATATATTATACAACATTATTCAGGGCATATAAAGGAAAATTCTGTATTATATTAATTATACCACTGTATGGCATATGCTAAACGGGAAAATGGGGTGTAAGCTAATAATTTATTCAATTTTGATATTTTATCGAAAAATAGGAAAAATAAAAGATGCACTTGCATGCATCTTTAAAATAATATTTAATTGAACTTTACACTTCCTAGTCCGGTTCTGACTGTAATTTTTGTATCTTTGTTATTATTGGATATAGTTTTTTCCTTTTCCATAAATTCGTTTATTGCAGCCTCATAGCTTGAATTATTGGGGATATCAATATTAATATCTCCAACATCGGTTGAAGTTTTTATGGTTTTCGCGTCTTTTATATCATTCAGAGAAATTTTTATGTCGCCTGTATTTACAGTAAATTCGGAGCTGCCGTATGCAACAGATTCAGATACCATTATTTCACCGACATTTGTTCGTAAGTTATAAGAAGCCTTTGAATTTTTAATGTCTATACTTCCTACATTGTTTTTCACCTCGTATTTTCCGTTGATGTTCCTAATAGAAATGTCACCTACACTCGATGAAATTATTATATTGTCAATATTGCCAGGCAATGCTATTTCTAAATTTACAGACAAATTGATGTTTTCCGCAAGCTTGTTAAGGAACGAAGTATCAAGTTCAATAGAGCCTGATGTTTCTTCAAGGCTGTAAGTAAAGTTTTCTACCATTTGTTCAGAATCCTTTTTAGACGCGGTTTGTGCCGAAATATTTAGCTTTATAATGGCATCCTTAGATTCATGAGTATTGATTTTTATATCGCCGACAGAGCTGTTGATTTTCAATGTGCTCAAGCCATCTGCATTTATGGTGTGAGTTTCATTTCTTACTGCCTTTTCTCTGTTTGTAGAATTTATTAACGTCTTTGTTACTTTGTCTGTAATATCCTTTACTTTTTCTTCATCGACTTTGTTTATGGAAGAGCACCCGCTCATGAGCAATGAAGCTGTCAAAATCAGACAGATTATTTTTTTCATAAATATCCCTCCCTATAATTCTATAAATTAATTTTATTTTCTAAAAGGTAGCCTGAGCACAGTGTCAATATTACACTTTGAGCAATAGACATAGTATTTATAGGAAGCAGTATGCGGGTAAAC
This sequence comes from Sedimentibacter sp., assembly GCA_031997345.1. Taxonomy (GTDB): domain Bacteria; phylum Bacillota; class Clostridia; order Tissierellales; family Sedimentibacteraceae; genus Sedimentibacter. The sequence continues at coordinate 7,668 of DAMAEI010000003.1, read as the reverse complement.
TCGGCAGCAGTAGGACGCATCATGGAAAATGAACCGTAATATGGTGTCAAAATGTCGAAAAACCTTGACGATATATAGGAAATTCCCCAATTCAGCAGTAAAAATATCAAGAAGCTTAAAGCTCCGCCAAACTTGATTTCAGAAAATATACTCTTCCTTATTGTCATTGCCGTGTATGCAGTGGTTAAAAAGCTTATCAGGAAAAGCAACGCTGTAAACAGAACCATGAATACATGAAATAAATTAAAGCCGAAGCTTCCCGAAAGCAGATGATTTATTGTATATATTATATCTTTGAAATTTACATAATTTCCGGATGTAAATATGATGTAAGATCCATTTATCAGAATAAAAATGAAGTACAGAAGCATTATTGCCAAACCTTCAATTACAGCTGTTATAAGTTTTGACACGATTATTTTATAGCCACTGTTCGGAGTCATAAACAGCATATATCCCGATTTTTTGTTTAAGACGTCGCTGTACATTTTGATTATATCCACCATGTAAAAGATAGATATGACCATGGGAAAGAAGACTAAAAATACACCGCTTCCTGCTTCTCCCCTCGTAATTAAAAATAAATTTAACAGTACAGATATAATAAGTGTAATTGAAATAAGTTTATATTTCTTAGCAAATTCATATTTTATTAATTTAAGCATTTTTGTAAACCTCCTTATATATCCCTTCAATAGACTTTTCGTGAGATATCCTCAATTCCTCGGCATTGCCGAAGAGCTCAAGATTGCCATCCTTCAGGAAAATTACAGAATCAAGAATTTTTTCAATTTCATTTACCAAATGTGTTGAAATTATAATTGTTTTATTTTCACCGTAAGATCTTGTAATCAAATCGATAATAACTTCTCTTGATAATACATCCACTCCGTTCAGAGGTTCATCTAGCATGTATATGTCAGCATTTCTTGAAAGTGCCAGAGCAACCTTCAATTTACCCACCAATCCCGACGAGAGCTTGGAAATTCTAAATTCTGTGTCCACACCTATTTCTTTCAGCAGGTTGAAGGCATTTTCTTCGCTGAAATCCTCATACATTTCAGTATAAAATTTCACGGCATCCTTCACCTTAAAAGAATCATATAAAAAATTTTCCGTAGGCATATATGATACTTTAGCTTTTGTTTTATATGACAATGCTTCGCCGTTAATAAACACATCTCCGAATGTTTGTCTGTGCAGACCTGCTATTATTTTCATCAATGTTGTCTTTCCGCTTCCATTGGGACCTAAAAGACCGTAAATTTTACCTGAGTCCAAAGATAAGCTTACGTTGTTGAGTGCAATCTTATTGTTGTATTTCTTATTCAGATTTTCTATTTTTAATAATTCCATGTTTAAATTGCTCCTTCCGTATAATCATTTTCCATCTCTATAAATTTTATCATATCTTTCTTTGTATAGCCTATTTGTCGCATTCCGCTGACAAATAATTCAATTTGTTTTTTTGCCATTTCAAGTCTCAAACGTTCAACCCTATCAGATGATTCGGTCACAAATGTTCCCAAACCTCTCTTCGTAAATAAAAGCTCTTCCATCTCCATCTCCTTATAAACTCTTGCTACTGTATTGAAATTAATTCCCAGCTCCACTGAATAGTCCCGTGAGGAAGGCATCTTGTCTCCGGGCTTAAGCCTGGATGTAACTATTTCCTGCTTGATTTTTTCCATTACCTGAATATATATTGGTATGTTATTATTAAACTCCATACTTCACCTTCTCGCATAGCGTATTAGTATAATAGTCAAATAGTACACTAAGATTTAAATGATGTCAATATATAAAATGTTAACAAAACGAAACAAACAGAACATTTATGTAACAATTGCCAGGATAATGATTCTTGACACTCAATTGATTAAGTTATATACTTCATACAATATTTTAGGGTATTACATCATTTAAGATAAATGTTAATATATTTTTTGAAATAGGGAGGATTATATGCATAAAAAATTATTTATTCCGGGCCCAATTGAGGTAAGAGGAGATGTTTTAGAAAAAATGTCGTCTCCTATGATTGGGCACAGGGGCAAGGAAGCATCACAGCTGCAGAGAGATATATCAAACAAGCTCAAGGAACTTTTCTATACATCCAATGAAATTTTACTTTCAACCTCCTCAGGAAGCGGTCTGATGGAAGCGGCAGTCAGATGCTGCACGAAGAAAAAAGCGGCCGTTTTTTCGATTGGCTCATTTGGTGACAGATGGCATGAGATGGCTGTTTCAAACGGCATAGATGCAGATTTGTTCAAATCTGAACCCGGGAGCATCACAACATCTGAAATGGTGGATGCAGCCCTTTCGTCGGGAGAATATGACTTAGTGACAATAACACACAATGAAACTTCCACAGGTGTTATGAATCCTATTGATGAAATAAGCAGAGTGGTTAAAAAGTATCCGGATGTTATATTTTGTGTGGATGCGGTAAGCTCAGCGGGAGGCGTAAAAATTGAAGTTGATAAATTAGGGATAGATATTTGCATAACATCTTCTCAAAAAGCATTAGGCCTGCCTCCGGGACTGGCAATTTGCACAATATCCGAAAGAGCAGTTGAAAAGGCAAGGACAGTTAAAAACAGAGGCTTTTATTTGGACCTGGTGAGCCTGTACGATACTGTTAAGAAGAAAGATTATCAATATCCTTCCACACCGAATCTTTCACTGATGTTTGCATTAAACTACCAGCTTGATTGCATCATAGAGGAGGGACTTGAAAACAGATTTAAAAGGCATCTCGAAATGGCAGAGTACACAAGGAGCTGGGCAAAAAGAAATTTTGAGCTGTTTGCAGATGAAAGATATGCTTCTGTGACACTTACAACTATAAAAAATACAAAGGAAATAAGTGTGAAGGATTTAAACTCAGAGCTTGGTAAAAGAGGATTTGCCATATCAAACGGCTATGGAGATTTAAAAGAAAAGACATTCAGAATAGCACACATGGCGGATCTGACTATAGGTGATATTAAGGAGCTCCTTGTGGAAGCAGAGGATATATTATCCATTTCTTGACGAATATATTGCTTTATAGTAATATATTGTGGAATGGGTGATACAATGTATGATTTAAACAAAATAAACGATTGTCTGAATACAAAAAAAATTGGACAGACAATAATACAGTATGAAGAATTGACTTCCACATATTTGAAGTCTAAAAATATATTTGGAACATGTCCTGACGGGGCGGTAATTTTATCAGAAAAGCAGACGAAGTGGACTGTCAGGATGGGGCAGGAATGGGTATGCCATCCTGAGAAAAACATATACTTAAGTATAATTCTGAAGCCTTTGGTAAATAATCATTTAACATCTAAATTTGATGTTATGGGATGTGCCGCACTTTGTGAAGCGCTGAATAACTTGTACAATATAGACTGCAAGATTAAGTGGCCAAATGATATCTTAGCAAGAGATAAAAAAGTTTCATCTGTTAACAGCAGCCTTGCGGTAAGGAATAACAGGCCTGAAGGAATTATAATTTCACTTGGAATAAACACAAACATAAGCATGGAAGAAATAGAGAGTTGCGATGGAATTAAGGAAATTGCAACTTCCTTATTTCATGAAACGGCCGGGGAGGTTGACAGGGAGGAATTAATTGCCGAGATCCTAAATAATATTGAAAGGTATTATGAGGAAATGATAGATACCGGTTCCGTGCAGAGGGTTTCAGATATATTCAGAAAAAATTCTGTAATAATTGACAAAGATATTGAAGTAAGAAAAAAGGGCAAAAAAACTTCGAGGAAAGTCTATGCCAAGGATATCGATGCTGAAGGCTTTCTTGTAGTTATAAATGAAAAAGGAAATGAAGAAATATTAAGCCCGGGAGAAATTGTTATAACATATGAAAAAAACACTTAAAATAGGCAATGTTGAGTTAGCATCAAATATTGTCCTGGCACCCATGGCAGGTGTAACGGACATAACATACAGAACTATCTGCAAAGAGATGGGTGCCGGTCTTGTATACACGGAAATGGTAAGTGCCAAGGGGCTGTATTACAAGGATATAAAAACAAAGCAGCTCATGAAAATAAATGAAAAAAACCGGCCGGTATCACTTCAGATTTTTGGAAGTGATCCTGATATTATGTCATATGTCGTAGAAAATTATATAAATGAAAGAGAAGACATAGATATAGTTGATATAAATATGGGATGTCCAACACCCAAAATTGTGAAAAACGGGGATGGAAGCGCCTTGATGAAGTCACCGGATCTGGCAGGAGAAATAGTCAGCAGGGTTAAAAAGATTTCATCCAAGGCAGTAACCGTAAAGATACGCGCAGGATGGGATTCAAACAATATAAATGCCCCTGAATTTGCTAAGATGTTGGAGTTTAACGGCGCTGATATGGTAGCTGTTCACGGAAGAACAAGAGAGCAATTTTATACGGGAAAAGCAGATTACAACATAATAAAAAAGGTAAAAGAAAGTGTAAATATTCCCGTAGTAGGCAATGGTGATATCTATGTGCCGGAGGATGCTGTTCGCATGACTGAAAGCACAGGGTGTGACGGAGTTATGGTTGCAAGGGGAATTTTAGGTAATCCGTGGCTTATAAAGAATATAGCTGCAATTCTTAGCGGCAATTATGATTTTTATGAGCCTACGCCCAAAGAAAGAATAGAAATGATAAAGAGACATGCAACAATGCTTGCGTACGAATTGGACGAAAGGATTGCTGCGCTGGAAATGCGAAAATTTGCTGCCTGGTATATGAAGGGAATGAAAAATTCTTCTGAAACAAGAAATAAGATAAATAAAATTTCGAAAGCTGCTGAATTATGTAATGTTTTGGACGAATATATTAGTATGGTAATATGACGATATTGTAGGAATTAACAAAAATCTTGACAATTTAGAGTTGCTTGATTATAATATTTTAATTAATTAAAAAGTATTGTCAGTGAATTATCATAATATGTTAAATTCATAATAAAATAAATATACATCATGTACTAATGTATTTGATAAAGGCATTAATGTAAAAAAGCAACATTATTAAAAGGAGCAATAATATGAAAAATAATGAAACTTTGATTACTGCAGAGGGATTGGAAGAGCTAAAAAACGAATTGGAATTTCTTAAGATTACAAAACGAAAGGAAATTTCCGAGAAGATTAAGGTTGCTTTGGCTTTTGGGGACATAAGTGAAAACGCTGAATATGATGAAGCTAAAAATGAACAGGCAAATGTTGAAGCAAGAATTGCAAAGCTTGAGCAGATGCTTAAAAATGCAAAGGTAATAAAGGCCGGAAAGCAAAAAGGAGTTGTAAGCATAGGTGCTAAGGTCACTATTAAAGATCTTGAATTTGATGAGGTTATGGAATATACAATAGTGGGCTCCGCCGAAGCAGATCCGTTTAAAGGCAAAATATCGAATGTATCACCCTTAGGTAAAGCATTGCTGGGTAAAAAAATAGGAGATATAATTGAAGTTGCGTCTCCGGCAGGTGATATGATAAAATACGAAGTATTAACAGTTTAATAACAGCAACAGAAGATAAGGTGGTGTATAAGTTGAGTGAACAACAAACAGGAGACTTAAGACAGGTAAGGGTAGACAAATTAAAAGACTTGATCAATGCAGGAAGAGACCCGTATAAAGTAGCTAAATATGAGGTTACATCGAATTCTCAGCAGGTTAAAGACAATTTTGAAGAAATGGAAGGCAAGGTTGTATCATTAGCCGGAAGAGTAATGTCTAAAAGAGGACAGGGCAAGGTAGGCTTCTATGATATTCAGGACCATTTAGGCAGAATACAGATGTTTGTCAAGCAGGAAACTGTGGGAGAAGAAGAATACAATTGGCTGAAAACCTATGACATTGGAGATATTGTAGGAGTAAAGGGAGAGGTTTTTAAAACAAAGACCGGAGAAATTTCTATAAAGGCCGAGGAAGTAAAGCTTCTTTCAAAATCACTTCAAACATTGCCTGAAAAATTTCATGGGCTTAAAGATACCGATCTGAGATATAGACAGAGATATGTAGATCTTATAGTTAATCCTGAAATAAAAGAAGTATTTCTTATGAGAAATAAAATCATAAGAGGTATAAGGGAATACTTAGACGGTGAAGGATACTTAGAAGTTGAAACACCTATATTAAGTCCAATAGCAGGTGGAGCAAACGCAAGACCGTTTATAACCCATCACAATACTCTTGATATAGATATGTACATGCGTATTGCAAATGAACTTTTCTTAAAGAGACTCGTTGTGGGAGGTTTGGGAGACGGCGTTTATGAAATGGGCAAGATGTTCCGAAATGAAGGAATGGATGCAAACCATAATCCCGAATATACTGCTATGGAAGTTTATAAGCCTTATGCAGACTTCAATGATATGATGACATTGACTGAAAACATAGTTGCATATGTGGCAGAAAAGGCCAGAGGAACTACCAAGATAGAGTTCCAGGGCAAGGTTATAGATTTTACTCCTCCATGGAGAAGAGTAAGAATGCAGGATATGGTTAAAGAATATGCCGGCGTTGACTTTGACCTTGTTAATACTGATGAAGAAGCTATAGAAATAGCTAAGAAAAAAGGAATAGAAATAAAACCCTTAATGACAAGAGGGCACGTGATAAGTGAATTGTTTGAGGAATTCTGCGAGAAATATCTGGATCAGCCTACTTTTGTAACACATCACCCTGTGGAAATATCACCTCTTGCAAAAAGGAACCCTGAAGACCCGAGACTTACAGACAGATTTGAAGCTTTTGCTAATACATGGGAAATTGCAAATGCATTCTCAGAGCTTAATGATCCTATCGATCAGAGAGAGAGATTTGAAGAACAGTTGAAGCAAAAAGAAGCAGGAGATGACGAGGCCCACATGATGGATAATGACTTCATCA
>DAMAEI010000003.1:0-758 GCA_031997345.1 Sedimentibacter sp. | reverse complement strand
GGTCTTCCTCCAACAGGCGGTCTGGGTATAGGAGTAGACAGAGTAATAATGCTGATAACCAATCAGCCTACAATAAGGGACATCATATTATTCCCAACAATGAAACCAATAGATTAATAAAAACAAACTGCAGCAAGGTAGATATGCTGCAGTTTTTGGTATAAGCATAAGTGTGAATTTATTGGAAGAATCAGACAAGGGTGAATATATAAAAGAAGTTCATTGGGTGGATCTTGGTATACCGGAATCTCTATGGGTTTGCGAAGTAAAGAAATTCGGACCACTTATTGTTTCTATTGATACGAAGGTAACGATATAGTTGAACAAAACAAGGTTGATTTCAACCGTAAACAAGACGAACAATATGAAAGTATAATTAAAGAGGTAAGATTTATTAAATAATATAGTGCAAAAAACCGGTGAATGCCGGTTTTTTTATGCAAGAAAACCATAGAAGAAATTGGCAGTTGACAGTCTGCTGAGGATGTGGTAATCTATCAAAGCTGTCTCAGAGAAGAAGCGTGTCAGGGTAAGATTAAAAAAGAAAAAAATAACAATTGACAATGTCCAAGAGCAGTGATATACTATAAAAGTTGTTCGCCATATGCAGACAACAGAAATAAAAAAATAATAAAAATGTAGTTGACAAGCACCGCAAGGTGTGCTAAACTAACAAAGCTGTCTCACCAAAAGGCGAGCAGCGAAAAAGAACCTAGACAATAAAACAGCATAAGAAACCTTTGAGAGTTCTAAATAAA
>DAMAEI010000002.1:100851-112835 GCA_031997345.1 Sedimentibacter sp. | reverse complement strand
ACGAAATTAAATCCATATGTGATAGAGCAACCATAATGCGCAACGGAAAAAGCAAGGGAACCCATAATGTAAGTGATATATCCACAAGCGAGATGTCCAGACTCATGGTGGGAAGAGATGTGGTTCTGTCCTTCGACAAAAAGCCCGTATCATTGAAGGAAACAGTAATGAAGGTAAGAAACCTTACAGTGCTGGGAAGTACAGGAATAAAGAGAGTTGATGACCTGTCATTTGACTTAAAGGCAGGCGAAATATTCGGAATTGCCGGAGTTGAGGGCAATGGGCAAAGTCATCTGATTGAAGCAATAACAGGTTTGACGAAAAAGTACCTGGGTGAAATAAAGGTATTTGACAAGGATATCAGAAACAGCAGTATTTACGGTATCAGAAAGTTAGGTCTCGCACACATACCCGAGGACAGAATGACATTGGGATGTGCGGCCAATATGAATATAATGGATAATATTCTTTCTAATCAATATGACAGCCCTGAGTTTTCAGGCAAATTGATGCTTAAAACAAAAAAAATTGAATCCAGGGTAAACGGACTTATTAAGGAATACCTGGTTAAATGCAAGTCATACAAGCAAACTGTGGGTATGCTTTCAGGAGGAAATATCCAGAAGGTAGTTGTGGCAAGAGAATTTTCAACAGACCCCAAGATAATAATAGCCAATCAGCCTACGAGAGGAATCGACGTAGGTGCAGCCTCCTTTATAAGACAGAGAATTATTGAATTCAGGGATGCTGGATGCGCGATAATACTCATATCTGCGGATTTGAACGAAGTATTCGAGCTCAGCGACAGGCTTGCGGTAATGTACAAGGGAAGCTTTGCAGGTGTGTTCAGCGATGTTAAAAATCTTACTGAAGAAGAGCTTGGAAAGTACATGCTCGGAATAAAGAAGGATGACCGATTGGAGGGAATAATGTATGAACAGCAGTAAAAAATATGACATATTGCGTACGGTTATGTCAATCGGTATAGCCTTGGCAATATCATTCTTAATAATTTTCATAACAAGCGATGAGCCTGTGAAGGCTATTTTGGAGCTTCTTACGGGACCTTTAAAAAGCACAAGAAGAATGGGGAATGTTATCGAAGCAATGATTCCCTTGGTATTCACAGGCGTTGGTATAAGCATTATGTTTGCCGCCAATGAGATAAATCTCGCCGGTGAAGGTGCATTTCACATAGGTGGTCTGGTAGCAACATATATAGGAATAAATTCATTGCTGCCTCCTGCAGTGGCTCCGTGGGCGTGCATTTTAGCGGCAGGATTTTTCGGCGCAATGATAACTGCCGTACCTGCGGTGATGAAAATCAAGACGGATTCGGACGTGCTTGTGTCCTCGTTGATGATGAACTATGTGGTGGTGTTGTTTGCTTCGTATATTCTGAACTACTTTCTCAGAGACCCTAAGGCAGGGGCGGTTGTATCATATGCAATACCTAAAACTACTCAGTTCAGTTCACTTATCAAGGGCACAAAAATTCACGGCGGATTGATTATAGCTATAGCTGTCGCAATTTTAGGATATGTATTTTTATATAAAACGAAAATAGGCTACGAAATAAGAGTGACCGGCGAAAATGCCGAGTTTGCGAAATACTCCGGAATAAATGTTCTTAAAGTAACTTTGATATCACAGCTACTGGGAGGATTTATATTTGGAATAGGCGGCGGTGTGGAGATGCTGGGAATGTACAGCCGTTTCTCATGGACGTCTTCTCTTGGTTATGGCTGGGATGCTGTAATTATAACAACGTTGGCAAAGAAGAACCCTCTGTATGTTCCGTTTGCCGCATTATTCCTTGCATATCTGAGAACAGGGGCATCCATGATGTCCATAGCTACAAATGTCCCAACGGAAATAGTTACGGTAACACAGGGAATTATAATTCTATTAGTTGTTGCAGAGCAATTCTTAAGTAAGTATAAACACAAGATGATAGCTAAAGAAGCCAAGGCTACTTTAAGCAGCATAAAGGAGGCCGAATAATGATAATTGATGCGCTTTTTTCACCGGAATTTTTAAATGCTGCACTGAGGGCTACAACACCCATACTGTTTGCCGCTCTGGGCTCCGCAGTTGCTTCAAAATCTGGAATAACAAACATGGCTCTCGAAGGTATGATGCTGTTTGCGGCATTGTTCGGGGTTCTGTTTTCTGCAGCGTTCCATAGTGCATGGGCAGGATTTTTCCTTACAGTGGCAGTGGGAGGCTTCATAGGATTGTTTCTTGCATTCTTTGTGCTTAAATTTAAAACGGATGCAATACTTGCGGCAATAGCGATCAATATTATTGCCAACGGTGCAACCATACTTATTTTGCTTATGGTTGCAGGGGACAGAGGTGTTTCTTCATCTGTTAGTTCCGTTGCGCTCCCGAGAATCAGCATACCTGTAATTGAGAAAATACCATACTTCGGAGCAGTTATATCCAACCAGAATATACTTACGTATATTGCGCTGCTCATGGTTGTTGTTGTACATTTATTTTTGTACAAGACACCTCTTGGACTTAAGGTAAGAGCTGTGGGAGAAAATAAGAATGCCGCTGAATCAGTTGGCATAAGCTCCAAGAGGATTCAGTACATAGCCTTGGTTATAAGCGGTATGCTTGCAGCTATGGGAGGATTTTTCCTTTCAGGAGGCTACATGACAAATTTCACAACAGGCATGAGCGCTGGAAGGGGCTTTATTGGACTCGCGGCAAGCTCGATGGGAGCAAACACTCCTGTAGGCGCATTCCTCGTATCGCTTTTGTTCGGTGCCGCTTCGGCACTGTCAAATATATTGCAGCTGGGATCATGGCCGTATGAATTAATACAGATGATTCCATATGTGACAACCATAGTGGGATTAGGAATATACAGCTACAGAAGAATGAAAAAGAAAGAAAAACTGAGCGAAAAATAATATAAATGAAAGCTGTGCGGCAACAATGGAAAGTGCGCAGCTTTTCGATTAATATGGAGGACAAATGAAAAAGAGAAATATAATTATTGACTGTGATCCGGGAATTGATGACGTGGTGGCGTTGGCATTTGCATTTGCCAATGAAGATAAATTTAATATTCTGGGTATCACGACTGTTGCAGGAAATCAGTCAATTGAAAAGGTTACGGACAATGCAATAGGATTAGCCTCATACTTAGACAAGGACATAAAAATCTCCAAAGGAGCAAAAGGCCCGTTGCTGAGAGAGAAGAAGCCCGCAAGTCTGGTCCATGGTGAAAATGGAGTAGGAAACTATGAGTTTCCTCATACGAAGAAGCTTAATTCTGAAAATGCGGTTATGTTCTTGAGAGATACACTTATGGCATCCGAGGAAAAGGTGACATTGGTGCCCGTTGGACCGTTGACAAATATAGCGCTGCTGATTAAAACATTCCCTGAGGTAATGGATAAAATAGAGCTTCTTTCAATCATGGGAGGAGCAACTATCGGAGGCAACACCACTCCTACAGCAGAATTTAACGTATGGGCAGATCCCGAGGCTGCAAGGATTGTATTCGATTCTAAGCTTCCTATAGTAATGAGCGGACTGAATGTTACTCACTCCACAGGATTGTACAGGTCGGATGTTGACGAGCTTATGAAGAGCACAGGCAAGGTTACAAAAATGTGCGGAGAAATTCTGAACTTTTATTTCAAGGGAGACCATGTCAATAACGGAACATTCACTCCTATTCACGATGCGTGTGCGCTTATGTACCTTATTTATCCCGAATTGTATTCTTTCAGACACATGCCGGTTACGGTAGATTGTTCTGAAGGGCTGGGAAGAGGAAACACCGTATGTGATGTGAGAGAATGGCTGAATTACGATGAATCATATCCAATGGTGCTTACAGAGGTGGATTTGGAGAAATTCAGAGAAATTCTTCTGAGAGATTTGTATAAGTTAGACGAATCATATAAATAAAACATGCAGGAGATTCCCCTGCTACATATAGGAGGAAAATATGGGAAAGGTAGTTGTGGTAGGATCCATAAATGTCGATATGGTTTTTACCTCTGATATACGGCCTGAGGCGGGAGAGACGGTTCTTGGAAATACATTTTCACTCATACCGGGAGGCAAGGGAGCAAATCAGGCGGTGGCAGCCGCAAAGCTTGGCGCTGAAAGCGTCATGGTGGGATGCGTCGGGTTTGATTCAAACGGCGATTTTGCTGTTGATAGCATGAAGGCAGTAAATGTAAATACCGAATGTGTAGACGTGGTACACAATGTTCCCACAGGTGTGGCAAATATAATAGTTGCTGAAAATGACAACAGCATAATAGTTATTCCCGGCGCAAATTACAAGGTTGACAGAGATTTGGTACGCAGATACAAAGATGTCGTATTGTCGGCAGACATAGTGCTTTTGCAGCTTGAAATACCTCTGGAAACAGTTGAATATATACTTGATTTATGCAGTGAGAACAATGTCAAGGTTCTGCTGAATCCAGCTCCTGCCGTTGAGCTGAGCAAGTCAATGATAGAAAAAGCATCGTACATAACACCAAATGAGCACGAACTTAAAATAATTCTTGGCAAAGACTCCACTGAAGAAGAAATGAAAAAATATCCCAACAAGCTTATTGTTACGTTAGGTTCCAAGGGAGTTAAGTATTTTGACGGAACTGAAATTAAGCTTATACCGTCGTACAAGGCAGAGGTGGTAGATACAACCGGAGCCGGAGACACATTCTGCGGAGCTCTGGCGGCGGCGCTGGTAAGAGGCGACGGGCTGGAGGATGCAATCAGATTTGCCAACAGGGCAGCGGCATATTCCGTTACAAAGCTGGGAGCGCAAAGCGGAATGCCTATTTTGGAGCAATTGGAGAAATAATACAAAAAAATGACCTTCGGGTCATTTTCGCATTTATTGGCAATTTTTATTCTTCAAAAGCATTTCCATAAAATGAAAAAGAACTACAATTGCAGTTCTTCTCACGTCCCCTTGAAACGAATATTAATATAAGTAATGCTATATCTATATTAATTATTATTTCTTAAAACTAATTACGCTACAGTAACGTTGCTTGCCTGAGGTCCTTTTTGACCGTCAACAATTTCAAAGTTTACTTTTTGACCTTCTTCAAGAGTCTTGAAGCCGTCAGATGCTATTGCAGAGAAATGTACAAAAACATCTTTGCCGTCATCGCAAGAAATAAAACCAAAACCTTTTTTAGAATCAAACCATTTAACTGTGCCTGTTTTCATTAGAAAAACCCTCCGATATTTAAAAAAGATACCCATATTGTAACAGTTATGTGTTTAAATTGCAATACATATTTTTTTGTTTATTTGATACTTGTCCCTCATCGGAAATTTGTATATGACTTATGGTTGTTATCTATTTCGAACATCATAAAATCATTAAATTTTTCATTTGTAACCTGTGTTTTTTAAGAAAAAAGCGCTTTTCATATGCATATCCTCCTAATGGCGAGATTTAGCCGAATTTTGTAAAAGATATGTTAAACTTTCTTTTGTATTAATAAATAATAATTTTATGCTGACATATGGTAAATAATAAATTGAAAAATCTAATAAGCTTTGATATAATTACTGGGTAATATCTTATTTTAACAGGGAAAATTAAATGGTGAACTAATGCTGAAACATTTTTTTAAGATTTTTTTTGCATCCTTTATATTGATATCGGTGATACTAATTTCGACTGCCGCAGGCTACATGCTTTTTTTTGACAAGGATATTGTAATCGGAGCGATAGCGCCTGCAGACACGGGAAAAAACAAACAATTGGAATTTTACGAGTCGTCCACATTTGATTACAGTACTGATATTGGAATGGCGGCAAAAAAGGCAAGAAGATTTAATGTGCTCATTGTTGGGCTTGAAAATGTAAGAACAGATACCATAATGGTTGCAAGCTATGATATTGAAAACAAAACGGCAGATTTGATATCGATTCCAAGGGATACATATTTTCCGATAAATTCCGAAGACAGCCCGGAACAAAAAAAGATTAATTCCGTCTATGCAAGAGAAGGGATAGAGTATCTTGTTCCGGCACTTGAAAGATTGCTTGGTATTCCTCTGGAGAAATATGTTATTGTGGATTATGAGGCTGTTGTGTCATGTGTAGACATTCTGGGTGGAGTTGAGGTTGATGTACCCTTTCACATGGTATATTCCGACCCATATGATAAACCTCCTCTGAATATAGACATACCGGAAGGAATTCAGGTTCTTGACGGAAAACAATCATTGAATTTTTTAAGATACCGAAAGGGATATGCCAATCAGGATTTGGGAAGAATAAATGCTCAGCAGCAATTTATAAAATCAGCCATGAAAAAGGCGCTGGGATTAAAGCTTCCGGCCCTGATTAACGAAGCATATTCATATATGGAAACAAATGTGAGAATTACGGACATACTTGGTATGGCTGATGGTATTGCGGGATTTTCTGCAGAAAGCATCAGTATGAATACTTTGCCCGGTGAGGAAATGCCTCTGGAGGGATTGTCCTTTTTCATTCCTGATGAGGATGCTATAAAAATTATGGTCAATGGAATGTACAAAACAGAAAAAACGGAATAAAAACTAATAAATTATTTGTATTAATGAAAGGCGGCATATATGAAACATTTTTTCAAGGTATTCATAACATCACTTATATTATTTTCATTGGTTGCGACCGCAGGAATTTTTACATATGTAAAGTATTTTTCGCCGGAGCATATTGCGGAAGCAGATCCCGGCAACGATGACGATGATGATGACAACATTGATAAAGAATCAGAAACTCCTCTGGAAAAGGCAATGCGTGAGAGTAATCGCATCAACGTGCTGATAGGAGGTTTTGAGGGAACAAGATCGGACACAATCATGCTGGCGAGCTTTGACAGAAAAACAAAGGAAGCCTCGATAATATCTATTCCACGAGATACCTACTATTACAGAGAGGCATATGGAAGATACGAAGATACACAAAAAATCAATGCTGTTTACGGAACAAACAAAGAAGACGGCATGAAGGCTCTTACTGAAGCGATTGAGGAATTGACAGGAATCCCCATACACAACTATGTTAAGGTTGACTATAAGGGAGTGCGAGCTGCAGTGGATGCAGTAGGCGGTGTGGAGGTTGATGTAAAATTTAACATGGTTTACTCTGACCCATATGACAATCCGCCGCTGTATATCAATATTCCTGCAGGAACAAAAATTATTTACGGTGATAAGTCAGTTGAATTTCTCCGTTACAGAGCGGGATATCCTGACGGTGACCTTGGACGAATAAAGGCACAGCAAGGATTCATGAAGTCTGCTATCAAAAAATCCTTGAGCCTCAAGCTTCCAAGCGTTATAAGTGCGGTATACCCGTATGTTGATACTGATTTGACGCTTACGGATTTACTTGGACTGGGAAAAGACGCAATTGGATTTTCTATGGAAAATCTTGATACGATAACATTACCGGGAGCGGCCAAAACAATGGGTGGGTTATCATTTTATATAGTTGACGGTGAAAAGACAACGGAGCTCCTGTACGGAATGTACGGCATAAACCTGTCTGCGGCAGCGGATGAGGAAGTACAAAGCAATTAAAATATTTTTTTGGAGGGAGTATGGATTCATTGCTTCGTGATACCTATGCAGAAATAAATCTGGACAATATAGCATGCAATATGCGTAAAATTAAGGAGGTAGCCGGAGAAGGAGTCGCCGTTGCAGCAGTTGTAAAGGCTGACGGATATGGTCACGGTGCCGTAAATATTGCCGAAACAATTATGGAAAACGGAGGAGACTATCTCGCCGTTGCCACATTGTCCGAGGCTCTTGAGCTCAGAAGGCACTATGTCGGCTACAATATACTTATTATGGGATATACTCCTGACGAATATTTAAAGCATGTGGTTGAAAATAGTATTACACAGACGATTTTTTCTATGAGACAAGCTTGTATGCTGAATGAATTGGGCAAGGAGTTTTCAGTCGTGCCTAAAGTGCATATAAAATATGATACAGGGTTTAACAGGCTTGGCTACAAGGATTCGCCAGAAAGCGCCGATGAAATATACGAGATTTTTTCTTTGGACAACCTGGAGGTTGAAGGCATATTTTCTCATCTTGCTCTGGCAGGTCAGGAGGATGATGATATCCAGTACAATAAATTTGTAAATGCTATTAACAGGCTTGAGGAAAAAGGCGCATCATTTAAGTACAAGCATATATGCGACAGTATTTCGGCAATTGACTATCCGCAGTACAGGCTGAATATGATAAGACCGGGTGCCATAATATACGGACTTAAATCTTATAATGATGATTCTGTTGTATTTAAGCAGGCAATGACCTTCAAAACGAAAATATATCATATCAAGACCCTTGAAAAAGGTGAAGGTGTAAGTTATGACTATCTGTGGAAGGCAGAGAAAAACTGCATTGTGGGAACACTGCCTTTCGGTTATGCTGACGGTTATCCCAGAAATCTGAGAGATAAAGGATATGTTACGATCCACGGCAAAAAAGCACCTATTATTGGTGTTATATGCATGGATCAGTGCATGGTCGATTTAACAAATATACCAGAAGCTCGTGTAGGAGATGAGGTTGTGATATACGGAGACGGAACAGGAAATACAGCTGATATTCATGAAATTTCACAGCTTGCGGGTACAAATAAAAATGAAATAGTGTGCAGGATTACAAGACGAACTCCCAGAGTATATATTAAGGACGGAAAGGTTTATAAAATTATAAATTATTTATTATAGGAGACATAATGGACATTCAAAAGAGAGTTAATGAGATTTACGAGGATATTGTTGACATCAGGAGAGATTTCCATAAAAATCCCGAGCTGAGCCAGAAAGAATTCAGGACACAAAAGAAAATTCAGGAATACCTTAATCAATGGGGCATAGAAAATTATGAATGTGCTGAAACGGGCGTTGTTGGTATCATAAGGGGAAGAGGACAGGGAAAGACCGTCGGACTCAGGGGAGACATTGATGCACTTCCCATAAAAGAAAAAAGCAGTACAGGATACTGCTCAATAAATGACGGAGTTATGCATGCATGCGGGCATGATGTACATACCACCGTAGTCTTGGGAGCTGCCAAGGTTCTTAAGGAGCTGGCGGATTCGGAGGAATCCATTGCAGGAAACGTGAAGCTTTTTTTCCAACCTGCGGAGGAAACAATCGGAGGAGCAGACAGAATGGTCAAAGAAGGCTGCATGAAGAACCCTGATGTTGATTATGTATTGGGACTGCATGTAATGCCATATATAGATGCGGGCATGGTTGAGCTCAAATACGGAAAGCTCAATGCATCCACAGATACAATAGTAATTACATTGAAGGGTAAAGCAGCCCACGGTGCATATCCGGACTTAGGCATTGATGCAATTGCAATGGCGGGATATGTAATAACCGCTATTCAGACAGTTGTGAGCAGAAATACTTCACCTCTCAATTCAGTGGTTGTTTCTCTGGGTAAGATTTTCGGAGGTGTCAAGGACAATATTATTGCAGATGAGGTAGTTATAACAGGAACCCTGAGAGCGCTGGATGATGCTACAAGAAGCTATACAAAGCAAAGAATAAGAGAAATAGCAGAGAACACTGCTAAGGCCTTTGGAGGAAGCGGAACAGTATATTTTGAGGACGGATATCAGGCTCTCATAAATAACGACGAGGTTGTTGATGTAATCAAGGAAAATGCCGAAAAGCTTCTTGGCAGGGAAAATGTGGTATTTAAAGAATTCCCAAGCCTTGGAGCAGAAGACTTTTCATATTTTGCTGACGCTGCAAAGGGCGGGTTCTTCCACCTGGGATGCGGAAACAAAAAATTAGGAATTACAGCATCAATACATACCGAAAACTTTGACATTGATGAAGAATGCCTGAAGGTTGGAGTGCTGATGCAGGTGAACAATGTATTATCGCTGTTGAAATAAACGGCATAAAATTACATATAGGGAGGCAAAAATGAAGGTATTTATAAGTGTGGACATTGAAGGTGTTACAGGAGTCACATCCTGGAGTGAAACAACCCTGGGCAATTCAGATTATACTCAGTTTGCGGAGCAGATGACAAAGGAGACGATTGCTGCATGTGAAGGTGCCATTGCAATGGGGGCAAAAGAAATATTTGTCAAGGATGCGCATGACTCGGCAAGAAACATAGATATTCAAAAGCTTCCGAGATGCGTGAAGCTAATGCGCGGATGGACCAGCACGCCTGACTCCATGGTTGCGGGACTGGATGAATCATTTGATGCTGCAATATTCATAGGCTATCATTCTGCCGCTGGTACTGACGGAAATCCTCTGGCGCATACCATGAATACATCAAGTAACTATATTCTTGTCAATGGTGAAAAGGCATCCGAATTCGTATTCAATACATACATAGCCGCAAATTACGGTGTACCTGTTGTGTTCATGAGCGGAGACAAAATGCTCTGCGAGGCTGCAAAGGGATTAGTTCCAGAGATTGAAACATTGGCCGTAAAGGAAGGAATAGGCGGAGCTACAGCAAGCATTAATCCTGACCTGGCATGCGACCTGATAAAGGAAGGCGTAATAAAGGGTTTGAAGCGTATCGAGGCCTGCAAAATAGAAATACCGGAACAATTCGAGACTGTGATCAATTACAAGGAGCATAAAGACGCTAAGCATGCTTCCTTCTATCCCGGAGTAACACAGGTTGACTCACATACAATAAAATACACAGCAAATTCCGTAAAAGAATTTGCAACCACAAGAATGTTTATTTTGTAGAATTGAGAACAAAAAACGGAGAATGAATCTCCGTTTTTTTATTGGGCTAATTTGAATTTGCTGATTTCATCCATAAGCAGTTCAGCCTGTGCAGATAATTCCTCTGCTGATGCGGAGCTTTCTTCTGCCGATGCTGCATTGCTCTGTACAACGTCTGAAATTTGCTCTATATTAAAGGTTATTTGCTCAATTGTAGATTTCTGCTTGTATGAACCATTTTCAATTTCGGACATTATTTCACCCACAGTCGATATTTTATGGGAAACATCCTGAAGAACGCTGGCAGTTTCAGAAGCTACTTTCGTTCCGTTTTCAACTGCAAGTACAGTATCCAAGGTTAATTGAGCTGTATCTCTTGCAGCCTCACCGGATTTTACGGCGAGGTTTCGTACTTCATCCGCAACGACGGCAAATCCCTTGCCTGCCTCACCGGCACGTGCTGCTTCTATGGAAGCATTCAGAGCAAGAATATTAGTCTGAAATGCAATATCATCTATAATTTTTGTTATGCCGGAAATTTTTGCGGAGAAGTCACCAATTTTCTCCATGGCACCAAGCATTTCCGACATATGCTCATTGCTTTTTTTAATGCCGTGGTCTGCCTGATTGACATATTCTGACGCGCTTTCCACATGGGCGGTATTTTCGTTTGCCTCTTGCAGGACTTCAGCAATTGCGCTGTTCAGCTCCTCTATGGAAGCTGCCTGTTCCGTAGCGCCGGAGGCAATATTCTGGGTTGTGCTTGCTACCTCATAAATTCCCGAATTTACCTGTTCGGCGGCAATGTTAAATCCGCTGAGAAGATTATTCAGGTTTGCCAAGGTTTTATTGAGTGACAGCATCATGACATCCCTGTCGGAACGAGGACTGCTTTTAACAGTCAAATCGCCGATTTCTATGGCTTCCACAACTCTCACCTGCTCGCGTATGCCATCTATCATATTGTTGAAATCTCTTGCCAGCTGGCCGATTTCATCTTCACTGTCAACTTCCACAGAAATATCCACATTTCCCTTTGCAATTTCATTGGTTGCCCTTACCAGCTTTTCAATCTGTCCGGCAATCATCTTGTCTAAGTTTCTTACCAAAAATAATAGCCAAAACACAGAAAAAACAATAAATGCTCCACCGGCTGTATATGCCGCCATAGCAGCCTTCTTCGATCTTTCCATGGCCGTATTTGCGTAATTCTCGTTGAGTGCCTCTATCTGATTAAGATAATCC
>DAMAEI010000002.1:99775-100841 GCA_031997345.1 Sedimentibacter sp. | reverse complement strand
GGAGCTCAAGTGCCGCGGAGGAATTTTTCTGAATTGCAAATTCCTTGAGCTTACTCTTGAAAATTTCATAATCACCCAAATACAGAGATTTGATTTTATCAAGGAGCTCCTGGTTTTCCTGAGTATTGACCGTTCCTTCATATATGCTGAAATCCTCAAGCATTTCATTGTGAAGCCTTTCTAATTCATCCACATAGTTCATGGTTGCGGTGCTGACGGCATCCATTATTACGATGTCTCTTGATATTGCGCGCTCATGCTGGTATATTTCGCGCATTCTTCCAACGGTATTTGAGGCTGTGAAATTATCGGAATAGAGTTTCTCAAGTCTTGAATTTGCGGTTATTATGGTATAGAATGACACGACGCACATAACCAATATTAATATTCCCAGGGAGCCAAGACTTACTGACAGCTTTTTTCGTATTTTATAGTTTTTCATATAATCTCCTCTTGCGTAAAAAATTTTGCTACTTAATAATCGGCTGAAAAAGAAATAAAGTAAGCCTGCATTTTAAAGGAGTGGATATATAATTGAGATAATAGAAATAAAATTACAGTAATCTTTAAACATTATCAAACAAAATTGACTTTTAGCAATTATTTCAATATAATCATATCCGAGGTGCATAAATTATGATAAAATTACAGGACAAGATACTACAAGTTATAGATACTTTTTATAAATCAACGGGTATTGGTATTTTGTTTTTTGATAAAAAACTTACTGTCACAATGCATCAAAATTCAAAGAGACTGGTCAATGATTTCATTTGCCTGGGAATGAGCAGAATTACTTCGTTTTTGGCGGAAAAGTACCATTCCGAAGCTAATGATGAAAATATATTTTATACTTTTATTCTGGATGCGAATTTGGTAAGCAATGTTATTCTCCTCTGTCATGAAGGTAGCTGGGTGGGTGCATTTGTCACACAGCCTGTCTTAATCAACAAACCGAGGAAGGAAGACATGGATAAATTGCTTGACAATCTGAATCTCAGAGCAGAAAACAGAAAGACTGTCAGCGGTATACTTATGAGAACACCGGTGGTTTCCTATGACAGAA
>DAMAEI010000002.1:95919-99765 GCA_031997345.1 Sedimentibacter sp. | reverse complement strand
TGTGCTCAAGGGTCTGGTTAGTACATTTTTCACCGAAGATACTCCGCGCCAGGTATTAAAAGGCGGCTCTGATGTAAGCACTGCAAAAAAATTTGATGTAGTAAAGAACTGTTCTGTAAACAGGGATGCCCTGACAACATACAACCCGTATTCAAGTTATCTGACTATTAAGGAAAGCATCCAAAGAGGCGACACAGAAGCGCTGTCGACTTTTATGAATGAAATAAATGCCGGAAGCATTCCGATGGATACACTCCATGATTCAAACTTTATTCGTTCACTTAAAAATAACTGCATAAAGGTTTGCTCAATGGGCTGCTATGCAGCGGTTGAGGCAAATGCTCCCTATTACAAGACATTAAATCTCGCGGACGAATTCATACGAAAAGCGGAAGCGCTTGAAAATATCAATGACATTTATGAACTTATGAAAAATGCAATGCTGTCCTTTACACGCTCTGTAGCTGCAGGTAAAAAGATATCCTATTCAAAGCCCATCAAGCTTGTGATTGAATATATAGAAGAACATTATGCTGAGAAAATAACGCTGAATGTGCTGGCTGAGCACACAAATCTCAGCGCCTCCTATCTCTCAAATATGATTAAAAAAGAGACAGGCATGAACCTTATGGACAATATAAACAAAATAAGGATTGAGCACAGCAAAAGGCTGCTACTGGGAACAAACCTGAGCAGCAATGAAGTGGCTTCGAAGGTGGGCTTCAGCTACCAAAATCATTTTGCTTCAACATTTAGAAAAATAACAGGACTTACACCCAGCGATTTCAGAAAACTCACTTATTTAGGGAATGAACCAAAGAGCGATAAAGCTGCTGAAAATGAAATTATGCCCATAATTTTTGAGCAGCTCAGGGACAAACTCTCCGTATTAAACAGTATGTACGATATAGTGAGGATTGTAGACCCCATCAGGAATATTTCATGGATAATATCTGATGATAACGAAGAAATTATAAAAGGAACATGTTATGACTTTTGGGGGAAAAACGAACATTGCAGGAACTGCATTTCTACAATGGCATATCTGCATAATGACACATTTTTTAAAATAGACAGGCAGAACGAAAATACTTTTTTAGTGCTCGCAGCACCAAAACTCATAGGCAAAAATATATATGTAATAGAGCTTTTGAAAAACGTTACAGGTAATTTTTATATGAACGATGAATCCGGCTTGCTTACCGACATTCACAAGGACATTGTATACAAGGACGAGTTCACGGGATTGTATGACAGGCAGTATATAGATAAAAACCTGCCGGTTTATTTCAGACGCAGCAAGCTTGAAAATAAGCCTTTTTCCATAATTATGTCCATTATTGATATTTATGATAGGGTCAATAATCAATATTATTGCGGAGGCGATGATGAAATATTGAGTGGATATGCTGAAGCAATAACAGATTCACTTGAAAGTAGTGAGCATTGGGCGGGAATTTATGCCGGGAATATTTTTCTTACGGTTTTGAGCAATGCCGATTATGATTTCGCGAGACGCATTGGCAAAAATATTGAAGAGAATTTCAGCAGGGCTGTGTCAAAGCTGAATAAAGATGACTTGCGGATATCATCGAGATATTCAGTAAAGTCATGTACAGATGATATACACGATGCAGAAGCCCTGATAAGGTATGCATGCATAAATTTAAGCGATAATAGAATGTACAGCTTACCTGCTGCACATAAAATATAAATCAGCTTCAAAAAATATTATAAACAGCCGATGAAATATACCATTTTCATTTAGTATTGTAAAATTATTATGCTCAGCTAATAAGATTTATTGTACAGTTTATAGTGCATAGCTGGAATATAAGAGAGGAAGATATAATGGATGTTTATGTGGCACGTCAGCCTATCTTTGACAGAAATATGAATGTGTTTGGTTATGAATTGCTCTATCGCAGGAGCATGAATAATTTCTATGAGGGAATAGATGATAATCAGACAACAGCAGAATTGATAAATAACGCCTTTCTCACAATGCATTTACACGAGCTCACAGGAGGAGGCAAAGCATTTATAAATTTTTCCAAGGATATGTTGATAAAAGAAATACCTTTCCTTTTACCGGTAGAATTAACAGTTGTTGAGGTTTTAGAAAGAGTTGACATTGACGGAGATGTAATTGAAGCATGCAGGAAGCTGAGAGAAAAAGGCTATATAATAGCTCTTGACGACTTTGTTTTCAATGAATCATATCTGCCGCTTCTGGATATTGCTCACATCATCAAAATAGAATTTCCGGTGGTGGAATACGATGTGCAACGGGAACTAATAAAAAAATATAAAAGTAAAATTAGATTTTTGGCTGAGAAAGTTGAAACAAGGGAAGAATATCAGATAGCATACGATATGGGATATGATTATTTCCAGGGATATTTTTTCAGTAAACCTGTTATTATAAAAGAAAAAGAGATAGACAGCCTGAACATAAACCTTATTAAAATCATGGAAGTGTTAAACCATGATGACCCCGAGTATCAGAAAATTGCAGAAATAATAGGAACTGATCTGGGGCTTTCATATAAGCTGCTGAAATTGGCCAATTCAGCTTTTTTTGGCTCGAAGAATAAAATACTCCATATTAAGCAGGCATTAGTCCAGCTTGGACTTATAGAGATAAAAAAATGGATTTATGTCATGATGCTAAAAGACATACAAATTGTAGAAAATAGGGAACTAATCAAAAACTGCCTGATAAGAGCAAAATTTATGGAACTTATGGCGGTGGAAACAGGCAAAGGCAACCAACAATTTGAATATTTCCTTACAGGAATGTTCTCTTCAGTGGATGTGCTAATGAACAGAGATATGGAGGAAATAGTTAATGGATTATTTCTGCCGGATTCTGTAAAGGATGCCCTGCTTGGACGTGAAAACGAAATAAAATATGTTTTGGACATAGTTGTAAATTACGAGTTACTTATCTGGGACGACCTTGTGCTTGATAAAATCGCAGGCGGAATCGTTCAGGAAAACCTGATTAACATGTATATGGAATCACTTATGTGGATGATGAAGCTGAACTATTAGAAAGGATTTCATAACGACTATGCAGAAGTGAAGGAGAAGCAATGCTTAAAACAGGAACTATACTTGAAGTTGAAATAATAGATTTAAACCATGAAGCTCAAGGTGTGGCCAAAATAGATAATTTTGTAGTATTCGTCCATGGAGCGGTTACGGGAGATTTTGTGCGTGTGGAAATAACAGAGATACGAAAAAATTATGCCGTGGGAAAACTGCTCGAAATAATAAAGAGCTCCAAAAAAAGAATCAATCCGCCATGTACTCATTTCGGTGAATGCGGGGGCTGCCAGCTAATGAACATGGATTACAGCTCACAGCTTGATTACAAGAAAACCCGCGTATGCAACGAGCTGAGAAGAGCGGGTGTGAATACAGACCATACCGAAATATACGATACCATGGGAATGGAAGAACCCTTCAGATACAGAAACAAGACCGCATTTTCCGTAACAAGCAGAAACAACGAAGTACACATAGGTCCCTATGAACAGGGAACATACAACACGGTGGACATGGAAGGCTGTCTCATACAAACCAAGGAAGCCGATGAAGCAGTAATGCTGTTTAAAACTCTTATGACTAAATACGCAATACCAGCCTACGATAAAAAAACAGGCAGTGGAATAATAAGAAACATAGTAATGAGAAACAACAGAGAAAATCAGCTTATGCTGATAATAGTAACAACAACCGAAGACTTTAAAAATAAAAAACAACTGATAAACGAACTCGCCGCATCAGGCAGCAACATCAAAACCATAGTCCAGAATATCAACAATAAGGCAACAAACC
>DAMAEI010000002.1:94641-95909 GCA_031997345.1 Sedimentibacter sp. | reverse complement strand
TTATGGGCAAAAAAAGCATAACACTCTATGGCGAAGGTACAATAACAGATACCATAGACAATCTGGTATTCACAATTTCACCCGAAACATTTTTTCAGGTAAATCCCCATCAGACCGAGAAGATGTACCGTACAGCAATAGAGTATGCCAACATTGAAAAAACCGACACATGCTTTGACATATACTGTGGTATAGGCACTATTTCATTGATGGCAGCAAAGCACGCAAAAAAGGTATACGGTATCGAAATCGTAGAGCAATCAATTATAAACGCCAGAGAAAACGTCGTAACCAACAATATAACCAACACCGAATTCATTGCAGCAAAAGCCGAACAAGCCGTACCAAGACTATACAAACAAGGAATAAAAGCAGACATAGTAATAGTAGACCCTCCAAGAAAAGGCTGTGAAAAGGAAGTAATAGACACCATAATCCGCATGTCCCCAGACAGAATAGTCTACGTCTCCTGCAACCCCTCCACCCTGGCACGGGATATAAAGCTGATGGAAGAAGGCGGCTATGAGCTGAAAAAGGTACAGCCCCTGGATATGTTCCCGTGGAGCGTGCATACAGAGGTTATAGTCCTGTTGAAACATCAAGAACATTAATAATTGAAAATAAATAATAAACTATGAGCGTAAGAGCGATTTGCTTTTACGCTATTTTTATGAAGAAAATTATATTTATTCCTGTCAAGAACTCTTTGAGAAGTGGCGGAAAATTAAAGGTTGCTGCATATTGCGGAGTCAGTACAGAGCGATAAATTCAGAAAAATAGCATTGATACTCAAATCAAATATTATACTGAGTTAATTCAAACGAATCCAGAATGGGATTTTTCAGGCGTGTTTTATGATTATGAAAGCGGTCTTAGAAAAGAGAAACGGAATGGTTTGGATGCTATGCTTAAGAAGGCATATCGTGGTGAAATTGATTATATTATTACCAAGTCTATCAGTCGATTGTCAAGAAATGTGTTAGATACGCTAAATATTACACGAAGTTTAAAGGCAAAAGGTATTAATATATATTTTGAAAAGGAAAATTTAAATTCACTTGAAGCAGAAAAAGAAACAGATATTGCATTTAATGGAGTTTTAGCACAGGAGGAGAGCAGAAATTTAAGCGAAAACGTTCAATGGGGATACAAACGCAAATTGAAAGAGGTGATGATTTTGACGGCAAAATGCCTATGAGGTACAAGCATGTCAAAGATGAATGGATAGTTGTGCCAGAAGAAGCTGAGATTTATACCCTTATGTGTAT
>DAMAEI010000002.1:88392-94578 GCA_031997345.1 Sedimentibacter sp. | reverse complement strand
AGATGGTTATTATCGAGGGTTCGATATTTGAGGTAGCGAATGAATTGGTATCAGATAAGGTATTAGACTATTTTGAAGAATATGATGAAGAAGAAATAATTCAAACCATGATTCATGTCAAAAAAATCATGTTTCATGAAGTGGAGAGTTTTTTTAGTGGGAATTATTATACAATGTGGACAAGGGAGAACATTTCCCAATCGACTATGCTTTAGGAGGGATAATACAGTGAAAAAAATAATTAAAAGAGTGTTGCTAATTCTGCTTATAGCGATGAACTTGTCTATAACGGTAGTGTTTGCAGACACTGCAATACCAAGCAAAACAGATTTTATGATGGATGGTAAGCCCGTTTCAGTTACGGCCGTGTACTCAATAAACGATACTAATTACTTGCAACTACGCGCAATTGCAGCAATGCTAAACGGCACATCCGCACAATTCGATGTGGGGTGGGACGGTCAATATGCAGTGATTGAGACAGGAAAGCCTTATAGCGGAACGATTACCAAGACTAAGACCCAAAATACCACAAATGTTAGGATTAGCAATACAAAATTTATGTTAAATGGAAAAGCATTTACATTTTCAGATGCAAGGCTAATTGATGGTGATACAAATTACATTCAGTTGCGTGAGTTCGCACAGAAGCTTTCTGGTACTGCATCACAGTTTAATGTATACTGGGACAGCACAGCAAGCAAGGCAGTCATTCAGCCCGGTGTAGCTTATACCGGAAATGCACCTCAAGGGAGTGTAACAGCAAACGGTGGGAAAACAAAGACAATAAACCTTGATGGACTGCTTACACTCGAAATATCTAATAGTCATGCATACGCGCGCGTTCTTGGCTATGACCCAGCGGGAGCAAATATAATTCATTTTATAATAGTTTCAGAAGGAGCAGATATAAAATTAACAAAATATGTTCCTCCATATGATACACCTTACTGGCAACAAACTGAATATATGGTAGAGCCCTACAATAATATATATTTTGAGAGTGGGGCATTATGGCCAGTTGTATCATATGCAAGTGAGTATGATGATCGTGAAAGAGCAAAAATAGGGCAAGGTGAATCATTTAAAGCAGTAAATGGTACAGAATATTCATTTAGTACAGCTACAGATGATGAAGCTATTAAGTCTAAGTATGGAAATGTAGGAGCTAGCTTCTACGTAGTAAGAATATTTACAGTACCAGCTGACGTAGCTGCTAAGATAGGTGGACCAAAACCAGAAAATTACAGTCCAAAGACTACTATACAAGAATACAGTATACCTAGTGGGGCAGGTTCTACTCCTGTAACATACATTTCAAACCCTAATATTCCATTAATATCTAAGGATGGTTGGTATAATCTTTTATACGACCATGTGAATAATGTGGTAAGTATAGAAATAGATGCCCAAGGAAATGCGGAGCTTAGAAATGGAAATAAATTTTACGCAGAAAATAAAGGAAATAATCAAATCACTTTAAAAACAGAAGACGGAAGATATTTAGGGATAGAAGGTACACCAGCTAAAGGGGTAAGGGCGAAAGCGTTAAACGACCCATATCTTTGGAATGTATATTTTGAAAATAATGGCGGATTCTTTAGTAACAACAGGTATAGTTTACGGCCATCCAATAATACAGGGCTTGTACTATCAGCTTCAGGGGTTGTAAATGATGGGACACCTCTTTTGTTATCACCGCAAACAAGTACAGACGCACCAGCAAATGCTGAATTTACGTTTTTTCCTACTGATGGGCCAAAATCAGATATATCAAAGCCAAAGAGCGATAAGTTGGAAGACAGTGGTACTTACTTTATAAAATCTGCAAAAAATCCAGACTTCGTAATTGATGTGACCGGTTCAAGCAAGGAAGAGGGCGCAAAGATACTTATTCATAAGAACAACAATACTAGTAATCAAAAATTTAAGATTACCAAAGTGAAGGATAACCAATATACCATTCAGAGTGTTCATGCCGACAAATGGTTGAAAAGCAGCGGAACAAAGGGAGCAGTGCTCAAGCAATCCGGCTCCGTAACCGACAATGGTGAAATAACATTTACGATAACAGAACAGGCTGATGGGACATATAGAATCATGGATAGTAAAGGATTTTATTTAGGCATATCGGCTGGTAAAATAGCAAATGGTACTAATATCATACTGTGGACAGAGGCATCAGACGCAAGCCAGACATATATATTTGAAAAAATCGAATAAAAGAGGATGATTTCATTATCACAAGGAATCTTCCGGATAGTGATTTTATTATGGCACGGGCCACATCTCTATGGAAAAATCTTAAGAAGAATATAAATTGTAATGAACAGAACCTTCAAATGAGTATTTGAGGGTTTTACTGTTTATAATTTTGATGCGAAAAATATTAGAATTCGTTAGCAAATATCAAGATAATTATATACACCTCTACCAAGGGGGTAATATCAACCCGTGACATCATTATTGTACTCTCAAGGCACGTTGAGTGCGTGATTCTGATGCAGCGTTGTGGTTCGGAAAGCGAAAAATAGGTTTTACCACAATATGTTAAGGTTTGAAGGAGGAAAAAGGGCTAAAATCGGGGCAGAAATGCTCGGGTTCAGCCAGTTTTCAGATACCTGACGGTACTGGGGATGTAAAAGCAAGAACCGCTACACCAAAGTTGAAGTGTAGCGGCTCTATTTTGTTTTGGACGTCTGGGTTAATTCAGTGGCTATGGATAAGTGTTTGCTTATTATACCGCAGTAGTTACAACCTTA
Source organism: Sedimentibacter sp. (assembly GCA_031997345.1). Taxonomy (GTDB): domain Bacteria; phylum Bacillota; class Clostridia; order Tissierellales; family Sedimentibacteraceae; genus Sedimentibacter. The sequence continues at coordinate 91,816 of DAMAEI010000002.1, read as the reverse complement.
CTCTTCTTCAGTGACGAAAATAGCAGGACAATGGCAACGGTCATGATAATATGTGCAATGCCTGAAATACCGGAAATCGCCGCAGAAGCACCTTTTGAAAGTTCTGTGCCAAGCACTTGAGTGATACCCCTTACAAAAAACATTGTCACCATAAAAGGCAACCCTATATTGTAAAGCAGCATAAAACGGGTAAATTGTTTTTGCTCGGTTAAATTGGTGATACAGCTTAAAATGGCAACCAGCAAAAACATGATTGTACCTAAAACAAAAAGGTGTAAATGGGTAAACGCTAAGGTTGTTTTACCCGAAAAATTTAAAAATTTTGTAAACTCCCGATAAAATACGCCGCAGGCAATTGCAGCAATTGCGTAAACAAATGAAATGTTAATATATTTTTTCATAATCAATTCCTCCAGTTATTTATTTTTTGGTGCTTCATCATGCCGTATCCTTCGAATAATCCGCATCTTGCATAGCTGTTTTGAGTGAGTGCAGTACTTTTAATATAAAAGCAGAAGAGACAAAAAGCATAATCAAATCGGTTATGGGTTGTGCGTACACCATTCCACTCAGGCCAAACAGGGAATTTAGAAGGAACAGCAAGGGAATATACAATAAGCCTTGCCGCGATATGGTTAAAATAAAAGCTTTTAGAGGCTTACCCATAGCCTGAAAGGTAGTCGAACACAGGGTCACTCCCCCCATAAAGGGAAGGGATAGAACTAAAGTGCGCAGAATGGCCGAACCACTACTTTGCACTTCTTCCAAGGGCGTGAACACGGTAACCAGAAAGGGGGCTGAAGCACCTAACACCAGTGTTAAAAACAACCCAACCAGGCTGGTGGAGAGTATTCCTGTTTTTATAAACTTCGTCATGCGCTCATAATTCCCGGCACCGTAGTTGTATCCCATCAAGGGCTGGCAGCCGGCACTGAACCCCATAAACACATAGGTGCCGATGGTCATAATCTTGAGGGCAATCCCCAATGAGGCCACTGTTACATCTCCATACGCACCGGCGAGATTATTGCAGGTCATTTGGGCAACACTGATCAGCATTTGGCCGATTGTGGCGGGTACGCCAATTGCAAAAATCTCTTTTAATATCTCTGGTTCCAGCGTAAATTGGTGAAAGGTCAAACGCAAAAGAGTCTTGCGACGCAGATAGCAAATCAGGTAGAATAGCATCGACAACCCATTGCCGATTACGGTGGCCGCCGCAGCCCCGGAGATGCCCCAACCAAAGGTAAAGATAAAGAGAGGATCCAATACGATGTTTGCAACAGTGCCAACCATCATGCCCACCATGGATAATTTAGTGGAACCTTCCGCTCGAATTAATTGGCCAAGGGCAAAGTTTCCTATGATAAATACGCCACCAACCATAAGGATGGTTCCATACTGCTGCGTGAACTTAAAACTAAGCGCACCGGCTCCGAGAATATAGGGAATCTGATTGCGGAACACAATCCCTGCGATTGCCACCAACAGGCCGAACAGACAGACAAGCAAAAGCCCGGTGGCAAGTGTTTTTTCGGCTTTATCCTTGCAGTCGGACCCTAGACTGCGGGACAGATAGGAAGCCCCCCCTGTTCCAATTAGGCTGGCAACCGCCATGACGATGACAAAAACCGGAGTACAATAGTTGCTGGCAGCCAGCTGCAGTTCATCTCCCATCATGCCTATAAACCAGGTATCCACCAGATTATAGACGACATTCACCATCATGCCGAGGATAACGGGAACGGACATGGCGAAAATGGCCTTTAGAGGTGGAGCATCCTGCATCATTCGTATGCGTTTATCCTGCTCCTGCATTATGCCACCACCTGTTTTTGACTGTTTTTCATATCACTGTACCCAATCCACACTGTCCAAACATAAGCACAGGTTTTGGGAATCATTAGAATCCCAACGAGTGGAATCGCATCTGCCCACAAGACAACAGGGATGTAAAAGGCAAAGCTCAATACAATGGTAAGCCACATAAACCGGAAGGGTTTATCGTCGTGCTCTTTTGCACTTTGATAAAACAGCACAATAATAAGCAGCCCCATAAGAGCAAACGGAATGTTTCTGTAAATTCCCCATGACAAAGGCGCATTGGCAGTTGTCCAAGCATTCTGTGGGAATAAGCACAGAACAATTCGTGCAGCAGCAAGCAGATAAACGGTTGTGGTAATACCTTGTTTTCCACTGATGTTATAGCGCTTTCTCCAGATATAGTAAAGCAAGATGTAAAAAACGGTCATTGTAATCGATGTGACAAACTTCCCGATTCCCAACTGGACAGTATAACTTGCAAGGCCAGTTGTGCATAACGCAATTGCACGGGGAACAAGGTGGAATGCATCCCCCGCACCGAGTACAACTGCCATGATACCAAATAAAGTATATTCCCTATTGCCTTTGGAATTTTTTATCATAAGAACTCCAAGGGTAACCACTGTGGTTAAATATACCACATCAAATAAAGTTTCCATAATTGCTTGCATAATTTACCTCCGAAAAATTAGACATTTGCAATGAACATTGTTCAGTTTCGTTCAAAATAGTACCATCCTGTTCGGAGGGTATTATTATTTCTATGAAAATTACGTGTATATAATCTGTCGAATTGTTCCTATAAAAAAACCGCAGGAATGAGTGCCTTGCGTCATCAGCATCAATACATTGGTAAAAACAAATTCGATGAAGCTCTCCATATCAAAAGTCGGAGAAAAAGCATGAGTATTGACTTTGCTGTCGGTATTGAGCGTTCCTGAAAGCCCCTTTTTCAAGATCAATTTCTTTTCCGGCACAAATGATTGCTTCTTGGGAAGTGATTGATTTATTAATATCATACATACAAACTGAACAATGTTCATTGTATCAGCTTTGTTTTTTCTTGTCAAGTAAATTTATGCCTAATGCTGGCTCGCTTTTCAGCCATAAGGGACGGTTCTTGGTGACCATCGGAAAAGAATTGTGAAATATATGCATATTGCCTTATGGATAATCATGTTCATTTGCTTTTCCATTGCAGTCATAAGACGTGCTGGTGGTGTAGATGTAGTGCATCAGCTAAATAATCATCTTAACCTAGCAGAGACGGTCATGCCACTGTCTCAATATTGGACTATAGCATATGGCTTGGAAAAAGGAGAAGTGCATAAGGATGCAGAAGGCATTCAGACTCTTGGTAAAAATGCTAAATCAGTGGCTTATAAGTTTGTTTGATTCCTATGGCTGTTAAGAAAATTATTTCTTATACCGTCGAATAAGTTAATATGAAGAGTATGAATAGAGTTCATTTCTTGAACAGAGGATTGCACTCTATTTATTATAAATATGAATAAGAGAAAACTGAAATGTAAAAATAATGAGTTTACTATTGAAACTGAGGAGGATAAATCATGATGTGACTGTCTGGGAAGCAGATAGC
>DAMAEI010000002.1:87042-88382 GCA_031997345.1 Sedimentibacter sp. | reverse complement strand
GGAGGACAAATAAATCTTGCTGTGGTTTCTCCGGGAAAACAAGAAATGACTAAATGGCTGGTGCACTTAAACCATCATGCGAAAAAGGCCGGTGTAAAATTTGTATTTAACAAAGAAGCTACTGTGGATGCCGTTAGGGAATTTAATCCGGAAGCAGTTATCATAGCAACTGGAGCAAGACCGCTTGTGCCACCAATAAAAGGCACACAGGATTATCCGGTGCAAACAGCACATGATTTCTTAAGAGGCAAATTTGTTATTCCAAAAGGAAGGGTTTGTGTGTTGGGAGGCGGTGCTGTGGCATGTGAAACTGCAGATGCACTTTTGGTTAATGCCAGACCATCTTCATTTACAAAAGGATTTGACGCAAGCATCGGTGATATAGAAGTAACGCTAATAGAGATGATCCCACAGTTGCTTACAGGCGTATGTACTTCTAACCGAGAACCATTGATTAGGAAATTGAAAGAAAGCGGCGTAAATATCAATGTCAATACAAAGATTTTAGAAGTCACTGATCATGCGGTAAAGGTACAGCGTTCAAACGGAACTGAAGAATGGCTTGAAGGATTTGAAGCTGCCTACAGTCTTTAAAATTACTTTTTAAAACCATCATTCAATTATTTGTCATCATGGGATAGAGATTTTGAAATAAAAACAAGGCACCTGCATTATGATTTCTGCAGTGTGCCTTGTTTGTCTTATATCATTATTCAATGAACGGCGACTTTACAACTTTGTATTGAAAAATGGGAATAGATATGCTAATATAGTTCAATATTGAACTATATTAAAAATGAGGTGAATTAAAATGGAAAGTGAAGCAGCTAAATATGAAGACAGTTTCTTTTTATATTTTAATTGGAAGTTAAAAAAGGCGTATGAAAAAATGTTTTATCAGCTAACTGAGGAATTACAGTTAACCCAAAATGAAATCGATGTGCTTTTATTTTTACATAATAATGCCCCGCTTAATACCGCTAGTGATATAGCTAGATATCGCGCTATGGCAAAGTCTATGATATCAAAATCCGTAGATTCGTTATATAGAAAAGGTTATTTATCATATGAGACGGATGAAATAGACAAAAGATGTATTCATTTAAAAATTGAACCAGTAGCTATTCCAATCGCAGAAAAATTACATGATGTTCAAAATTTTTTTTTTGATATTCTTACTTGTAATATTACTGGTGAAGAATATAAGGCGATGGAGACAGCATTAAAAAAAATGTACCAAAATATTACCAATCAGCTTGGAGAATAAATGGGAGAGACAAGAGATGAATAAACAACAAAGTGAGTTAGGGACTAAAAGTATAAGTAAATTACTTTTTGGT
>DAMAEI010000002.1:62958-87032 GCA_031997345.1 Sedimentibacter sp. | reverse complement strand
TTCCTGCAATTACAGCACAGATTATCAACCTTTTGTACAATATGGTGGATAGAATGTATATTGGGCATATTCCTGATGTAGGAGCTGCTGCATTAACGGGAGTAGGTGTTACAATGCCGATAATTATGGTTATATCAGCATTCGCCGCTTTAGTTAGCATGGGTGGTGCGCCACGCTCTTCAATTATGATGGGAAAAGGAGATAAAGATACTGCTGAAAAAATACTGGGAAACTGCACAACTGCACTAGTATTTATTTCAGTAATATTAACAGCCGTAGTTCTTATATTCGGAGAAAAGATGTTAATGACATTTGGAGCCAGTAAAAATACTATAGGGTATGCATTAGATTATTTAAATATCTATGCTTGTGGAACATTGTTTGTCCAACTAGCCTTAGGTCTAAATGCATTTATTACCGGACAAGGATTTGCCAAGGCAAGTATGCTTACAGTACTAGTTGGAGCAATATTAAATATTGTATTAGATCCAATCTTTATTTTTGGGTTTAATATGGGGGTAAAAGGCGCTGCCTTAGCAACTATAATATCACAAGGTGTTTCTGCATTGTGGGTTATAAAATTTCTCACAGAGAATAAAACCTTTTTAAAAATTAAGAAAAAATATTTAAAAATAGATTTTAAAGTGTTATTGCCTTGTATTGCCCTTGGTTTAGCACCATTTGTTATGCAATCAACAGAAAGCATTTTAACGATATCATTTAATACATCTCTACTCAAATACGGTGGAGATTCAGCAGTTGGAGCAATGACTATACTTTCAAGTGTTATGCAATTTTCTATGCTTCCATTAGTCGGGCTTACCCAGGGAGCTACACCAATTATCAGCTTTAACTATGGTGCGGGAAACGGCACCAGGGTAAAAGAAGCATTTTTACTGCTGCTCAAGCTGTCACTGATTTATTCAATAGTATTATGGGCAATTGCAATGATATCTCCCCAAGTATTTGTTGGAATTTTTACTAAAGATGCCGAATTGATTAATACTTCTATTAAAGCAATGAGAATTTACCTGGCTGCTTCTTTGTTATTGGGAATTCAAATCAGTTGTCAGCAGACTTTTATAGCATTAGGAAATTCAAAAGCATCTGTATTTTTAGCTGTTTTACGTAAAATAATTCTCTTAATTCCTCTTATTTATATATTACCTTTATTTTTAGAAAATAAGGTAGATGCAGTATTTTTAGCAGAGCCAGTAGCTGATATTATTGCTGTTACAATAACCAGTATGATGTTTATTACCCAGTTTAAAAGCGTATTAAGGGAATTAGATACCTAGATTTCCGGAACAAGAATACTTATACGGTTGATGTGATAGAAATAAATCTGATATTAAGAGAGAGTAACAAAGGTGACAATTTTCAAGCTATTTGATATAATATACTTAGGTTCTTAATGAGTAAGAGGGGTGGCTATTAGTGAAGCAGGATAAATCGGAATTAATACAAAATGGGGATATGTACAAAGTATTGTTAACATTATCTATCCCCATTATGATCAATAGTATAATACAAACATTATATAATTTGGTAGATGGAATTTGGGTTAGTAAGATTTCTTCAGTTCATTTTGCAGCTACCTCTTTTGTTTGGCCAATTAACTTTCTTTTTGTTGCTTTAGGTATTGGACTGTCGATAGCAGGAACCTCACTTCTTTCTCAATTGTTGGGGGCAGGGAAGTTAAAAGAAGCTAGGGAATACACTACTCAGTTAATGATATCTTCTTTTTCGCTATCAATTGTATTTATGATAGTTGGTGTTATTACAAGTCCATATATAATTAAGCTTATGGGCGGAGAAGGTGACTTTGCTAATTTAGCAAATATTTATCTGAGAATATCATTTTTGGATTTACCATTTATGTTTTTGTATTTTAATATAAATTCAATGATGAATGCACAGGGAAATACTGTGACTCCAACAATTCTAAGTGCCATCTCAGCTTTAATAAATGTTGTATTAGATCCAGTGTTTATATTCACATTTAATATGGGTATAGCAGGTGCAGCTTGGGCTACGGTAATATCAAGGGTTGTATTGGCATTGTTCGGGGTGAGATTTATATTTAAAGAAGGTAATGATTTAAAACCTGATTTCAGGGGATTTAAATTTGATAAACATATACTTAAGGAAATTGTGAGAGTTGGACTGCCAGCATCTATTGGGTAAACAGGTGCATCTATCGGATTCATGTTTCTAAATGGCTTTATTGTATCATATGGGACTGCTACAATGGCTGCTTTTGGCATGGTAAACAGAGTAACTAACCTGGTAATGCAGCCTGCCATGGGAGTTGGAGCAGCTCTGACAGCAGTTGTTGGCCAAAATCTGGGTGCTAACCAACTAGATAGAGCGACTGAAAGCTTTATAAAAGCCTCAAGGATTGCCTTATATATTGGAATTATTGGTGGAGTATTAATTTTTATTTTCAATAAACCAATAGTGGATTTCTTTATTCAATCTAAGGATGAGCCTGAAGTTGTTATTCAAAGTATAACTTATATGAAATATGTTGCATTTTCAATGCCATTGATGGGGATGTTCAGTGTCTTTCAAGGAATATTCCAAGGCTCTGGAAATACCAAATATTCCATGGCTATGGAGGTAGGAAGATTGTGGGCAGTCAGGCTTCCGATGATATTAATATTTAAAAATTATTATGATTTTGGACCATCTGGTATTTGGTTTTCAATGAGCTTTAGTAATTTGATAGTATGCCTTTATGGGCTATGGGTATATAAAACTTATGGATGGAAGAGGAAAACATTAAATTTAATTGATAATGTGGAATTGACAATTAAATAATGGAAACTGCTAAAAAATATTAGGAAAATCGGGTGAAACATTCAACAATCTTGGCTCGTTTGATAAATTGAAATTTTAGGGTTGAAGATTACAATAAATAATTATATAGAAAAATTTACGAAATTATTGAAGGACTAGGAGGATACTTATAATGAATATGAATATTTTAGTAACATTGAATTCAAACTATATTAAACCCCTTAAGGTTATGCTGAAATCTTTGTTTATAAATAATCCTAAGGACACTTTTACTATATATTTAATGCACTCAAGGCTCAGCGACAAGCAAGTGGCTGATGTGAGAGAATTTATTGAAAACGGCGGGAGCAAACTTGAAAATATTCATGTCGGTGATGATGAATTTGCTGATGCACCGGTATTGCTTCATTATACAAAGGAAATGTATTTTCGTCTATTGGCATACAAGGTGATTCCCGAAAATATTGACAGGATTTTGTATCTGGATCCGGATATTCTTGTCATTAATCCAATACGTGAACTGTATGAAACGGATATGGAAGATAATCTTTATGCAGCAGCATATCATGACAAAATATCAATCAGGGAAATTAACAAAATGAGGTTATATCCTTATGAGATTGAAGCTTACTACAACTCTGGAGTTTTGTTGATGAATTTGGAACTGCTCAGGCTAGAGGCTGATGAAAAGGAAATTTACAATTTTATTGAAGAAAATCGTTTGAAGCTGGTAATGCCGGACCAGGATGTTTTAAATGCGTTATATGCAAAGCGAATAAAAAGCTTGGCGGAAAAGCTGTATAACTATGACGCAAGGTATTACAGTTATTATAAACTTATAAGCAATGGCGATTTTGACATGGACAAAATAATAAACAACACTGTGATACTTCATTTCTGCGGAAAAAGAAAACCATGGCAGGAGCGATATACAGGAAAATTCCACTCATTGTATAAACATTATGAAAAGTTGACCCAAAATACTGGTGATGACAAATGCGTCAGTTCTGATATGTGAGTAAAATAAGGGTTAACATATGAACATTAATGGATGGCGATAAAAATAGAACGTGCAACTATTCAAAAGGAAAATATTCTTAGTGATTCTTTCAAATTATTTAGGGAAAAAGGATATTCTATAGATGCAGAGCTTTTAGGCAGTAATTTCTTTGAGGCTGCAGGAATAGATTTTAATACAGGTATTACATTACAAGAAAAGTTAGAAAAGCGTGGTCATTTAGACGAGGTTATTAAAAATTGTAGGAAACGACAATCTATGTCTATGGAGGAATTTTATGAATATTGATGAAATTAAATTTCGAATTGCTGAGAAAAATGATATTGATTATATAATGGAAATAGAGCAATCCTCATTTTCTAAAATTGTATGTGAAGATAAAGATGTATTTCTTCAAAGAATTGAAACTTTTAAACAAGGTTTTATAGTAATGGAATATTATAATGAAGTTATTGGCTATATATGCTCAGAGATATGGGAATATAGTGAAAAAATTGATAGGGATAAATTTACATTTGGACATTTAATCAAGGATAGTCATAAGGTAAATGGAAATGAGTTATATATATCTTCAATGGGTATTCTTCCCAAGGTCAGGGGTTACGGATTAGGTAAAGCAATGTTTGAATTTTTCATTAAACATATACCTGAATTAGTAGAATCTCCAAAGTCAATAATTTTAATTGTTTCAGAAAGTTGGAAAAACGCAAGAAAGATATATATAAATAATGGATTCAAAGAAATTTGTATTTTTAATGAATTTATTGATTGTGGGCCTGTACCACCATTTAAAGAAAATGCAATTGTAATGAGAAAGCTATTATAATTTTGAAAAACAAATCTCCTATCACGAGATTAAGGAAATAAGAAACAGAAATCTAATTCTAGGTGACTAGAATTTGTTTATATAGGGAATACTTATATTTGCATAAATAATGTGTTGTGTTTTTATTGTGAGATGAGGGAATAAATGAATATATTAGAAAGAAAGATATTTGAATCAGTACCAGGTAAACAAGTGACATTAGCACATATTATAGCAAATCCAGATGATCGAATCTTTGAAAAATTAGGCTTGAATGATGAAAAGTATCATGCAATTGGTATTTTAACCATAACTCCACCGGAGGTTGCAATCATCGCTGTGGATATAGCTAAAAAGACTGCACCTATTAAAATAGGATTTGTTGATAGGTTCAGTGGGTCTGTATTCATTTTAGGGGATGTATCAGCTGTACAATCTGCCATGGAACAGGTTGTTATTTCCTTAAGAGAACTCATGCAGTTTTCTGTTCCCAAAATAACAAGAACATAACTGGTAGGTCTACAATGAAAAAAATTATGTTAATTGGATCGGTTGGAAGCGGGAAAACTACCCTTTGCCAAAGGATTCAAGGAGAGAGCCTTAAATATAAAAAAACACAATCAGTTGAGTTCTATTCTCAGATGATTGACACACCAGGTGAGTTTGTTATGCATAGAAGATTTTATAGCGCTTTACAAATGATGGCCGCCAGTTCAGATATCATTGGATTCGTTTGTAGCGTGACGGAATCAGGTCAGACATTTTCACCCTATTTTGCACAGAATTTTACGAAACCATGTATAGGAATTATTACAAAGATAGATCTGGCACCAAATGAAGAAACTATTGTAAATGCTAAGAAAAGATTAGAATTAGCAGGTGTTGTGAAAATCTTTCGGCTCTCAGCTGTTGAAGATGAAGGAGTAGAGGAGTTAATAGCTTATCTTACTAAGGAGAAGGAGGAATAAATTTGCAAATTTATACTAGAACTGGTGATAGGGGTTATACTAAGATAATAGGTGGTATTCAATTAGCAAAAGATAGTGAACGTATAAAAGCATATGGAACTATTGATGAGCTAAATAGTTTTGTTGGATATGCTATTACATTTATAAAGAACAATGATTCTTTGAAGAACGAATTAACACAGATCCAACAGTATTTATTTGATTGTGGAAACGATTTAGCAACGCCAACAGGAAAAGGAACGTATCGAGTTACATCTGCTTTGACAGAGTGGATTGAAAAGTGTATTGATGCCCATGCAGGTATTCCTCAAGAAGTGGAGTCTTTTATTTTGCCAGGTGGTTCACAGGCTGCAAGTATTTTGCATATTTGCAGAACAATTGCCAGGAGAGCTGAAAGAGAGATAGTGACATTCCAATGGACTAATGATATGAATGGAGAAGTTTTGATATTTGTTAATCGCTTATCAGATTACTTTTTTTCATTGGCACGTGTTGTAAATGCAAATGAAGGCATAGAAGATGTGCTTTATGAAAGAAGCGGGAAGGTATTCCATACAGATTTGAAAAAAGAAGATTTATAACTAAATTAAATATCCCCCGCCTGTATAGGCGGCGGATTCCGCTTCGTTAGAAAGGAGTAGTTATGCAAAAAATAAGATTTGGAACAACATTATATATTGGTGAAGAAAGCCTGAAAAGATTATCAGATTTCAAGAATGAAAAAATATTGATAGTAACAGATTCTTTTATTGCTTCATCAGAGTTATTTTCACATATTAGAAACTATATTGATAGCAGCACAGAAATAATGGTGTTTTCTGAAGTTATTCCAGATCCGCCAATTGATATTATTGTTGCCGGATTAGAATATAGTAAGGGTTTTCCAGCTACAATTTTATTAGCAATAGGTGGTGGCTCTGCTATAGATGCAGCAAAAGCTATACTCTATTTTGGTAAACGGACTGATAGATTTAATGGAATACGTTTTATCACTATTCCCACAACAAGTGGAACAGGTTCAGAGGTTACGAATTTCTCGATTATCACCGATGATGAAAAGGGAACAAAATATCCATTGATTACGGATCAAATATTGCCGGATGAAGCTATTTTAGATTCCGGTCTTATTGCAGGTTTACCGCCTAAGCAAACTGCTGATACGGGTATCGATGTTCTTACTCACGCTATAGAAGCTTATGTTTCCACTAATGCCAATGATATATCTGATGCTTTAAGTGAAAAGGCCATATGCTATGTATTTGCTTATTTAGAGAGAGCTTACAAAGATGGAAATGATAAAGAAGCACGAGAAAAAATGCATATAGCATCAACAATGGCCGGGATGGCCTTTAACATAGCTTCACTAGGGTTAAACCATGGTATAGCACATGCAGCAGGAGCACGTTGGCATATTTCACATGGAAGAATAAATGGTATATTGTTACCGAATGTTATTCGCTATAATTCAGGGATTATTAAAGAAAATTATAGTAGGAATACTACCCCTGTTGCAAATAGGTATGCAGAAATTGCTAAATTCTTAGGATTTAATGCTGGAAACGCACAAATAGGTGTGCGGAATCTAGTAAAAGAAATCCTTGCACTTGAAAAGAGACTTTCCATTCCAAAGAGTCTTTCTGAATGGGGAGTTAGTAAGGAACAATTTGAATCAGATAAAAATGTAATAGCAGAAGCTGCTCTTGCAGATCGTTGTACAGCAACAAATCCTATTGATCCGACAAAAGAGGATGTCATTAGTATTCTGGGAAAATCATTTATATAAATTTTGATTAGATGAGGTGATTATTTGGAGGCAAATGAGAGAATTATACAGGAATATGTTCCTGGTAAGCAAATCACCGTTGCACATGTTATCGCAAAAGCTGATTTAGAACTATATCAAAAGATGGGGATAGTACAATCTGAAAATGAAGCAGTCGGCATTTTAACTATAACACCAAGTGAAGCATCAATTATCGCTGTTGATATAGCGACAAAAGCCGCTGAAATAGAAATTGGTTTTGTTGACAGGTTTTCTGGTGCAGTGGTTATAATAGGGGATGTTTCCTCAGTTAAGATTGCTTTAGAAAATGTTTTAGAAACCATGGAAAGACTTTTAGAGTTTACTGTTGTACCTTTATCTGTTACTTAATGAATACAAAATTATCTTTATCGGAAAAAATATTGAATCCAGTGATGAAGTAACAAAAACTATAATTACATTTATAATTAATATATAAAAGCAAGGGCGCTTAATACGGGGACAATTATGAACCTTATATTAAGCGTTTATTTTTTTAAAAAATTTTAAATATATGATATTTAAAGGGAGTAAATAAGATGGCAGAAACTTTATTAAGTGTCGGTATCGATATTGGAACATCAACAACACAATTAATTTTGTCAGAACTTTCAATTGAGAATATGGCTTCAGCTTTTACGATTCCAAGAGTCTCCATTACGGATAAAAAGGTGATATTTAAGAGTGATATTATCTTTACTCCTATATTAGAAAACAATCTAATAGATTCCGATGGTATAAAGGCATTTGTAGAACAACAATACAAAAGAGCAGGTATTGCGAAATCAGATATTCAGACAGGGGCAGTCATTATAACTGGGGAAACTGTTCGAAAGGAAAATGCCCAGGCAGTGTCTAAAGCTTTAAGTGGTTTTGCCGGAGATTTTGTTGTAGCAACAGCCGGTCCGGATTTAGAGAGTATTATCGCCGGTAAAGGAGCAGGGACTCATTCTTATTCTGAAAGCCAACACACTATGGCGGTAAATTTTGATATTGGAGGAGGGACAACAAACCTGGCAGTATTTAATGATGGTGATATTGAGGATACAGCTTGTTTTGATATTGGAGGTCGCTTGATAAAGGTGGATACCAATGGTATCATTCGTTACATTTCCCCAAAAGTGAAAGAAATCATTAAAAGGGAAGCTTTAGATATTCACTTAAATGAAAAGATAAATCTTAAGGAGTTAGATAAACTTTTAGATATCTTTGTACAGGTGCTGGAAAACAGCATTGTATTAAGTAAAAAAAGTCCTTATTTTGACTTGTTGATAACTAACAAGCCATTGAACACTAAGCTTCAAATTAAATGCATTTCGTTTTCAGGAGGTGTAGCAGATGGAATTACAAAAGAGAGTTTACAAAATCCGTTTGAATATGGCGATATTGGACTTTTGTTAGGCAAGAAAATAAGTGGTTCACTCCTTATGACAGCCCTTAAGGTAATACCAACTGTAGAAACAATTCGTGCTACTGTAGTAGGAGCAGGCTCACATACAACTGATGTTTCTGGCAGTACAATCACCTATAAAGAAGATATACTTCCACTTAAGAATATTCCTGTCTTACAGTTATCTAAAGATGACGAAGATGTGAATAGTCGTGGGAATTTAGGAGATATTATTCAAGAAAAAGTAAAATGGTTTATGGTAGATGGAGTTTTGCAAATTATTGGATTAGGTATAGAAGGTGTCCATAGCCCTTCCTTCCAATTTATTCAGGACTTAGCAAAAGAAATAATAAGAGGTTTAGATCTGTTAATTCAGGAAAAATTGCCACTTGTTATTATAGTGAAAGAAGATATTGCAAAGGCACTAGGTCACAGCCTTTATGCACATCTTCCTAAAGACTATCCATTTGTATGCATAGATAGTGTTCATGTACGAAATGGAGATTATATCGATATTGGAAAGCCGATTGCAGAAGGTTCAGTTTTACCGGTAGTCGTAAAGACATTAGTATTTAATTAAAGATAAATGGAGGATGAACAATGATTTTAAAGACAAAGCTTTTTGGCAAAACCTATCAATTTTCTTCTGTAATGGAAGTTATGGGGAAGGCTAATGAAGAAAAATCGGGGGATAATTTAGCTAGAGTTGCAGCAGCTAGCGCTGAAGAAAGAGTTGCAGCTAAAGTTGTTCTATCACAATTAACGCTTTCTGATTTATTTAACAACCCAGCAGTACCATATGAAAAGGATGAGGTAACACGTATCATTATTGATAATGTTAATCTTAAAACTTATGAAAAGATAAAAAATTGGAAAGTAGCTGAATTAAGAGAATGGATTTTAGATAGCAATACCACAAACTATGATATCCATCGCATATCAAATGGTCTAACATCTGAAATGGTAGCAGCAGTTGCCAAAATTATGTCTAACTTAGACTTAATAGTAGGGGCACAAAAGATCATAGTAACTAAGACTGCCAATACTACAATCGGTGTTCCAGGAACTTTTTCAACTCGTCTACAACCAAATCATACTACGGACAATATAGATGGTATCATGGCTTCAGTTATGGAAGGTTTATCTATGGGAGCTGGAGATGCAGTGATAGGTCTAAACCCTGTTGATGATACAACAGAAAGTGTAAAGCGCATTCTACATAAATTTAATGACTTTATTAATGAGTGGGAAATACCAACACAACATGCTGTTTTAGCTCATGTGGCTACTCAGATGGAAGCAATGGAGCAGGGAGCTCCAACAGGATTGGTATTCCAATCTATTGCAGGATCTGAAAAAGGAAATAATGCTTTTGGAATTACTGCAAAGATGCTTTCAGAAGCAAAGGACATGGCTTTGAAGCTGGGGACAGCAATAGGTCCAAATGTTATGTATTTTGAGACAGGTCAAGGTTCAGAGCTTTCTTCCGATGCTAATAATGGTGTAGATCAATTGACTATGGAAGCCAGATGTTATGGATTTGCTAAAAATTTTGATCCATTCATTGTTAACACAGTTGTTGGATTTATTGGACCTGAATATTTGTATGACTCAAAACAAGTTATTCGTGCAGGTCTGGAGGATCACTTTATGGGTAAGTTAACTGGTATTTCCATGGGCTGTGATGTTTGTTACACTAACCATATGAAGGCTGATCAAAATGATGCTGAAAATTTAACAGTCTTACTTGCAACAGCAGGTGTTAATTTTATTATGGGTATTCCAAATGGTGATGATATCATGTTGAATTATCAAACCACAGGGTACCACGATGGTGCAACAATTAGACAATTATTAAATAAACGAACAATAAAAGAATTTGATCAATGGCTAGAAAAAATGGGATTCAGTGAAAATGGACGTTTAACTTCCAAAGCTGGTGATGCATCTGTATTCTTGAAACATTGAAAATTTCTAAAAGGAGGGATAACTAATGGATGAATTAAACTTAAAAGAAATGATTAAAACAATTTTAAATGAAATGGTAAATGAAGCAGCACCAGTTATAAGTAGTCCGACCAAAGAATCAACTGTAGGTACTAAGCAATTTACTACGACCAATAAAATTGAAGAGGGATCTCTGCCAGACATTACAGAAGTAGACATACGTAAGCAATTTTTAGTGCCAAAGGCAGCAGATAAAGTAGGTTATTTAAAGATGAAATCATATACACCAGCTCGTTTAGGATTGTGGAGAGCGGGCACAAGATATATGACTGAACCTAGTCTCAGATTCCGTGCTGACCATGCTGCTGCACAGGATGCGGTATTCTCTTATGTTAGTGAAGATTTAATTAAAGAGCTTGGGTTTGTAGAGGTTGCTACTGAATGTAAGGATAAAGATGAATATATCACACGTCCGGATTTAGGCCGTAAGTTTTCAAATGAAGCAATAAACACAATAAGAAAGGCAGTGAAACCAAATCAGAAAGTTCAAGTTATTGTTGGTGATGGTTTAAGCTCAGCAGCAATAGAGGCAAATATCAAAGATATTTTACCTTCTTTACAACAAGGACTTAAGATGTTTGGGCTTGATTTTGGAGAGGTTGTTTTTATAAAACATTGTCGTGTGCCAGCTATGGATCAAATTGGTGAAGCAACAGGAGCTGATGTGGTCTGTCTATTAATCGGAGAAAGACCAGGTCTTGTTACAGCAGAATCAATGAGTGCATATATAGCTTATAAACCAACCATTGGTATGCCAGAGGCAAGAAGAACGGTAGTTTCCAACATTCACAGACAAGGAACTCCAGCTGTAGAAGCAGGAGCATATATTGCTGAAATCATCAAGAGAATGTTAGATAATAAAGCATCTGGATTAGATCTAAAAGAAAAATAATAAAGCTACTTGATTTAAAGAGGAGGTTTCCTAATGAAAAATGAACGATTAGGTGCAAATGTTCTAAGTGTAAAAATCATTCCAAACGTTGATGATGGATTGGCAAAGGAATTAAAATTAGAACCAAACCAAAAAAGTTTAGGGATTATCACATGTGATAGTGATGATGTAACATATGTAGCGTTAGATGAAGCAACGAAGGCATCCGATGTAAAAGTTGTATATGCAAGAAGTATGTACGCTGGAGCTGCTAATGCTTCTACAAAATTAGCCGGAGAAGTTATTGGAATCTTAGCAGGCCCAAGTCCGGCAGAAATACGAAGTGGTCTAGATCGCGCTATTGAGGTAATAAAAAATGAAGCTAGTTTTTATAGTGCAAATGATGATAACTCAATAGTTTATTTTGCTCATAGTATATCGAGAACAGGTTCTTTTCTTTCAAAGGGGGCAAATGTTAAAGAAGGAGAAGCCATTGCTTATTTAATAGCACCACCGCTTGAAGCAATGGTAGCTATTGATGCAGCTTTAAAAGCTGCTGATGTAACAATGGGTGTGTTTTATGCTCCACCATCTGAAACAAACTTTGCCGGAGCATTGTTGACAGGGTCGCAATCAGCTTGTAAGGCAGCATGTGAAGCATTTGCAAAAGCTGTGGAAGCTGTCGCTGATAACCCGACCAGTTATTAGTTGGTGATTAATGTGGCTAAAGCATTAGGTTTAATTGAAGTACGTGGGAAGTTAGGAGCAATCCTAGCAGCAGATGCAGCTGTAAAGGCAGCAAATATAATTCTAATTGGCAGTGAAGTAATCAGTGGAGGATTGACAACGATTCATATTATTGGAGATGTTGCGGCAGTAAAATCAGCAGTTGAGGCAGGTGAAGTCGCTGTGTCAGGTAAGAATTGTTTAATCAGCAGCCATGTTATCCCACGATTGGATGACCAGGTTGAGCAAATGTTGATGAAATCATTTGGTAAAAAGAAAAATAATTCTTTGGATTTGAAGCAATTAAATGAACCCATCATAGAAGAAATTGAGAAAAATGAATTGGAAGAAAAAAAGGATGCTTTGCCGATACCTATGAATGATTCAGAAGAAATATTGCAAGAAAATTCGGAAAATGAAGCAAATACAATCGTAAATTCATCTTTTGACAAAGAAAAACTAGAAAAAATGAAAGTGACCGATTTACGTTCTCTTGCAAATGATTTAAATCTTTTTGCCATAAATAAATCAGAAATTAAATTTGCTAATAAAGCAATGCTTATTGAAGCATTGTTAGAAAAAGGAGTTGAGCATTAATGGGATTGATAGATAAAGACCTTGTTTCGGTTCAAGAAACCAGGGATTTGCTGAAGAAAGCAAAAGAAGCACAAAAAGAAATAGCCAAATTTTCTCAAGAGCAAATTAATACCATATGTAAGGCTATGGCAAAAGCAGCTTTTGACAATCGTGTGAAACTAGCTAAAATGGCACAAGAAGAAACAGGATTTGGGAGATGGCAAGATAAAGTCCTTAAAAATGCTTTTGCATCAAGAGATGTATTAAATGCAATTAAAGATATGAAGACAGTTGGTATAATCACCAATAATATAGAAGCTAAATATATGGAAGTAGCTGTTCCTTTTGGAGTTATTGCAGGTCTTATTCCTTCAACAAATCCCACATCAACAGTTATCTACAAATCATTAATAAGTATTAAGGCAGGAAATGCTATAGTGTTTTCACCTCATCCAAGTGCGGTAAATTGTATCAAAGAAACAGCTCGCATTATAAATGAAGCAGGTAAAAGCGTTGGTTTACCGGACGGTGCTATTGGTGTCATTACAACAGTTACATTGCAGGCAACCAATGAACTGATGAAAAATGAAAATACAGACTTAATTCTTGCCACTGGTGGATCTGCAATGGTTCGTGCAGCTTATTCCTCTGGAACACCGGCAATTGGAGTTGGACCGGGTAATGGTCCTGCATTTATAGAACGCAGCGCAAATTTTGCGAAAGCAGTTGAGCTTATTATTGAATCTAAGACATTTGATAATGGTACAGTTTGTGCATCTGAACAGTCTGTTATTGTCGAAAAAATCAGTAAAGAAAAAGTGATTTCGGAATTTAAGAAACAAGGCGGTTATTTCTTACCAAAAGAAGACGCTTTAAAACTTGAAAAATATATCCTGAGACCAAACGGAACAATGAATCCTAAGATCGTTGGGAGAACTGCAAAGGTTGTTGCTGAATTAGCTGGTATTTCTGTACCAGAAAATGCAAAAGTTCTTATTGCAGAAGAATCACGTGTTGGTGACCTCGCGCCTTATTCAAGAGAAAAATTATCACCGATATTAGCTTTTTATACGGTAAATACTTGGGAAGAAGCTCGCGATTTAAGTATAGAAATTTTAAATTTCGAAGGCGCAGGACATACAATGACTATACACACAACAAACAATAAAATTATTGAAGAGTTTGGATTAAAAGTGCCGGTTTCACGATTTTTAGTAAATTGTTCAGCTACATTAGGTGGAATAGGAGCAACTACTAACCTTATGCCTGCCTTGACGCTAGGTTGTGGAGCTGCAGGTGGAAGCTCTACTTCTGACAATGTTGGTCCACAAAATTTATTTAATCTTCGCCGAGTTGCTTACGGTGTTAGGACATTAGATAAAATACGTGGAGAAGATGTATATGAAGAAGCTAGTGCAATAGCTGATGAAAACTTAGGACTTACTAAGGATCAATTAGTAGATTTACTTGTGGAACGTGTTCTGCAAAAGTTAAAGTAAGAATAGCAAATTATAATATTGATAACAAATAAAAATACAAACTATAAAATTAAATTAAAAACAGGAGGAAATTACAATGGCTAATACAAACGCATTAGGTATGATAGAAACAAAAGGATTGGTAGCATCAATAGAGGCAGCAGATGCGATGGTTAAAGCGGCAAATGTAACACTAATTGGAAAAGAACAAGTAGGCGGCGGGCTAGTAACAGTTATGGTTCGAGGAGATGTAGGAGCTGTTAAAGCTGCAACAGATGCTGGAGCAGCAGCAGCAGAAGCAGTTGGTGAATTAATATCTGTTCATGTGATACCTCGTCCCCATGTTGAAGTAGATGTAATCTTGCCAAAAAACAACAATACTCAAGTATAAAATCAACAATTTCGATTTAAGTTGCAAGATAAAAAGCGAGGCTGAGCATAATAAAAGCTTATGTCCAGCCTTTTCTTTATCGAGGGGAAGTGAATACTAATAGCTATTTTAACGGAAAGCAAAATTAAAAAACTACTCCGTACGACGAAGTTAAAAGAAACAAAATTCCTAGTTTTAGAACCTGGCACTGTGATTACACCTTCTGCAAAAGAGTTTTTAAAAGATATTACTATTGAATATGCGGATATAGCAGAAACTTCAGGGGTTAAGAATCAGGAAAAAACCTCCCCAAAGAAAAGTCACTTATTTTATCAATTTAAGATTAAAATTGATATTACAATAAGCCGTATTCTGATTTTACAAAAGAAAGGTCACAATATAGGAAAGATGGAGTTAGTGGAGGCTTTAAATACTATACTAATGATAGTCAAGGCAATATCAATAGGGACTTTATTGTCATACAGATTAGAGTTGATACAGAAAATTGAAAAGTTTTTGGAAGAGAAAAGGTCATACAGTGCCAGTCTATATCCAGAAGGTATATTTATTCCAACCTATAAAGATGAAGATTGTGTCATAGCTTTATTTGAATTACATGCATATTTACAAGAGCTTGAACACTTCATCGCTAAAGAAATGAAGGAGATTTTGAAATTTGAGGATTATATAAATTACATTTCAATAGCGACTAGTTTAAAGGATTATTGCTGGATTTTGATGGTGCAGTCAAAAGAAAGTTCAGTAGAATAGGGGTGAGATTATGACTAAAAATAATATTGATACAATCGTGGATACAGTTATCTCTCGTATACATGAAGTAATGGGTCAAACTTTTGAAATTGAAGCAAGTGGACGCCATATCCATCTAAATCGGGAGGCAATTGATTCACTCTTTGGAGAGGGGTATCAATTACACCCATCGAAATATTTATCACAGCCAGGCGAATTTGCATCAAAAAAACGGGTGAGCATTAAAGGACCTAAGGGCACAATTAACGATGTTGTAATTCTTGGGCCAGAGCGAAAAGACTGTCAAGTTGAGGTTTCATTAACAGATGCACGTTCACTAGGTGTAAATGCACCAGTTCAATTAAGTGGAAATATTGAAAACACTCCAGGAATTATTGTCATGAATGGCCCTAAGTCTTTTGTCTTAGATAAAGGTGTCAT
Source organism: Sedimentibacter sp. (assembly GCA_031997345.1). Lineage (GTDB taxonomy): Bacteria > Bacillota > Clostridia > Tissierellales > Sedimentibacteraceae > Sedimentibacter. The sequence goes on along the minus strand of DAMAEI010000002.1, from coordinate 71,029 downwards.
AGTTGCAAAGCGCCATCTTCATGTAAAATATATAGATGCCGAAATATTAGGTGTCGAAGATCAAGAAAGGGTATCCGTTCAAGTGTTTAGTGCAAGACCACTTATTTTTGATGATGTTATAGTGAGAGTAAGTCCAAAGTTTGAGACTTCTATGCACATTGATTACGATGAAGCAAATGCCTGCGGATATAAAAAAGGTGTGCGAGGGCGTATTGTTAAGAGGTATATAGATGGATAATGATGAAATATTAGTGCAAAAAATCACAGATATTGTTATTCAACGTTTACAGAAGGAAGATCCCAGAGGAACAGTTACATTTTTAGGGAAAGAATATTCAAGTATTCGGACTTACTATGAAAATAGAGGCTATAAAATAGCGTCAGGAAAAGATAAATCTGATACGGATATAGTAATCGTTACTGAACTGTCTATTTTAAATATGAATCGAATTGCACTGGGACTTCCACAAACAGAAGATGAAGTAATTATTTTTAAACGTTTATTGAATAAGAAAGATGTTGTTTTTTTAGAAGAAGGAATGGAGCTTCAGGCAAGTCAGAATGCGGCTCCAAGGGCATTGCTGCAAGTTCTTGAAACTAATAAAAAGCAATTGGTAAGGTATGGTGCCTCTATACTTCCATTAAAGAATTTTGAAAAAACTAAAGAAACTATCAATAAGGAAGTAAAAGATGCAATTCATAAAAGTGACAAGAAGGAGCTTCTTACTATAGCAAAAGTGCTAAAACTGAACTTGCAGGCAGGAGATACCTTTGAAGCAGATAAGAATATCATTGTTACAGCTTTGGCGAGGGATTATATGCGTGATTTAGGTGTTCGGATAGTATAGAAAGGAGCAATACTATGTTCATTGGAAAAGTTGTTGGTAGCTTATGGGCTACCCGTAAGGATGAAAAGTTAAACGGTTTAAAATTCCTACTAATTGAAAAACAACTAAACGAACACAAGGCTGACACTGCTCTAGTTGTTGCGGTTGATCATGTAGGTGCCGGTATTGGAGAATCTGTACTGATTACGACCGGTAGCTCCGGCCGTCTGTCATTTGATGGTAAAAATATTCCTGTCGATATGGTTATTGTAGGTATTATAGACACTGTGGACTATCCAAAGGAATGATAAAAAATTTATAAATAGAATGGAGTGAAATGAATGAGTATAAATGAAATAATAATTTGGGCTATAACAATTATAATGGTCATAGGTGCAATCGACCGTTCACTAGGTAATAAAACCGGTTTAGGTCAACAATTTGAAGAAGGAATACTGGCAATGGGTGCTTTAGCGCTTTCAATGGCCGGAATAATCGTTTTAGCACCCAAGTTATCAGATTGGCTAAGTCCTGTGGTGGTTCCGCTATATAAATTGTTAGGAGCGGATCCGGCAATGTTTGCAGGAACCCTGTTAGCAAATGATATGGGTGGATTTTTCTTAGCACAACAAATGACTACAGATCCGCTGATCGTACTTTTCTCGGGTGGTATTTTAGGAGCCATGCTGGGAGCAACGATTGTATTTACAATCCCGGTCGGATTGGGTATCATCAACAAAGAAGATACAAAGTATCTGGCACAAGGGGTATTATGTGGGATTGTGACTATTCCAATTGGAGCATTAGTTGCAGGAATTGTGATGGGTATGCCAATAGCTAAAGTCTTTATGAATTTAATACCTATAATAGCTGTAGCAATTTTAATTGCAATTGGACTATTTAAAATACCTGAAGGAATGATTAAAGGGTTCAATGTATTTGGGAAAATTATAGTAGCTGTTGCATCCATTGGACTGGCAATTGGCGGGTTAGACTTACTATTAGGTATCAAAGTATTTGAAAATCAAGATACACTTGAAGTTGGATTCCAAACAGTTGGTGGTATTGCCATTACTTTAGCCGGTGCTTATGGATTGGTGTTCTTGATTACAAAGATATTCAAGAAACCATTGATGAAACTAGGTCATTTGTTAGGAATGAATGATGTTGCGGCAGCAGGTCTAATTGCATCTCTTGCCAACAATATTGCCATGTTCCAAACAGTAAAGGGCATGGATAAACGTGGAAAGGTAATTAATATTGCTTTTGCAGTTTCAGCATCCTTTACATTTGGTGATCACTTGGGATTTACGGCCGGTGTTGCGCCGGAATTGATTACTCCAATGATTGTTGGTAAGTTAGTAGGCGGTATTTCCGCCATTCTTGTTGCCTTATTTCTATCTAAACGTGTATTTAGGATTGAATAAAGCTAATACTATAGAGAATTAAGTGCGGATGGAGGTAAGAGTTGAATATAGACAGATCAGAAATTGAAAAGTTAGTTCGTAGTATTATAATGGAAGAATACAGTAATAAGTTAAATGATTCTTTAAAAAGGCATGTTGACCCTAGTGGAGTAATGTCGATTTCATTGCCGTTGTTTTCTGTAAGTGAAGAAGATCGATTGGATACAGGCAACCCTAATCATAAAGTGTATACGAAGGATTTGGTGTCACTTACTGAAAGTCCAAGACTGGGTTGTGGCTTAATGGTAATGGAAAATACTACTTTCGATTGGACTTTAGGATATGACGAAATAGATTATATTATTGAAGGAGCTCTAACTATTATCATTGATGGGCGGCGCATAACTGCCAATTCAGGAGAATTGATTTTGATTCCAAGCGGTTCAAGTATTCAGTTTTCAGTTGAAGGAAAGGCGCGTTTTATATATGTGACTTATCCGGCTGATTGGCAATCATAAATTCCTAAAATCAAATTGATGGATTTGATACCATTAATTTGATTTTTATTATTATTTTCTGTTTAAATTATTATATAAGTTTCATCTTTAGATTGCATGAAATTCTCAAAGTACGTCATAAACAAGACAGGTGAACAGAATGGTTCATCTGTCTTTCTGTATATTTCTAAGGATCATATTTCAGCGAGACGGTGGGAGGCTTCATCTATATAAGAATGGCAGGTTTCGGCTTTATGGAGCTCGGTAAATTTGACATGTCAAAAAAATTTTCATTGGGGAGTTAAACAATTTGGCGGAAATGCTTAATGTTTAATGATTATCTAATCTAATAAATTTTTTTTCAAGTTTCTTGTTTCCATATTCAATTCTCATATTATTAGGAGTTTTGTTTTTTATTGAAATAATCCGTTTTTCTGAACCTTGCTGCATCTTCCGTGCTACTAACTAAAAAATCGGTGAATTAAGAAATATTGACATAAAAGCAAGGTAATGGTACTATATTGATAATAGATATATCGAATATAGATATAGTCGTTTTTTGAGAGGATTCTATGGCAAGAGAACAATTAAAAACTTTAACCGAGCCAATGTATTACATTCTTTTAACACTATCAGAACCTCAGCATGGATATGGGATTATGCAGGAAGTAGACAGACGTACGGATGGCAGGGTAAAGATAGGGGCAGGTACTTTATACAATCTTTTATCCAGATTTGAGGAGGAGAATATTATAGTGCAGATCTCGGAGGAAAACAGAAGAAAGATATATACTTTGACAGATAAGGGATTAAATATTTTAAGTAATGAATATCATCGATTAAAGCAATTGGTATCAGATGGCAGTGATATCTTAGGAGGGGGGCAGATAAATGAAAAATAAAACTAAATGGGTGACGTGGGGATTCTTTTCCCTTGACTATAAAGCTATGGAAACATATTTGGAGGAAATGGCTGAGAAGGGTTGGATGTTGGAAAAGGTCGGACAATATCTGGCTAAGTTTAAAGCCATGGAGTCGCGGAAGCTTAAATTTTATGTGGACATATTTAAAAAAGGAGGGATTCTTACTCCGGAAAACAATGAAGAATCAGAGGCATATAGGAAGCTGTGTCAGGAGTCCGGATGGATATTTATAACATCACAGGAATATCTGCAGTTCTTCTATGCTGATGGAGACAGCGAACCGGTTCCTATTCAAACAGATGAAGAAATTGAACAAAAAATTGTTGAGCATACACTATTGAAGCGTGAGCTACTTAGTATATTTATATTCTCGATAGTTTCCATATTTGTATTTATCAGGACTTTTCCTGTAAAATACGGTAATCTTCTAAGCTTTGCAGGAGTTACAGGCACATTTTTATTTCCCGTACTTTGCACATTTACTGCAATTCCTGCTGTATACAGTATAATCTGGATGCTGAAGGCCAGAGGAAACATTAAAAACGGACTACCTATAGAAAAACCTACTCTGAAAAGTGCGAGAAGGCGTATAATTGCATTTAACGGCTTGACATGGATTATTATATTGCTTTTTGTGCTGTCTTTTATAGCTGATGCATTTTTCAGGCCTGATGATATATTAATAGCAGTGATGGGGCCGATTGCTGGTATTGTTATGGGCTCCGGAATCAGGTATCTTGTAAAGAAAAATAAAATTAAAGAGGATAACAGTGTACTATTTACAGTAATTGCAATATTTGTAGTAATCTTTTTCATGTCTAAAATAGGTTCGTTGATTATAGAAAATTTTGCGGATATCTATAAAGTAGATTCCGTACCGGATGGATATCCCATAATTACAATAGGAGAAATATGGGAGGGCTCAGGACAGGGAAATTCAGTAAGCAGAGAGTTTAAACGCAGCATGAGTCCCATTACACCGAAGCACTATACTTATTGGGAATCTGAGAACATAAACGGAAATACGAGAAGTATAAATATTAAATATTATAAGACAATAAATCCTTACTTTGCTGAAATAATATTTAGCGGAATAACAGATAGATTAGAAAAAGGAATCAAGTGGAGGGGCACGTATATACTTACAAAGCATATTATTTTTGATGATGAGATGAAGAATTTATGGGATATGGATAATATGGCGCTAACAAAGGAACGGGATGAAGTTATAATTCAAAAAGGAAGCATAGTGTTGCATTTGACAGACTTTTCGGGGGATATAGATTTTAATGACAGACAAACAAGAGAACTGATAATCAGCAGATTTTTCTCGGATTTCTCATTGAAGAATTAATTATTTATCAAAACCAATTTAGACATAGTCACCTATAGTCTTGTGAGTAGCTACAAAGAACCGTCCCATATGGTCCTTTGAGATTAATATAGTTCTTGACATAAATTTTTTATTCGGCTACGCTTAATTCAAGAGATGACGTCAACTCTCAATATCATGAATGGAGAGTATAAAATGTATCATATGAGATTTACTGGAACACACTATGACTCTGGTCATAAATGGGGAAGCTTACTTCGCAGAAACGGAAAAAAGCTTGATTACTGCCCAACCTTTAACCTGACAGAAGACAAATATGCATTTGCTAAAGAATGTATTACAGAATATCAAAAATATTTTCCCGAGATTCTAGAGGAGATACAGGGTATAGCTGATGGAAATGAAGTGTCGTTGGAAACCCTCCATGCAATGCTTTTTTCCATGTATTGCTTTGAGTTTGACAACAAATGTACCTGCTTTGCTTTCAGCACAGATGATGAGGTGATTTTTGCGAGGAACAGTGATTTTTTGGTGAGCCTTGAAAAGCTTTATATGAATTGCCTGTATAATCTTAAAGGGAGCTATTCATTTAATGGAAATACTACCGCCTTTGTGCAGATGGAGGATGGTGTAAACCAACATGGTTTAGCAATTGGACTTACCTTTGTTTACCCAAGACTGCGAAACCCAGGACTTAATGCCGGTATGTTGACAAGATATATTTTGGAAAAATGCAAAACAACTTACGAAGCAGTGGCGGAGCTGCAAAAACTCCCTATTGCATCAGCACAGACACTGACTATTGCAGATAAAAACGGCGATATCGTTGTGGTTGAATGTAATCCCAAGGATATTGTGGTGATTAAGCCTCGGAACGGAGAACAGTTTGTTGCAACAACCAACAACTTTAACTCTGAAATAATGCAATGTTATCGAAATCCAGATATTGATGACTGGCGCTCTGATGATCGCTATCAAACAGCACGCAACGCCTTGGAACAGAATAAATATGGTTACAATGTAGCCTTTGCTAAAGATGTTTTAGCAGGAAAATACGGTTTTATGTGTCAATATGATCGCAAGCAAGGGGCAGATACTGTTTGGTCTGTTATCTATGACCTTAAGCGAAAGCAAATTTGGCGCGTTGAGGGAAATCCTGCAAGAAAAGGATTCAAGGAAGATTCTCGGTTGAAGTTTGATTAGCCAATGAACCTTTAAAACGGGGCTGTTGCACTAAGAAGTTAGGGGAGGACAGAGGGGAGAGGACAGAGGGGACGGTTCTTTCTGGCCAATTGTTTAAATGCTAGGACAAGCAAGAGCTTACAGAGATAAAGTATATCATATAATACCTTATCAGCAAAAGGCATTAATTTCGGTGAGTTAACCAAAAAAATAATGTTTGGATTGTCAGCAAGACAAATTGTATTAACTTTTAACATTAGCAAAAATATGGTTCTAAACATACAAAAAAGGGTAAACGAAATGGCTGGTAAGTAGCCAGCAAGAACTGTCCCCTATGGTCTGCTCTGTCCCCTATGGTCTGCTCCTATGGTCCGATTTGCACAATCTTATGATTATGAGGATATTCATGTAATCGGTGAGAAATAGAAATCACGGTTCTGCCATGGGATGCACGCTTTAACGCCTCTATAACTCGATGTTCGGTATCGCTGTCAAGATTTGCAGTGATTTCGTCCAGCAACAGGATTTTAGGGGATGCGACCACCGCTCTTGCAATAGAGAGCAACTGAAATTGACCTTGTGAAAAGGCAACATTTTCTACAGGTGTGCCATATCCGCTTGCCAGAGCCAGAATACTTTCGTGTAATCCAACCAACCTTGCTGCATACTCCACCTGTTTAAGGCTGATTTCTGGGTCGAACAAGGAAATTTGATCTGCAATTGTACCGTCTATGGGATGAAAGGACTGCTCCACATAACCAAATAACCTTCGTTTTTGTATATCGGAGATTTTATCAGCATCCACACCATTTATCAGCACTCTTCCTTTATGGGGGCTGTATAGTCCAAGAAGCAAACGGAAGATAGTGCTTTTGCCTGCACCTGTTCTTCCAACTAAGGTAATTGCTTCTCCGCTTTCTACTGTAAAACACAGGTCGCTAAGTACAGTATTTTCGTTGTCATAGCTAAAGCTCACATGGTCAAATCGAATATATGATCTAGAGCTTGAGGTAAGTTCTATATTAGTAATGGATGAATCCGTTTTTTTCCTCTCAGGTTCTTGTAAGAATTCATTGATTCTCTTTACACCTGCAACAGCAGATTGGATGTTTTGAATTTCCATACCGATGCTTTCCAATGGCTCAAATACTTTGCTGACATAAGCAATAATGGCTACTGCTGTGCCTACTGTTATGCCAAAAAATTGCTGCACCTGACCGCCCGAGGCAACAAGTATCATCATTATCGAAATGATACATGAGCTAATGAATATGACGATTGGGGAATAAATGGAATCGTATAGATTAGACTTGTCTGTAGCAACATAGCTTTCTTCAATATAATCATCATATTTCTGCTCCATGTATTTTTGGCGAAATAGAGTGTGAATCATACGGATATTGCTTATGGTTTCTGGTATGTGGTTGTTTACCTTACTGATGGCGATGCGATTGCCAAGCTGTGACTTTAATATTCGCTTCTGAAACATGCGCGTCATAGCAAACATAAGTGGTGTAACCAATATCATTATAAAACCAAGACCTTTGCTTTTATAAAAGATGATCACCAAGATACTGAATACCTTAAAAGTATCGGCAAACATACTTATGATGCCGTCAGTGAACATGGAATCTACTGCATCAACGTCGTTCACAAATCGTGAAGTTATCTTACCGGGTTCATTTCTTGTGAAATAGGCTGTCGACAGATGCTGAAGCTTTGCACACATTTCCATTCGAAGACCGTAAGTGACCTTTTGTCCAAACTTAGTGATCATTATATTCTGCCCAGACTCCAGCAATCCTGAAAGTGCAATCAGTCCAAAATAAATCAGTGCAAGATATAAAGGGACTTGCTGCTGTGCAGAAAGACGGTTGACGATGCGTTCCAAAATTAGTGGGGG
>DAMAEI010000002.1:38339-62948 GCA_031997345.1 Sedimentibacter sp. | reverse complement strand
AGAGCTGCTACAATGGTCCCTGCTATGATGATTATTGTTAAAAAAGTCATTCCCTTGAACTCTAAAATAATTTTGTAAACTACAGAGCTAAGACTTTTCTTATTATTCATTTTGCTCACCTCCTGCAACCTGTGCATTATATAGCTTTGCATAGGTGTCATTTTCTTGCATTAATTCTTTATGGGTAGAAAATACGCCTGTACCGTTGGCTAAAAACAGCACCTTGTCAATATTTGGAAACAAATACAGACGATGAGAAATAAGAATCACAATTTTATCTTTTGCCAATATACGTAGGTTTTTGAAGATTTCTTTTTCCGTGCTTCTATCAACTGCGGAAAAGGGATCATCCAAAATCAAAATCTGCTGTGCATTATAAAGAGTGCGAGCAAGAGCAACTCGCGCCTGCTGACCGCCCGAAAGCCTTATGCCGCTGCTGCCTACTGAAGTGGCAGCTCCTTGGGGCATTTGTGCAATTTCTTCATCAAAGCATACTGCTTGAAGGTACTGTATAATATCCCTTTGTTCTCCTAGTCGAATATTTTCCTCAATACTATCGCTTATAAGTTCAGGTTTATGTCCCATGTAAGAAATAAGTCTGCTGCGTTCGTATTTATTTAACTCAGATAATTTTTGTTCCCCTACTTGTATGCTCCCCTCGTAGGGAACCTCACCGATAAATGTCCTGCCCAATGTGGATTTGCCACAGGCAATGGGGCCTGTTACACCGATGATCTGTCCCGCATAGGCAGAAAAAGAAATATCTTTTAGTATAGGTGAGCTACCAGGCCAGCAAATTGACAAATTAGATACAGTAAGCTTTGCAGGATGTGAAAAATCAATTGAGGTGTTAGTATTCGGCTCCACATAATCCTTCATCAATGGCTTAATCCTGGCCCATGATACCTGTGCCTTTTGCACGGAGTTAAACAGCTTTGACGCCTTTGAGGATTTAAGCGCCATTTTTGTAAAGGCAGAGAAGAAAGTGGTAAATGCAGCTATATTCCAGCTGGTCCACCCTGTTCCCAGTACATTTTTTGCGCCAAAATAAATAATCAGGACAGAGCCACTCATGGATATAATGTTATAAAGTGGCTGCATAGTATTTTCCCATATATTTGCTGAAACAGCACGTTTTTCGTAGTCCTTTAGATGGGATTCATAAGCTGTGTCACGGTTTGTCTCGCTGCCATAAATACGATAGGTAATGGAATTTGAAATTCTGTCCATGGTTGCATTATTTAGTCTTCCTGCACTTTTTTTATATTCAGCGTTATAACGTGTGATACGGGTTTTAAGCTTTCCAGCAATAAAATATGCAATGGGCGTGAAAAAACACGAAGTTAAAGCTAGTCGCCAGTCATAAAAGAAAAGCAAGGAGATGTAGGCAACTAATACCACGCCAGTATCGAAAACCTCGGTGGTAAATTTTCGCATTCCTTCAACACAAGCATCCACATCAGCTATGGCTTTGGTCATCACGGTGCCAAGATCCTCCTGCTCTAATTCCTCTTTACTCATGTTCACCAGGCTGTTATACAGCATATGGCGCATATTGCGGCTGGTATTATTGGCAAAGCGCCGCACGTAAAATCGCTTTATGCTGCGCATAAACTGCACAATGAGGATGACTACAAGATAAGTGATTGCAAGTCTAACCATAGAGTAGAAGTCTTTGTATCCATTGATAATGTCCAACAAACGTTGTGCCAGTTGTCCTTCAAAATATGGACCGGCGAGCATACCAACGTTATATAGTATACCCGAAATGGTGATCAGTGTTAGTGGCCATAATTCTAATTTAAAATAGGATAGGATGAAATTTGGCTCTGGCACATGTTTAATCTGCCGATCTTGGCTCATTTTTGAGCTCCTCCCTCTATAAAGCATTTGGTGAGGTTGGGAAAGCCTGCTTTACTCTCTGTTTTAGAGCGTGTATAGAGGATATTGAGAATACGGCAGAATTCAGCATTTTCCTGTGGAGTAAGTGCTTTTTCTAGCCATTCGTAATATAGTGTTTCAACAGAAGCTTTGGAATTTTTAAGCAGGTCAGATTTTTCAGTTGCATAAAGCAGATGACTTCTGCCGTCTGTCGGATTTGGTTTCCTGATTAGATACCCCTTCGCTTCTAAGTTGGCAGCACGGCGAGCTGTAGCTCCCTTATCAAGATTGAGAATTTCTCTAATGGATACCTGCGTGATTCCCGGATTTTTTCTTACTACATGAATAAAATCATACTCCGCAGACCCTACTCCTTCTGTTTTAAGCATACGTACAGTAAATTTATTTACTTCTCGTGCTATTTTTGTGATTTGGCGTTTTGTATAGTCCATTTTATTACTCCTTTCAATTATAGAACAAATAGATGTACTATCAACCAAATATATGATAGTACATCTATTTGTAAAAGTCAATTCTAAATGTCGTATACTCCTAAGAGACTCCCTCGATCTTATCCTGAGGCGGTTGATGTGGACGGCGACTGTGACGTTGTCTTGCATTGGCTGCGATGGCAAGACCGAGTCCGCTGCCACGATTGGGGTTCTTAGGCGCGGAATACGGGATTTAACTAAAAAGCTCTCCGGAATTTGGAGAGCTTTGTTATCTAATTAGTATATGGTTAGCTTCTGATAGGAAGTGTATCATAAATTTATTTTTCAATTTCAATTATTCCGCCGCTATAAGACCCATCGTCGTAATTTTCATTAAATCTGATGTCGCTTGCGTCTAATCCACGCTCTTTCAATCTTTTTTCAATGCCTTCTTTGTTTTTGTTTCTTTCAAAAGGATTAGTTGTTTCTTTAACGCCTTCAACAACTTCATACCATTTTTCAAAAGGAATGCCAATCCCTATTTCATTGGCTTGCCAATTGGCAACTAAGCGAGTTCCCGGACATAAGAAGGTGATATTTATATCCTTAGTATTGTACGGATATGTTGTTAAGTCCTGACAGACAGCTTGCAGTCCAACAGTTCTTAAATTAGATGTATAACCATTAAAATATCCATGACCTTGTATCATTCTCATAATATTATATGTACTGCTCACCACAACTACAACATCCGGATTTTCTTTATAATTTTCAAGAGGCATAACTGCAATGCCAACAGGTTCCTCTTTTAAAAACATCATTTCATCACTTATACTTTTTGATGTTTCCACATCATGATAAATATTCTTGCTAAATCTTGCCTTCCCGTTTTTCATTGGCTCAGGCGCTTCTTTCATTTTTAATGCAATAGCTCCATTAGGACATCCTTGATTTTCTTTCGTAAGTTTCATCGCGTCACCTTTGCTTGCAAGCTGTACTGAGTTGCAATAGGTTACCTTACGATCTTTTTGAGGAACATCAAAACTCTTAAATTCATCCTTGTCAAAGAAGAATTTAATTCCTACCGGTTTTCTGTCTAAATCTAAATATGATTCAATTAACTCTACACTGTGTTTAATATCCATTTTGTCTCCCCGAATAAAATTATTTAACTAGTCCAATTGATTTTAATTATATCATTATGATTAAAAAAAGAATAATGAAAGATATTTATACAAATAAGCTTATCCATAAAATTAATTTGCAATTTGTCATATATCCTATCCTCATAGCTGAAAATATTGTTAACAGCTATCAATAGATATTTCTGCAACATCATGCCACATTACTGCTTCCAAAAGGGTATTATATAGTGTATTATATAAAAAATAGACGTTGAGCAACTGAATTGTAGGTGATGTAATGAACAATATTATTAAATGCGGTAGAAATTTTATGGCAATTTCCAATAGTATAGAAGCAGATTGTCATAAGCATTGGTTATTTCAAATGTTTCTCAGACAAAATGAACTGAATATTGAAGTTAATGGACAACTCATCCTGTGTATCGCCATTCTTATAAACATGGATACACAGCATACATTTGATGCGCAGGGAGAACCTCATTTTACCATGCTGATTGATCCTACTACAGAGCTCGGGCGTGTGATGAAAGGGCTTTTAGAGAATCAGCCTTTTTATATTTTTCCACACGAAAAAAATATAGATATGCAGCAAAATTTTAGAAATGCGCTTGAACAAAATGAGCGTGATGATATTCTTTCCTTTGCTCAGAGTGTTATTAATCAGTTTTATTCCAGCAATATGAAGGGGTTTGATAACCGGGTTGTAAGAGTATTGAATCTCCTGGATGACTGTATGCACGAAGATGAATCCCATCAGATAAAGTATTTTTCTGAAGAAACAGGGCTATCTGAAAGCCGCCTGGCACATTTATTCAAATAAGAAACGGGCATTCCATTAAAGAGTTATATTGTTTTGCACAAACTTCAGAAAGCTTACGAATTAATTTTCAATGGTGAAGTTGAATTATTTAATAATGTATTTTCCGGCTGGGTAGGCGTGGCTGTATGCTTAATGGGTATTGCATTGTTTATATATGCTCTGATTTCATTTGGAAAAAGCTTTCGTGTAGGTTTGGACGGAGATCATCCCGGAGATCTTGTGACAACGGGAGCATTCTCCATCAGCCGCAATCCGATATATACAGCATTTGGGCTGGTTCTGACAGGAGTATTTTTGATTATTCCTAGTTTCATAATATTGATTTATATTTTTGCCGGAGTATGGCTTATTAACCGACAAATCCTGCTTGAGGAACAATCCTTAAAAAAGATATACGCCGAAAAATATATGGAATATTTTAAAAGAGTCAGGCGGTTTTTATAATTTCGGAATCAATAAAACACGCTTCAATCTGCCGACGGAGTTCTGCTTTGACGGCCAATGCTCCACCGTAAGGATTTGAGTGATTTATGTTTGATTGTTTGCAAATAGCTTATCGTATGTTATAATTTCACGTATAGACAGGAAGTTAAGGAGGTGGCAGCTTGGCACCACAATATACAATGAAAATGATTCGCGAGGCATTCATAAAAATGCTGAATGATCGTCCGCTTAATAAGATTACGGTTAAGGATATTGCCGCGGCATGTGAGATTAATAGAAATACTTTTTATTACTACTACACGGATGTATATGCACTGCTGTCAGAAATATTCCAGATGGAGCTTCAGACAGTAATAGATGAATATAATGATACGCTCTCATGGGAAGAGAGCTTTATTGTGGCCACTAAATTTGCTTTGGAAAACAAAAGAGCGGTATATCATATATATAATTCCATGCAGCGGGAAGAATTAGTGAACTATATATATGATGTGTCAGGAAATGTTATGATAAGGTATGTTGAAAAAATAAGTGAGGATATTCCTGCTTCTACGGAGGACAGAAAGCTCATTGCTTCTTTTTATCAGTGCGCCTTGACTCAAATGATAATGCGCTGGATTTCCACGGGTATGAAGGAGAGCCCCGATATTGTTGTCAGGAGGATTGGGCAGCTCTTTGACGGAAATATTGAGCTGTCGCTCAAACGCAGTGCCTATTTAAACAACGTATAATCAATATAAATTATATTTTCAGGCATTGATGCATCAGTGCCTGAAAATCAGACAAACAAACCGCAGTATTCTAATTTCGAACACTGCGGTTTGTTTATATAATGAAAAAGGCATAAAAAAAATATATTATTGTTTTATACAAATCACACGGATAATAAGCAGTCAAAATGAAAACTTATTATTCATAACACTTCACAAGCATGCTAATAAAGTGTATTAAAAAACAAAACAAAAGTTATATTGAAATATTATAAAATTGTGAAAGAAGGAGATACAATGAAACTAAAAACATATGACGAAAGGCTTAAGCTTACAAACGGAACTTACCATGCTTTGGTAAATGCAAGAAAACCTAAAGGAATAGAAGACAAAAAGGCTTATTTAATTGGAACGGGAATAGGTGCTTTGGCTGCAGGGTGCTTTTTAATACGCGATGCACACATGGACGGCAGTAAAATTGTATTTTTGGAGCAGCTGAATGTTCCGGGGGGCTCATTGGATGGTGCTGTTCGTCAGAATGCCGGTTATGTGGCACGTGGCGGACGTGAGATGGGACATTATTTTGAGGTTTTATGGAATTTATTCAGCTCCCTGCCATCTACAGAGGACCCTGAAATGACCGTGTTGGACCATTTTTATTACACGAACTACGATGATCCTAACTTCAGCAACTGCCGTATTACTAAAAACCAAGGTGTGAGATATGACAACGGAAAGTTCAATCTGGGGCAGGATCTAGCAAAGGAATTGGCTGCCTTTGTAAATATTTCGGACGAAGAGCTTCAAAACAAATCTATAGAGGATATTTTTTCGGATGAACTTTTGGATAGTGATTTCTGGACATATTGGAGAACAATGTTTGCTTTTGAAAACTGGCACAGTGCATTGGAGATGAAATTATACATGAACCGTTTCATCCATCATGTGGGAGGACTTCCTGATCTTTCAGCACTGCAGTTCTCACGCCATGATCAATACACTTCATTTGTAAAGCCGATGGTTAAATACTTACAGGATAACGGAGCTAAATTTGAATATGGAGTAACCGTTGATAATGTTGAATTTTCAATAACAGACGACAAAAAAGTTGCAAAGAAAATAGTTGCAAGGGATGCTGACGGAAAAGACATCTCCGTTGATTTAACAGAAAATGATTTGGTATTTATCACTAATGGCTCCATGACCGAAGGCTCAGGCTACGGTGATGACAATACTCCCGCTCCGTTTAACAAGGAACCGGAAGGATGTTGGAAGTTATGGAGGAATATAGCTGAACAGTCGAAGGAATTTGGAAATCCGGACAAATTCTGTACAGATCCAGAAAAATCTAACTGGGAATCATGTACTGTAACGTGTCACGATGAACGTGTTCCAAAGTACATTGAAAAAATCACAAAGCGCTCGCCATATGGCGGAAAAACCGTAACAGGCGGTATAATTTCGGCAATTGATTCTTCGTGGCTCATGAGCTGGACTATAAACCGTCAGGAACAATATTACGGACAGCCTGAAAAAGACGTTGTTGTATGGGTATACGGCTTGTTTTCCGATGTTCCGGGCGACTATATTAAAAAGCCTATGAGGGATTGTACCGGTAAGGAAATCACAAAGGAATGGCTGTATCATATAGGGGTTCCGGCAGATGAAATAGAAGAACTGGCGGGATCATGCACCGCGGTTCCTGTCATGATGCCGTTTATTACATCTCAGTTCATGGTTCGCGAATTTGGAGACCGCCCATATGTTGTGCCTAAAAATGCAGTGAATTTCGCTTTCCTTGGACAATTTGCCGAAACGCTGGATGATCCTGGACGTGATACTGTATTTACAATAGAATATTCAGGACGTACAGCCATGGAAGCGGTATATGTTTTGACAGGTGTTGAAAAGGGTGTTCCTGAGGTATATGCTTCGAGATATGACATACGCTATTTATTGAATGCAAGCAAATGTCTCCTAGATGGAGAAAGACCGGAAATTAAGCTGCCGCCGCTTACAAAACGCAAGGTTTTAAAACAAATAGCGGGAACAGAGATAGAAGAGCTGTTAAAAGAACACGGAATTATTTAATTATGTAAGGTTAGCTAGTATATTAAAATCCCGATTTTTTAAATTCGGGATTTTAATATATCTGCGGCAACAGCACCGTAAGAAGGAGGAAATTTTGTGAAAGGACAAAAAGATCTTAATCAGGCTTATGTTCCTGCTATAGTAGAAATGCAAGGCTGGTATGAAGAGGAATTGCGTGAAAAGGCCCTGAAGTCGCGGGAGGATGAAAACAATATAAAAATAGAAGAGCAAGGAGCTTTTTTTAAAGCTTTCAGGAAATTTGAACAAAAGGGCGATGTGCTTAATCCTGATTTTAAAAAAAATAATGTCTATTACGAAAAATATAAGGCTTATGTGGAAGAAGAAACAGCAAGCAAAGGCAGGGAAATACAAGAAATTGAGAACTTAATTGAGTATGAAAGGTTTTTCCTTCGTTGGGAAAGGAGAGTCAGCAGCGAGAGCGACAACGGCTGTCATTATGGCAGCAATTCGGCTACGAGGTATAGGGCAGACCGTATAAAAACATTGGAGCACGAGTTAGAGCTGATGATAAAGGCTTCTCCTGAGGCATGGGAGTTCTATCACAGGCGCCAATTGATAAACGATATAGAAACTCGGCACTGCCAGCGCCTTGTAACCGTACCTTATGTGGTTGAATCAAAGAAGAAGATAATAGATTCCTTGAATTTGGGGGTGCCTGTGTATATCGTAGGGCATTTGGGAAGCGGAAAGACACAATTAGCGACCGAAGCAGCTATGGATTTTACCATTCAGAATAGAATACAGGGTGAATTGGAGAATAAAATGGAGGCCTGGTTTTCCGCAACTCCGGATGCCTCAGAAAAGGATTCCATTCAAAAGTTCGGAGAATTTCTTGAAGAAAGAAAACTGCACTATCAGAATATTCTGACCTGCGGAAGCAAGGAGGAGATAGAATCTTTGCAGCCATTATTTATATCAGGCTCGCACAATTTAACTTATGAAGATATGTTCGTGGAAAAAACATTGTCTCTTCAGCGCAGCTTTTCACAGGGCTCCTTTGTAGATTATCTTAACATGATTATTGTGGATTTTTATGAATGGATAGATGAGCACAGGGAAAGGCTGGAACAGATGACAGATGAAGAACAGCTGCAGCTTAAAATTCAAATATGGAAAAGTACTTCTGATTTATTTGTGGCAAGCAACAGCGCCTTTGGCACTGAAATAAAAAAGATCGAGAGAGAAATTTTGATTGCGGTGAGAGAAGGCAGGCCGGTAATTGTGGATGAACTGAACACAATTGCCATGCAGAATTTAATAGCCCTCAACGATATTCTGCAGCGCCATGCAGGGAGCACGGCATACATTACGGGAGTAGGTCCCGTCCTGATTAAGCCGGGTTTTGGATTTATCGGCACAGGAAATTTATCAACTCAAATGGTTAACTATGAAGGAACAAATGAGCTTAATCCGGCATTCAAGTCACGGTTTGTAACTATTGAGTACAATTATGTGCCTCAGAGGATAACAGGCTCATTGGAGGATCAGGAGTTTCCGGAGAAAAATGAGCTTTTCAGAATAATAGCTGCTCGATTGGCTGATAAAAACGGAAATATTCATATTCCAGATTCTAAAAGGACATTGGAAGAATTGTTCTGTTTTTCTCAGCTGTGCAGGGTTACTCAAAATGTTTTTATGGGTAAATGGAGAGACAATGAAATTCATAGAACTTCCAGAACAGATGAACCGGAGCTTAGAGAATCTGTATTGTCAATCCGTAATATTTTGCATGTTCTGGATAATTGGAATATGGGAGAAGAAAAGGATTTGAGCAAGGCTTTGTGGGATGGCTTTATCGGTTCAATCACATATGCAGATGATCAAAACTATATTATCTCACAGGCTGTGCGTTTTGGGTTCTTTCCCGCAAGCGAAGGCTGGAATATGGAAGCAAAGGGCGCGGGTGAAGCAACCACAACATATGACGAAATTCGCACCCGGCCGTATAGCTATGTGCGTCCTGCAACAGAATCCTTGAGCTGTTTAGATGCGGTTCATCTGATTTTTGGTAAAGGAACACCCAGGAAAGTCCTGCCTCAAAAGCTGATAGAAGCTCTTGAATGTGATGTTGATAACTTGATGCGGATTGATGCAAGAGAGTATCAAAGATTAGACAGACAATTGTCTCACCTGGAGCATTCAAAATACCTGCTTGAGTGCATGGAGGGTAAGGGAGAAGAAAAATGAGGATGAACCTGTCTGTAGACGGAGCATATTTTAAAAGTAAGGTGGATGCCTTGAGAAAAAAGCTGAATGAATGTCGGGAAAATGGAATTTTAGTTAATGATTTCGAAGAAAGCCTTAATGAACTTTTACAGACAGAAGAAAAGCTGTTGACAGACCTGATTCCATATTACCGAGTTTATGCAAATAATATTAAAAAGGCCTCAGTGAAAATAAATCCGATAAAGCAAGCGGGGACTTTTAGCTTTGATGGATTTTTGCAGGGCATGTTGAGGATTAATAAAAATCTTTTTATTGCAAGCAGCACAGACGGTAGGGTTCAATTTTTTCATATGGATATTACGGATGATTTTACCGACTGTAATAAGCTTGAAATAGAGTGGGGCCCTCCTATCAGGGAGGTAAAGGAAACAATTTCATATATACATAAATTGAATGACAAGGAAATTTTACTTTTTGGAATTGCAGGGGGATGCTATCTTCTTTTCAGTGACAGCTTTGAAAAAATATCGGAAAACAATGAGCATATTAAGGTTAAAAAGCTTCAAACGGACCGCGTTTTCGGCGGATTTGGAAGGTGCGCAGCAATAGAGGAGTGCCTGTTCGCAGCGGAAGATGGAGAGAATACATTGGCATTGTTTGAAATAATTAAGGAAAATGAGGAATATCATCTGATTTTTCATAAGGACATATGTCTAATTATTCCGGATTGGACTGTGCTAAAAAAAATAGAAGATGATTATTTCGCGGTTGGAACTAAGAGGGGGAAGTTGTTTTTTGTAAGATATTACGGCGGACAATTTACTGTTGAAGAAGAAATTGACTTGCTAAATGGTGAAATAAGAAAAATCATGTATTTAGAGGATGAATGCGGCAATAAAAATTCTCTTATGGCAATAGGGAACGAAGGGCAGTACCAAATAATTTTTTTTGGTGGGATAAAGACAGTAAGGGCAGAATCGGACTGTCTGAAAGGCAATTTATTTGATATTCAATCTCAAAAGGGCACAGCTGTAATTTTAAGCGAAGATGGAATTGTGTATTTATTTGAGGAGAATTTTGGAAAATGGAATCTGAATGAAGAGGCTGCGGTTAATGATGCTTTCTTTACAAATATTTTTAAATTAAATGACTCAGGCTACTTGCTTATGGATGTTGAGGGGAAATTGAATCTGTTGGAAATTGACCGGATTCATACGGCAGAGGATTTGTGGGAATTGCCGCTGCACTGATGGGAGGGATGAACATGCTTGACTTAGATGAACAAGCTCTGATGGAAGAAGCTAAAAAAAATTGTGAAGAATTTTTGCGGAAAGAACAGCGGTCGTTAGCTACATATACGGGTGACTCCGGCCTGATATATATTCCTGATTCAAAATCAGAAAGATTTATATTGGAACCTTCCATGGGAGCATTGTATTTGCCATTGGCAAGCTTTTTGGACAGAAAGCTTAATGACAATCAAATTATGTGGCATATTTACTATGAATTAGCCCTATACTCTGATTGGAAGAAGCAAACTAAAAAATATCTGAACAGAAAAAAGGATTGGCAGAAAGAAATTGACTGCATGGCAGGCTATATTACAGCCTTGATAAAAAAAGAGGGACTGGAAAAAGACCACGCATATGAGCCAAAGGTCATTTCCAGTTATGTAAAAAAGGAAATTCTCGATTTTTTGCACGTGCTGGACAAATATGTATCTTTTCTGAGGGTTTTGCAGCTGTGTCCTATATATAGAGATGAGGAAAATTTTGAAAAAATTATTTCATACATGAAAGAAACAGGCAGGACGATGGATTCGATTTCTCAGATGCCCAAGCACAGAGCATTCGTAAACAGCTTTACAATTATTGAATTATATAAAATTAAGCCTGAGATAGAGTTGTATGCTGAAAATCCCTTTGATATGAAGGTTTTAAATGAGCCGTTGTTTGACTTTATTCATTATCAATTGGTAAGAGGAATAAATAACGACCACGGAATTGTGGAGAGGGATCCGTTCATACGTTCCTTTATCTTTCCGATTTTTGAAAAATTGTGGAAGGAAGAAATTGACGAAATGATGCTTTATAAATCAAATGAGCAGCAGGCAGGGCAACTTAAGGAAAGTGAAAATCCATTCAATCAATCTGAATCGGATGAAATACCGGATTCACTGGAAACTACTCAGGAGGAAGAGCAAAAGATTCTGGAAGAAATGCTGAAGCAGCAGGAACAGGTAAGCGTCAGCGTACAAAATATCATACAGGGTGCTGCAAATTTAGATTTTTACGGGATAAGTCAGGCTGATCAGCAGCTGTTTCAATTTTATGCAAATAAAATGAAATCTGAAAGAGAGCAGATGCGCCAATTTTGGCAAAAGCTAATCGGAGAAGCAAAAAAAGAAATAAGTGTAAAAAAGGATGGTCAGATAAAAGGGAAATTAGACATAGGCAGCTTTATTGATTTTTACCCTGATTTTGTGGAAGCCGAAAGAAAAGGAAATTATAAAAATCTTCCGATTTTCAACAGATATTTATTGGAAAACCAGACAGACATTTTGCCCGAAAGAATAGAAATTTCTTTCGTTATAGACAATTCAGGTTCGATGGATGAATCGAAAATTGAGGCGGCAAGAAAAGCCTTAGCCGTAACTCTGCTTTCAATAGATGATTTTAATCGATATTTGAAAAGCAGTGCCGTGCAGTTGAATCAAAAAATAGATGTTTTAAGTGAAACGTGGTTTTTTGGCAGTCAACATTACAATGTCAAGGAATTTAATGATAAAAATGTGAAGGAAAAAGAAAAAAGCGACATAATCAGGTCAATAGTAAAGCTGAATGCGACAGACGGTTCAACTGATGATGCAAGCTGCCTCAAAGAAATATCTGACAGTATTACATCTGTACAGGAAAATGAGCTTAAAAAGGGAAAGCAAACAAAGATAATCTTTGAAATTACAGACGGTGCATCGAATTTTCCGGGATTGACAAAAGAAGCAGTGAAGGAATTACTATCTAAAAATGTGCAGGTATACGCATTTCAAATAGGGAAAAACAGCAAAGCAAATGAAAAAACCTTCAATTTTGTATGGAACGAAGGATATAAACACCCCCATGGCGCAATAATAGGAGAGCAGGTGGAAAAGCTTCCAAAAGAATTGCTGAAGGCGATAGGAAAAAACATTAAGTCTGTTTTTTGAAAACAGAAAATGAGAGCATTGCACCGAAGGAGTATTGGGAAGCATTATTTCTTTTTTTATGTTAAGCAATAATGCGGTTATGTAACGCATGTTAAGATGTGCTAACTCAATTTTGACTTTTGAAAAGCATGGCTTGAAAATAAAGTGTTTCTTTAGTAAGATATACATAAGAAAATATTTATGAGATGCTTTTTCATCAAATAGGAGGACGGAATGGAAAATAAAAGAAAGAAACAGAACGTTAAGGTTGCATGCCTGCAAATGGATGTAAAAATAGGAGATATCGCGGAAAATATCAGGAAGTCAGTGCAAATGATAAATGAAGCTGCGGATAACGGGGCTGAGCTTATTGTGCTGCCGGAAATGGCCAATTCGGGATACAACTTCGATAATAGGCAGGAAGCCATCAGGCTTGCGGAAAATTTGGAGGACAGTGAAAGTGTAAAGGCGTGGTGCGGTACTGCCCGTGACAGAAATGTCTATATAGTGTCGGGGATTACGGAAATAGATGGTGTCGACCTATATAATACTGCGGTGATGATAGGACCTGAAGGATTGATTGGAAAGTACAGAAAGCTTCATCTGTGGGAGGAGGAATTTCTTTGGTTTGAGCCGGGTAATCTCGGGCTTCCGGTGTTTCACACACCTATAGGAAAGATTGGGATTGTAATATGCTATGACATGTGGTTCCCGGAAACATACAGGATTCTCGCTGCGCAGGGAGCGGATATTGTATGTGTCCCAACGAATTGGGTCACCATAGACAGCCTGCCGGATAATATGAAAAATTTTGGACCGGTTCTCGCCATGGCGGCTGCACATTCAAACGGAATATACGTTGCCGCTGCTGACAGGGTTGGAATAGAAAGAGATATGGAATTCCCCGGCAAGAGCTTGATTGTAAGAACGGCGGGTATTCCCATAGCCGGACCGGCAGATGATACGGAGCAAATCATATACGGAAATTGCAATTTTGCCAAGGTGAGAGCCCACGGAATAAATAAATACAATTCGTCAAAGAATGACAGAAGGTTAGATTTATATGATAAATTTTTGGGATATGATCCATTGAGCTTCACTGGTCGTTTATAAGATATAAAATAATTTTTCAGATAAAAGATGAAAGAATTAGAATAGCAAAGATATCGGCGAATGCTATTCGCGAATACATAGTAAGCGGTAAAAATGATGATTCTAAAAAACGGAATAGCTTAAGCAGCTATGCCGTTTTTTAAGTGTGCTTCTCAATCCTGCAGCTTGTTTTCCCACATTGAATAGATAATCACAGATAACGCAAATCCCAGCAGCCATCCGCCAAATACATCACCTGCGTAGTGCACTCCCAAATAAATACGGCTGCATCCGATCATAACTGCGAGCGCAACACAAATCGAGGAGAGTGTCAGCTTCAGGGGGGTATTGCGTACATACCTGTTTATAAGCAGAATGAGCATTGTATAAAGGGTTGCATTGTTCATTGCGTGCCCGCTGGGAAAGCTGTAGCCTGTTTCATTTATGAGCCGCAAAATATCCGGACGGCTTCTTGCAAAAATGTGTTTGAGTGTCTCATTGAGCATAACTGAAGTTATCAGTGCCGATGAAACGGGAAGAGCTACTGTTTTTCTCGTTTTTGGAACTATAAGTAAGAATAGGCAAAATGCAATGACAGCAGATGAATCGCCAATATGTGTAATCCCTTTCATTATGGAAGTAAGAGTGGGTGACATATTTTCTGCAGCTTTGCTGTAAACCCATTCTTCAAAACCTGTAAGGATTGACATTTTAATCAATATAGACAGTATTGCAAATAAAATTACCGGGGCGAGCGCAAACCGGATAGTTCGTCTGTTAATCATTTTGTTTTCCTCTCAGTTCTATTTCTTCTCGCCTCGTATTTACAAATGCCATATATTTTTGAATATTCATGTCTCTTCCTCTTTTGCATTTGATTTGATCATGCATACCATGACAAACATTCGTTTTTATAATGTATGAAAATATAATATATTAATATCATAAAAAATTCAAGATGCAAAGCTGAGGTTTTCTCAGGGAACAATCTGACCGCACATCGGCACAAAAGAGATGCTATTTTTTATTAGTATCCGGTTTGCTGCTTCATGTTTATGTATGGGTATCTGTGCCGTTGGCTGAAGTTTTAACACTGCCGGCAGCTTATATATTGTGGAAAGCGACGGATTGATGCTACTGCCGTACAGCGGAAGATGTGTCTGACGCCGTTTTACATGAATGCAGATAATATTACAAATATTTAAAATGAAGCTCCGAATACTTACATTTCAAATGGAAACAATATTCCATGGAGGTGACCAAATATGATATCACGTAAATCAGTCATAACTTTCGGGATGGTAGCAATTCCTATTGCTATGTACACAACCACGCAGGACAATGACATTCATTTCAATCAGCTTCACAAAGAAGACAACAGCCGTATCCGCTACAAGAAGACATGTGCCCACTGCGGCAAGGAGATTGCATCGGGAGATATTGTAAAAGGATACGAATATGATACGGACAAGTATGTTGTTGTTACTGATGAGGAGATTGAAAAAATAAAGACGGAAAAAGAAAAATCCATTCAGATACTGCATTTCGCTCAATTGAATCAGATTTCACCGGTTTACTATGACAAAACCTATCAGGCTGCTCCCGAGACCGGGGGCGAAAAGGCATTTGAACTGCTCCGTGCTTCGCTGATGTCAGAACAGAAGATAGCCTTAGGAAAAACCGTTATGGGTACAAGTGACACACTGATGGCGATTATACCAAGAGAGGATGGAATTCTGATTTCCACCATGTTTTATGCAGACGACATAAAGGGGATTCAAAAACAGTATACAAAACCGGATGTATCCGAGCAGGAGCTTAGTATGGCAAGGATGCTGATCAATTCCATGGATACACCATTTGATCCTTCGAAATATAAGGATGAATATCAGACTAAGCTTCGTGAGCTCATTGAGACGAAAATTTCCGGCAAAGAGATTGTTGCCGCCGAGCCTGACAGCTCCGGCAAGGTAATCGACCTAATGGACGCATTGAGAGCCAGCGTTGAGAAGGCAGAAAAGGATAAGCAGGATAAGAAAGACAAGGAAACGGCATGATTCTATGGCTGAAAAATTAAGCGAGTATAACCGGAAAAGAAACTTTGAAAGGACATTGGAACCGGAAGGAAGGGCAGAGGAAATCGAAGAAGGGCTGAGATTTGCTGCACAGCATCATATGGCACGCAGCGGGCACTATGATTTGCGCCTGGAATGGGGTGGAGTGCTTCTAAGCTGGGCAGTGCCCAAGGGCCCCTCCTATGATACTCATGACAAGAGGCTTGCGGTGAGGGTAGAGGAGCATCCATTAGAGTACAGAAATTTCGAGGGAACTATTCCGAAGGGAGAATACGGCGGCGGTGTCGTTATGCTGTGGGATGAAGGTTTTTGGGAGCCATACGTAAATGTGGAAGAAGGTCTTATTAAAGGCGAACTAAAATTTGTTCTTAAGGGAAGACGGCTAAAGGGAAAGTGGGCTTTGGTGCGGTGGAAGGCCAAGTCAGGAGAAACGAGAGATAACTGGCTTTTGCTGAAGGAAAAAGACGAATATATCAAAGATATCGACGGAATATCTGAATTTATCACAAGTATCAGAACAGGACGCACAATGGAACAAATTGAAAGGGGAGAAAATGAAAAAATCACTAAAAACCCTTTCAACAGTGTCGATGCACAGCTTGCCAAATTAGTAAGTAGTGTTCCCGCAGGCGAGGATTGGCTCTATGAACTGAAATACGACGGCTTCAGGATTATCGCATTTGCGGAGGGAAACAATGTGCGGCTTTTGACTAGGAATGGTAATGATTATATAAAGAGGTTCCGTGATATTGCACTGGCACTTATTGACCTTGCGGCCGGAAGAGCTATGGTTCTGGATGGTGAAATAGCAGTTACGGACGTGCAGGGAAGGACAGATTTTCATGCACTGCAGAACTATATGAAAAACCCTAAGGTTGGAAACCTGACATATATAGTCTTTGATATACTTGCGCTGAATGGAGAGGACCTCAGGGCACGTACTCTGATTGAAAGGAAAGAAATTCTCGAATCCTTGACGAAGAATGCTCCCCAAGGTATTTATTACAGCCGTTTTGTAAGAGGAAGCGGGAAGGAAAGCTTTACCGCGGCATGCAAGGCGGGCATGGAAGGCATAATAGGTAAAAAAGCCGATTCCGTTTACAGCGGAACAAGAAACTGCGACTGGATAAAGCTCAAATGCGATAAAAGGCAGGAATTCATAATTATAGGATATACTCTTTCAGACAAGAAGACAAGCGGGGTAAGCTCACTTCTTCTGGGGGTATACGAGGATGGGGAATTAGTTTATGTCGGACGTGCCGGAACCGGTATAAGTGATGCTGACATGCAGATGCTTGAGGAGAAATTTAGTGTCTTGAAAAGGGCTGACCCTCCAATAAAAATTGTGCCAAAGTCAAGACCCAGGGAAATTATAACATGGCTTGAGCCAAAGCTTGCAGCTGAAATTAGATTTGCCGAATGGACAAATGATAATTTATTAAGACAGGCAAGCTTCAAGGGGATACGTACTGACAAAGACACCAGAGACATAAAAAGAGAAAAAGCGGAAGGTGAGAGATTGGCGGAGAAATCAATTAAATCAGATGAAAACAGCATTGTTGTTGAAGGGATAAATATTACCAACCCGAGTAAGGTACTGTTTGAAGAACCTGAAATAACAAAGGAGGATGTGGCGCGGTATTATTCAATGGTTTCTGAGCGCATGATGCTCTATGTGAAGGGTAGGGTTATGAGCATTGTACGTTGTCCAAAAGGAATATCACAATCATGCTTTTACAGAAAGCATCCCAGTCCGGGTAGTAAAGGAATCGTAACAATACCTGTTACCATAGGCAGCGGAGGAACTGAAGAATATTTTTATATTGATGACGTGTCAGGGCTTGTATCAGAAGCGCAGATGGGAACACTGGAATTTCATGTATGGGGAAGCCGCGTATATGACCTTGAAAAGCCGGATATGATGGTGTTTGATTTGGACCCGGATGAGGGAATGGACTTAAATATGGTGCGTCAGGGTGCGCAGGATATCAGAAGTATTCTTACCGAGCTTTCACTGAACTCGTACCTTAAGACCAGCGGTGGCAAAGGGTATCATGTGGTTGTCCCGTTAAAACCGGCAGCAGAATGGAATATATTCTACGATTTTGCAAGGCGCGTTGCCGAAGTTATGGAACAAAAATGGCCGGAACGCTATACAAGCAATGTAAGAAAAGCTAAGCGCACAAACAAAATATTCATTGACTGGATACGAAACGGCAGAGGTGCAACCAGTATTGCTCCTTATTCTCTGAGGGCGAGAAAAGGAGCCAAGGTGTCCATGCCCATAACATGGGATGAGCTTTACACTGTTGCTCCTGATGGAATCAGCATGTCGGACGCACTTTTAAGAATCGCCGGAAATGACCCATGGGAAGATTTTTTTCGGAACAATCAGATGCTCAAAATCTGAAGCTGATTAATAGGGGGTTACCATTACATTTAAGGAAACTAATTATCACGGAAGTAATAACAGTGGTTTTAAAATAGGTGAAAATTCGTGTATTTTTGCTCGAAAGTCCTGAAAAATAGTCCGTGCGTACAAAAAACGCTGAAGTTCTTGCCGGTCAAGGTCTTCAGCGTTTAATATTATTTTTCCGTGATTCTTCTGATTCCAGCCTCAGTGATTTTTGTTCCGCTTCTGCCCTTTCCTTTTGTAATGAGGCCTTTTTCCTGAAGGTCTTGGAGCACATTGCGGAGACTTGAATCTCCTATGTGGATGTCCATGAATTTCAGTTGGGTGTTTAGCTGCATGCGGCCTATGCCGTGGTACAGCTGTGTATTTTCCATAATTATTTTAAGAATTGAACTTTCAACGCTCAATATATCTGTTGAATTTGAAGTCTTGCAGGACTCCGTTGATGAATGAGGAGGGTTCGTCAGGGACCCGGGAAATGCCGACAGTGTATTGTAGTGTATAGCGGCATTTTCAAGCTCACGGACATTCCCTGGCCAGTTGTATGAGGACAAAAGCCTCTTATCCGAATCGCTTATCTGATTATATTTTGGACCCAGGAAGTTTGACATCAGAGGGAGGATGTCTTCTCGCCTGTTTCTCAGGGGCTCTATTCGCAGCGTGATCACATTTAGACGGTAATACAGGTCTCTTCTGAAATTTCCTTTGTCAACCTCGCTTACGAGGTCTCTGTTAGTGGCGGCAATTATTCTTCTGTCGCTGCCGATGCGCATTATCTGGCGCTCCTGAAGTACACGCAGAAGCCTTGACTGCAGATGAGGAGAAATATCTCCTATTTCATCCAATAAAATAGTTCCTCCGTTGGCTTGCTCGAACAGTCCGAGCTTTCCGCTCTTTTTTGCTCCTGTAAATGAACCGCTCTCATATCCGAACAGCTCGCTTTCCAGAAGGGACTCGGGAAGCGCTGCGCAGTTTATGGCTACAAAAGGCATTTTGTTGCGCTGTGAATAGTTATGTATGGATTGTGCCAGAAGCTCCTTTCCTGTTCCGCTTTCACCTGTTATAAGTACGGTGTGATCTGTTAGTGATACTGTCCTAGCGGTTTTTATGCACTCCTTCATGGCTGGAGAAACGTGTATTATATCTGAGAAATTGTACTTGGCATACAGCCCTTTTTTTTCAAACAGCTTCTTTGCGGTGATTTCAATATCTCTTAAATCCTTTTCGTTCTGAAAAACTATGTAGTAGCCCATTACTTCGTCCAGAAGCATTATTGGCGTTTTCTCTACAAAATATTGGATGCCGTTGAGCATGGTACCGTCCTTGGGCATGATTTCTTTTTGGATTTTTGAAAAAATATCTATTCCCACAACATCTGACATAGGAAGCGGTGAGCTGTCTTTTATGTCGAATAAGGCTTTCGCTTTATTGTTTGAAAACAGCGTGATATACTCCTCGTTGGTAACGATCAATGCTGTGTGAGATTCATTGATTACACTGTCAAAAACATAATTTTTTACAAAGTTGTTCAGATAATAATTGTAAATATAAATATCCGGCTCGGCTAATTCTCTTATATGCCGCACTAAATTGCGGTTTGTAAGGTCGAAGTTTAAATCCAGCCTGTTCATAAGGCGCAGGAGTGTGTCGAAGCTTATTTCCCTGTATCCGATATTTATAACCTTTTTTATGTGTGAAGGAACAAGATGAATTTCGTTAGGTGTTATGCAAACTTCGAAATCATTATAGATATTGCTGCCGGTGTCCTTGGGGTCATAGGGAATAAGGTTCACATGGTTCATTCCAAGCTCATAAAGGGAGCAAAGCGTCTGGACGGCAGTTTCGTAACTGTCGTTGACCATCAGCACATTTGTGCCATCAGGAATTTCCGAAATCTCATGAATGTGCCGTTTGCTTATACTTCTGTACATGGTTATAATATTGTTGTAATTTGCTATTCTTTCCTTGAAAGGGTACAGCATGGTTTCATGGGTTATTATGTAGGCATCGGCATCTATTTTTACACCTGCATCAAGCTCAGACAGATAGTAATTTTCTACAATAATATAGTTCTCGAATATTTTTTCAAGGTTTTCTTTTAAATATCGGATGACCTCCTGATTGTCACTGTTGTTATAAATAACTGCAACCTTTTTCATACTTGCCTCCATTATCAGCATGTTATTAATCTAATATTATCCTATTTAATGGGATAATGTCAAACTAATCATTTAGGGTTAAACGACGGAAAAAAGAAAATTAACAGGATTAAATATATTATACCCTATTTAACCCTGCTAATTTTTGATAATTTGTCTGTGATTTTAAAATATTAAGTTTTTTTAACTATTTATTCGTTAACTCTTTGAAATATTCTTGTATAGCATATAACTCCCCAAGCTTTGCCGTTTCTGATTAGGAAGCGCATGGTAGTGCGCTGTTCATCAGGATTATCGGACGCTCTTGCGCTGAAGAGAGTTTCTTCACAATGGTGCAGCACCAAATTGTCGTCATAATAGCGTGCAAATAAATTTCCTTCATCATCAGCTGTAACGATGCAGTATGCAGGAACGGCTTCTCTGCTTATGTATGTTCCTGTAACAGCCTCCGGCATGCTGAACTTATTGCCTGAAGGAATGGCGAAGGCGTGAGATGTATCCAAAGGAAGCCCCAGCACTAAGTTGTAGCATGGCCATAGGAAGGGTTCCATTGAAACATCACCCTGGTTGCATAGGGCAGTCATTGAATATCCTCCAATTATTAGCCCTCCCTGAGTGGAAACTCCGTGAAGTCCACCAGAGTGCTCGCATATTACCTTGTCGTTTTTAATGCGTTTGTTCAGACCGAAGCAGTAGAACGGATAAGGGGTCTCGGGAAATTCCCTGCCTATTAATATCTCTACAGCCTTTGGGTCTATTATCTGCTTTCCTTCAAATACGCCGTTCTGAGATAGCATCTGGTAATATTTTGTGATGTCGTTGGCTGTGGATTTAACACAGGCGCATCCCCTGTATGGCGGAAGAACAGACCATGCTTGATCTGAATACAAATTTCCGTCATCATCCAGGTCAAACAGGTCAGCAATATCGCCTTCGGCCAAAGCAATTGCCTCTTTGCCGTCAAGGTCAAGCACGGATCGCGTCATTCCAAGAGGCTTAAAAATTCTTTCTTGAAGGAAATCTTCGAGAGATATGCCTGCAGCCTGGTCAACTACATATGACAGAAGTGCATAGGCATCATTGGAATAGCTCATGTATTCTCCGGGAGCACCTAAGGGTTCGTATTCCCCGCTGTTTGCTATGTAATCAATAATATCTTCAATTTTATCCATCTTGTTCGGAGCGCTTGCTTTAAGCGCTTCGGATGACTGTGTATCTCTTCCCGGGGTGTTCATAACAATGGACCATTCAAGGGGAGGAATTGGAGGTATACCCGCTGTGTGCATTGCCAGATGGCGCAAAGTCACGCTTTCTGCCGGAGTTCCCGGAATGGAGAACTTCGGGAAATATTTAGTTACCGGGTCTGAAAAGCTAAGCTTTCCCTCTGCCTCAAGTATCGCACATGCAAGGGTCGTCATGGATTTACTCATGGAAGCAATTCCATAAACAGTGTTGGCTCCCGCAGGTCTTTGCTTTTCTGAATCACAATATCCATAGCCCTTTTCAAATATTATACCCTCCGGGCCTCTTATGCATATTGCCACACTGGGGTATTTTTTTTCTTCAAACATTCTGCCAAGATAATTATCAAGTTTCTTTATATCATACATAATATACCTTCCCCGCTAATATATTTTAAAGTTCAAGCAAATAGTACAACAAAGAAAAATCACTGTCAATGCATATATTTTCACTGAAAACATATACAAAAATTGGCATGAATATTGCAACTTTATAGCTTATATTTATGACCGAGGGAGGATGACATATGTGAAAACATTTTCAATCGATTAAAATACTTTTAAAAAGGAGAAGTCTAAATGCGAAGCTATATAATTAAAAGATTGGGAGTAGGAGTATTGCTGCTGCTTTGTGTATCGTTCATAGTTTTCAGCATGCTGTACCTGATGCCAGGAGATCCGGTGACTCTCATGGCAGGGCCGCTGGCGAAGGTTGAAAATTTAGAAGGATTAAGGATTCAATACGGCTTGGACAGGCCGTTGCTAGTGCAGTACTTTGACTGGATGAGAAAAATAATATTTGAGGGTGATTTCGGTATTTCCTACAAGTACAGGGTAGACGTGTGGTCATTGCTTAAGAATGCCATACCCATAAGTCTGAAGCTTACGGTCACCACCATGATTATAAGTAATCTCATTGCGTTGCCTCTGGGTCTGCTGTGTGCCTATAAAAAGGATACGCTGTTTGATAGGATAACGGTGAATACAACCCTGATTTTTACGGCGATACCGTCATTCTGGCTCGCGGTGATACTCATGCTGGTTTTTGCCATAAAGCTCAAATGGTTTCCTGTCAGCGGCTTCGAGACGTGGAAAAACTATGTGTTACCAATAGCTACGGGAGTAATAGGAGGGCTTGCCAGCACCATACGCCTTACCAAGTCCGAGGCATTGGAGGTTTTGAGAGAAAAATATGTTACCACTGCATATGCAAAGGGTCTTGACCGCGGTACGGTGTTGACAAAGCATGTGCTGAGAAATTCATTGATAGTACTTACGGTTAATTTGTTCATGTCTCTGCCATGGCTGATTTCAGGATACATAATAATAGAAAGAATATTCGGTATACCAGGCATGGGAAGCCTGATGATAGATGCAATTATTAAACAGGATTTTAACGTTGTGCAGGCATGCATACTGCTAATTACCGTATTGACAATAATCTGCAACATACTAAGCGACATAGTGCTGGGACTATTGGATCCCAGAATCAGAATCTCAGTTACAGGCGGTGACAAATAATGAATGACAGTCCATTTAAGGAGTTTTTAGGTTCCTGTTATAAAAATAAAAATTTTGTGTTAGGCTTTGTGATTGTAATGAGCATAATTGTATTTGCCTTGTTTGCAGACCAGATTGCTCCATACAAATATGATGAAGCACATCCTGCTGATATACTGGTTGCTCCATGTCCAGAGTACATTCTCGGAACGGACAACATGGGAAGAGATTTATTCAGCCGGATAATTTACGGAAGCAGAATTACATTGCAGGTTGCCGTATTAGGCGCCGGCCTTCAGTTGGTTTTTGGTGTTACCATCGGCTTAATCTGCGGATATTTCGGCGGTGTTGCAGACAGAGCGTTAACATTTGTCGCCGACCTTACATGGTGTATTCCAGGAATGATTATGGCTCTTGCGGTTGTTACCATAATAGGTGCGGGGCTCACCAATGCGATAATTGCTATTGCTATTGTCAACTGGGCTTCGTATGCCCGAATTGTCAGGGCAAAGACAATGTCCATTAAGAATCAGGCATTTATTGAAACGGGAATATCCTTCGGTGAAAGCTCCGCGGCCATAATGCTCAGATATATATTGCCGAATATTGTTCCGGTTTTAATAGTAACAGTATCAATGCAGCTTCCGGGAACTATTATGTCCACAACAACACTGAGCTTCCTGGGTGTCGGTTCAAGGCCTCCTTCACCGGACTGGGGTCTCATGGTATCCGAAGGCATTAACTTCATAACCCGTGGTCCGTGGCTCTGTATTTTTCCGGGGCTAGCACTGGTTTATACGGTGTTTGGATTTAACGTTCTTGGTGAGGGGCTTCGTGACCTGCTTGACCCAAGAATGAAATCTCAGTAGAAGGAGACATGTATGAGCGAAGAATTGTTAAGACTAAATAAATTATGCGTTGATTACAAGGTGAAGGACGGATATCTTTCCGCGGTTAAAAATGTTTCATTTTCAATAAACAAGGGAGAAATATTTGCCATCGTAGGAGAATCCGGATGCGGAAAATCGACTATAGCGCATTCTATTCTGCACCTTTTGCCTGAGCGCAACGAAGTAATAAAGGGAAACATATTGTTCAACGGCGAAGATATAAATGAATATACAGAAAAACAGCTTGAAGGTATTCGCGGAAGGGAAATAGGAATGATTTTTCAAAATCCTCTGGATTCTCTTAATCCTGTTTATACCACCGGTTTTCAGGTTGCTGAAGGGATTATGC
>DAMAEI010000002.1:30999-38312 GCA_031997345.1 Sedimentibacter sp. | reverse complement strand
TCAAGGCTGGATGCGTGGAACAGGGTTGTACAGCTTTATAACGACGTTAAGATGCCGGATGCTGAAAAGCGTGCCAAGAGCTTCCCTCACGAGCTGTCCGGAGGTATGAGGCAGAGAGTAATGATTGCCATGATGCTTGCCAGAACTCCTAAGCTGCTGATTGCCGATGAGCCTACCACGGCTTTGGACGTTACTATTGAGGCGCAAATTTTAAATATTATAAAAAGTCTTAGAGATGAGTTCAATACTGCGGTTATGCTTATTACCCACAATTTCGGTCTTGTCGCAGAGGTTGCCGACAGGGTGGCCGTGATGTATGCCGGGGAAGTTGTGGAACAGGGCACGGTGTATGACATATTTGACAATCCCAGACATCCATATACAAGGTTATTGATGAAGGCTCTTCCCAGAAAGACAAAAAAGGAAGGTCGACTTCAGACAATAGATGGAAGCGTACCGAGGCTTACGGAGAACAAGCCGGGATGCAGGTTTGAAAACAGATGTCCATGGATATTTGTAAAAATTTGGACCCTGAGCAGGTAGACGTTACAGAGTCACATTCATACAGATGTCATTTAGAAAAGGAGGTGGAATAATGGGCGAACCGGTTATTGAATTAAACAATCTGAAGAAATATTTTACAATAAGCGGAGGAATAACAGGCGGTAAAACCTATGTAAAGGCTGTGGACGGAGTGACGCTCACTGTCAATAAGGGTGAAATCATAGGTCTGGTAGGTGAATCCGGAAGCGGAAAAACTACGCTTGCAAGAGTTCTTCTGAATCTTACAAAGCCTACAGACAGCAGTGTTGTATTTAATGGAGTTAATCTGTCCAAGGCAACCCGTAAGGAGATGGAAAAGTTTCGTACAGAGGTTGCGGTGGTGTTTCAGGATCCTGCGTCAAACCTTAATCCAAGAGATACTGTCATGAATTCCATCATGAGGCCGCTTATACTCCACGGAACTCCAAAAAAGATTGCGAAGCAAAAGGCAGTTGAATCACTTGAAAAGGTAAAAATGGATTCAAGATATCTGAACAGCTATCCACACCAGCTTTCTGGAGGTCAGCTGCAGCGTATTGCAATTGCAAGAGCGCTTGTTCTTAATCCTAAGGTTATGATACTTGATGAGCCCACGTCGGCGCTGGATATTTCCGTACAGGCGCAGATACTGAATTTACTGCTTGATCTGCAGGAGAGTCTGAATCTGACATACTTAGTCATTACTCATGACCTCAATGTAATCAGATACATAAGCGACCGTATCGCTGTAATGTACTTAGGTAAGTTAGTGGAGCTGGGCCCTACCGAGGAGGTTATACAAAATCCGAAGCATCCGTATACAGAGGGGCTGATGGCAGCATCTCCTGTGATGGACCCTCATGACAGGACCAACGAAAAGCACCTGATGCAGGGCGACCCGGGAAGCTTGATTAATCTTCCTACAGGCTGCCACTTTCATCCCAGATGTCCATATTGCACTGATAGGTGCATGAAGGAAGAACCTCAGAATGCAGTGTTGGCTGACGGACATCAGGTGAGCTGCTTCAGATATTATAATAATGTAAATGTGCAGTAATGCAGCAATTGAATGGAATATATTAGATAGCAAGACTATCGTATATTATATATCATAAAACTTGAATCTTAGGAGGAGAAAATGAGAAAAAACAGAATACTTGCGTTAATTATGATTGCAGCATTGGTGCTTTCCGGACTTGCGGGATGCAGCAGCGGAACAAGTGGTGGAACACCTGCGGGAGGCGGCGGTGAGATAAAACCTCTTGTAATTAAAGACGGTCTCGGTGGAGATAATGCATGGGAAGGAACAGACCTTTTCCAGGTGTCATACTGGACAGATATGCAGTGCCTGATTGCAGACCCTATTCTTGAAAAAGACCCAGAAACAGGGGATGTACTTCCAGGGATCGCTTCCGCACAGAAATGGAGTGAGGACGGACTTACGTGGACTCTTACTTTCCCGGAAGGCATGAAATATTCCACCGGAGAGCAGGTTGAGCCTGAAGACTTCATAGCAAGTGTTGAGTACGGTCTGAAAGTAAGCCCATATGCTGACGGATACAGAGCAATCGAATCCATGGAGGTTGACGGCCGTGATGTAATAGTTCATCTGAGCGAATATCAGGCAGATATGCTCTATAATTTCCAGAGCGTGTTCGTTGGAATGATTGACAAGGATGAATTAGAGAAACTTTCTTCAGATGAATTGCTTTGGGGAGCACATCCATACGGTGCATACTATGTTGATGAATATCAGCCGGGAGCATATGTTATTTTGAAAGCTAACGAAGGCTATAAGACTAATAATCCTATGCTGAAAAATCAAGGACCTTCGCCGATTAAAAAAATAAAGGTTGTTTTTGCGGGAGAAAACTTCACGCTGGCACAGGGAGTTCAGACGGGAGATTTTGACGTTCTTTCCGAGGTTCCGGCAGAATATTATGCAGAGCTTATGAAGGCGGACAATGTAGATGTTTTTGAAGCTGCTGGAGCAACTGTAAACTATGCAGAGCTTAATATGACAGATCCTCTGTTCCAGGATATAAATATTCGTAAGGCGATCATTCATGCCATAAACAGAGACAATCTCAATGTGTATTTAAGTGAATTTGAAACAGCTGCATACAGTCTGATTCTTTCAAAATGTCTGAACTATTCTGAAGAAGCCGTAGAGTACTACAAGAAAAATTATGGCTATGATGCCGAGCTTTCCAAAAAGCTGCTGGCAGATGCGGGATGGACTGACACAAACAATGACGGTTTCGTAGATAAAAACGGTAAGAACTTTACATTCGAATTTGACTGCAGAGATTCAGAAACAGCTAAAAAGGTTGCACAGTCCGTTCAGATAGATTTAAAAGCAGTTGGAATCGATATGCAGATTAAGACACAGAACTGGTCATATGTTAATCAGGATGTAGTTGACGGCAATTTCCAGATGGCATACTTAGGTCTCGGATGGTCGGAGCCATTCCTGCTTGTGGACAATTTCTGCAACAGAAATGCCGATGTAACAAATCCTGACCCTGAAAATTACAATGCAATGGTTGCAAAAGCCAGAAAGACCATAGATTATGGAGAAAGAACAGAGCAGATTACTGCTATACAGAAGAAACTGTTTGATTATGCTACAATAATCCCTCTTTTGGATAACACAGGTTACAGATGCTGGAGATCTGAAATTAAAGGAATCATGCATACTCCTACAGGCGGATTCTACCTTGGCGACGTAGTAACAGATGCAAACGGCAATTTCAGAAATGTAAAATAACCATAAACCTCTGATTTTACAGGTAATCCCTTAATCCTTTTACCTCTTTTTCCAAAAATCCCACAGTTGTTTTTGCGTGGTAGAGAGAGCTTATAATTGCTTCCTCAACTGCTTCGACAGAAGCTTCAAAAACCTTATCGAT
Source organism: Sedimentibacter sp. (assembly GCA_031997345.1). Classification (GTDB taxonomy): domain Bacteria; phylum Bacillota; class Clostridia; order Tissierellales; family Sedimentibacteraceae; genus Sedimentibacter. The sequence continues at coordinate 34,878 of DAMAEI010000002.1, read as the reverse complement.
GTTATCGTCGAAGAACATCCTTGTTTCAATCACATCTCTGCTGCTGTAGTGCGGCACACGGTTTGAAGTGCTGAAAGCTAGGGCTACATCGCCGCTTCCGTTTCCCATGTATGAACCCGTTCTTCCCAGGGATATGGCGGCACGCTTTGCGATTCTTTTCAGCTGTCTTTCCGATAGAGGTATGTCGGTGGCGATAATAATGATTATTGAGCCCTCATCTTTTTTCATGTCATGTATTTCTTTTATCCTTAGTCCTATGTGGTCACCACCGATGGCGAGGTTTCCGGAGGAGCCGAAATTGGACATTACTATGGCTCCGATGGTATACTCATTTCCGTCAGCTTCAATTATCCTTGAAGAAGAGCCAAGTCCGCCCTTAAGGCCAAGGCAGCACATTCCCGTTCCGCTTCCTACAGCTCCTTCCTCAAAGTCTTCCGATGGTGAATTCAGAGCGTTAAGCACGTCCTCTTCCGTAACATGAAGACCCCTTATGTCATTTAGTCTTCCGTCGTTGCATTCAGTAACAATACAATTCACTGTACCTGTGGTCACGCCAATGTCTTCGTTTTGCTCTAGCATGTATTTTGTGAGTGCTGTTGCTGCCGTTCCGATGCTTAGGGTGTTTGTCATAACTATGGGAGTTTCAATCGTTCCCAATTCTTCTATCTGTATGAGCCCCATGCTTTTTCCGAAACCGTTCAGAATGGCAGCAGCAGCCATGACCTTATCCTGGAATATATTTCCTCCGTGAGGAAATACAACTGTGACGCCAGTATTAATATTTCCGTTTTGCAGTGTGACGCTTCCCACCTTCACTCCTTTTACGTCGGTAATTAAGTTTTTCTTGCCCTTCTTATATCTTTCATATAGCTTTAGGCCGCTGTAGCTTGGTAAGCCCATAATTATTCCTCCTGCGAACAATATATATTTGTCAAGTAGTATCATAATTAGTAGCAAATATTGTGCCAATTCATATTAATATGAACTTGGAACAATAGATTATACAACAAGCGTTTCAACAAATACAAGCTAAAAAATGATTGCATTATTTTTCCTGCACACTTCTGCTTTTAGTTCTGGTTCAATCAATATTTAATCCTATTAAATCCAAATAAATAACAAATTAATATTATTTATACAGATTAAACTGTCATTTGTGGGGTAATATAAATGCATCTATATTTTGAAATTTATGAAAAGGAGGTGCTCATATGAAACTGAGCGCAAGAAATCAAATTAAAGGAACAATAACATCAATTCAGGAAGGTGCCGTTCACAGCATGGTTACCATAGATATCGGCGGAGGACATAAGATTACATCGGCCATATCGGTAAATGCTGTCAAGGAGCTCGGCCTGAAGGTAGGTATGGAAGCATACGCCGTGATTAAGGCAACTTCTGTCATGGTGGGAATTGACTAATAAGTTTTTTAATATCCGAATGACATAAAATTGGAAGGGTGATATAATGACTGAAGATAAAAGCAGATATATTGAAATGCTTCACGATGCTTTACTTGAAGGGTATGCGCTTCTGACAATAATAAAAAATCCTGACGGTACACATCATGACTACGAAGTTGTTGAAACAAACAGTCAGTTTGAGAAAATCACCAGATTGTCCAACGGTTACGCTATTGGGAAGACAATCAGCCAGGTATTGCCTGCAATCGATGAAAACTGGAGCAATTTTTCAAGAAATACACCTGTTTCTCCGAGAAATGTAAAGTTTGAATTTTATTTTGAAAATATCGATAAGCATTTCCTCATAAGCGCATTTATGCCTGATGAAGACAGGATAGTACTGCTTTTCAGCGAAATAACCCTTCAAAAGAAAGCAAAGGACGCCTTCAAAATACATGAGATACTGTTTGAAGAGGCACACCATATAATGCTGTACATAAAAATGGACGGCTGCATTATAAAAGCAAATGGAGCAGGCTGACAGGACAGCGTGCTGCGCAATGTAGCGGTATCGGCAAGCCAGGTGCTGAGGTCCACGGACAGAATAGGCAGATTCGGAGGAGATTTTGGATTTTTCGTATACTGCAAAACTCCGTGCGTTGAAGAAAGACTATGTTTGTATAAGGATTCGGTAATGCATCTGTAGATGGTGGCGGTTTTAACTGCCACCATCGCATGCTCATCAGAATACATAAAAAATATTTAAAGTTTCCATTGACAAAAAGGTTCATAACGAATATACTATAACTACAGTTGAACAATCAAGCAACTAATCAATTAATGAAGGAGATCAAGTATGGAACAGCAGATACCACAGCACGACTGTGACGTATTACATGAGGATGTTGTAAATTATGTCCGTGAACAAATGCCTGACAGGGATGATTTTACAAAGCTGTCTGAATTTTTCAAGATGTTTTCAGACGGCACGCGAATACAAATATTATGGGCGCTGGAGTGCAGTGAAATGTGCGTCTGTGACCTGGCTGTGCTGCTTAACATGACTAAGTCGGCTATATCACACCAGCTTAAATCTCTTCGCCTTTCGAATCTGGTTAAGTTTCGCAGAGAAGGTAAGGTTGTTTTTTATTCGCTTGCTGATGATCATGTTAAATCTATATTAGATCAGGGGTTTGTGCATATTAAAGAATAGCAGCAATAATTTATTTTATTTTTATAGTTGGACTAATGTTCAATCAACCAATTTATTATAGGAGGACGTTATGAAAAAGACTTTTAAGCTTGTAGGATTGGATTGCGCAAATTGTGCCGCAAAGATAGAGGATAAGGTTAGCAAACTTGAAGGCGTTAGCAATGCTACGGTTAACTTTATGACAACCAAGCTTGTTATTGAGGCTGAAGATGATAAAATGGACGGCATTATTGATGCTGCAAAGGCAATCGTAAAGAAGTTTGAGCCTGATGTTGTGGTACAAAAAGCCTAAATATACGGGAATGCTTGATAGATACAGGTATTCCCGATAATTATGCAAAGTCAGTTGAACACATGAGCAATCATTGGATTAGTGTGCGGAATTTTAATATGTGAGGTATATATGGAGAAGTTAAAAAAGAACTTATTAAGGATTATTGTCAGCGGTATTCTCCTGATTGCAGGAGTTATTCTGAAAGGAAGCAATCAATGGCTTGCATTGGGGATATTTTTATTAAGCTATGTAATTGCAGGCGGAGACGTAGTGCTGGGAGCGTTCAGAAATATATTGAGGGGTCAGGTGTTTGATGAAAACTTTTTAATGAGCATTGCAACAATAGGCGCATTTATTATCGGAGAATATCCGGAGGGTGTAGGAGTAATGCTTTTTTATCAGGTGGGAGAGCTGTTCCAGAGCTATGCGGTCAATAAGTCAAGGAAATCAATCTCAAGCTTGATGGACATACGTCCTGATTATGCCAATGTGAAACGCGGAGAAGACATTGTAAAGGTTGAACCCGATGAAGTTGGTATAGGTGATATCATAGTTGTAAAGGCGGGAGAAAAGGTTCCTCTTGACGGAAAAGTTGTGGAAGGAAATTCAATGCTCGATACATCGGCACTGACCGGCGAATCTGTGCCAAGGGAGGTTTTTGCCGGAAGCGATATTCTGAGTGGATGCATAAACATAAACGGCCTTCTTACGGTTGAAGTTACAAAAGAATTCGGCGAATCAACCGTGAGTAAAATTCTGGATCTTGTGGAGAATGCAACCTCCAAGAAGGCCAAGGCAGAAAACTTCATCACTAAATTCGCGAGGTACTACACTCCGGTGGTGGTGATACTGGCGGCAATGATTTCTATTATACCTCCTTTGCTTGTTGATGGAGCAACCTTTGCTGACTGGGTGTACAGAGGTCTCACCTTCCTTGTTATTTCATGCCCATGCGCACTGGTCATATCTATACCTCTCGGATTTTTCGG
>DAMAEI010000002.1:25853-30989 GCA_031997345.1 Sedimentibacter sp. | reverse complement strand
AAATTATTCAAACCATCCCATTTCAATGTCGCTTAAAAGAGCATATGGTAAGCAGATTGACAGCTCAAGGATAGAGGGCGTGGAGGAGCTTCCCGGTCACGGAGTAAGAGCTGTGGTGGACGGGAAAACAGTTCTTGCAGGCAATGAAAAGCTGATAAATAAAATGAATATTCCATATGAGACAAGACAGCTGGCTGGAACAGTGGTTCACGTTGCTGTAAACGGCGTTTATTCGGGCTATATAGTTATTGCGGATGAAATAAAGGAAGATGCCTTCAATGCAATTAAGGGTCTTAAAGAGTCGAAAATCAGAAAGACTGTAATGTTGACCGGAGATGCAAAAAATGTAGGGGAAAAGGTGGCTGATGACCTTGGGATAGATATGGTATATACTGAGCTTCTCCCCGGTGACAAGGTTGAAAAATTAGAGGAATTGATTTCTGAAAAATCATTAAAGGGAAGACTGGCATTTGTAGGAGATGGAATCAATGATGCACCCGTTTTGGCCCGTGCGGACATAGGCATTGCAATGGGAGGATTGGGATCTGATGCGGCAATAGAGGCTGCGGATATTGTAATAATGACTGACGAGCCTTCTAAAATATCCACAGCTATAAAAATTTCAAAGAGAACACTTGCAATTGTTAACCAGAACATTTATTTCTCATTAGGTGTAAAGTTTGCAGTGCTCATATTGGCTGCCATGGGAATAGCCAATATGTGGGCTGGAGTTATGGCGGATGTAGGTGTAACGGTGTTGGCGGTTATGAATGCAACAAGGGCACTCAATGTGGATAATCTATAAAAGCGTAGGCGTTGCTTTCAGGCAGCGCCTTAACTATGGACAATTGCATTTCAAAAGCTTATAATAAAATAAATCAGATGAAGGGGGCAGGCATTAAGTGAAGTCGGGAGCATTGATTGTATCGGTTATAAAAAGTGAACATGAGGATATCAATAAAATAAGTGCACTGAAAAAGGTTGGGGACATTTCCGCAATTCGGAGGATAGTGCTTACCTTCAAGCGTGCGGGTATCGATGACATATACATAATATCAAATCAAAATGAAGTGCTTAAAAAGGAAATTTCCAAGGTTGGTGTTACTTTTATTCCTGCCGAAAGCGGCTCGGAAGATATGTTTTTTTATGTAAAAAAGGGTCTTCAGTATCTGGAAGGAAAGACGGACTCTCTTTTCATAATGCCTTCCAGTGTTCCTCTGTTTACCGCCGCAACTGTAAAAAAACTGGCAAGCATGAAATGCACTGTTTTAATACCGGTCAATAACGGGGTTTCCGGACATCCTATACTCATAAGCTCAGATGTAATTCATGAAATACTGGCTTATAACGGGGAACAGGGGCTAAGCGGCGCAATAAAAAGCCTTGGAAGAAATGTAAAAAAAATAGAGGTTGAAGACAGCGGCGTTCTCATTTATGAAACAGACAATCATGATTTTTCGCGAGCATTAAATAATCACAGCCTCAATAAATTTCATCCGGAGCTGAGAATACAAATAGGAAGAGAAAAAATTTTTATGGGCCCGGGAGTGGAACAGCTTCTTAAGCTCATTGACGAGACAGGCTCCATAAGGTTAGCCTGTGAATTCATGGGTATTTCCTACAGCAAGGGACGAACGATAATCGACATCATGGAAAGTCAGCTTGGATACAGCGTATTGGAGCGAAGGCAAGGCGGTGAATACGGAGGTTCTTCCGTATTGACACCGGAAGGCAAGGATATTATGAAGCGATTCAGTGAATATGAAAAAAGCGTAAGAAAATACGCAGAAGACATTTTCGCCGATTATTTTGGATAATTACATATATTTTTCTGGTTGTTTTTTCACAGGCAGGCAAAGTGTACGAGGCCTGCTATATCTGTCTGTTACCGATACAATATCCATCTCGACACCGTAAACCTCTTTCAATACATCGGAAGTAATTGCATCATTTGTTTTTCCGAAAGACACTATTTTTCCGTCCTTCATCAACATAGCCTTGTGAGCCACAGAAAACGGGTGCTCGGGACTGTGTGTGGACAAGACAACAGAATATCCCTGGGATGACAAATCAGATATAGTATCCATCAAAAGCTGATGATTGGAGTAGTCAAGGCTGGAGCCGGGTTCATCCATTACCAAAATTCCGGCATTCTGACAAATTGCTCTAGCTATTAAAACCATCTGGCGCTGCCCTCCGCTTAAGGATGTGTATGTTTGATTAGATAAGTGGGCAATTTTTAATTTTTCCAATGCTTCAAACGCTTTTTCCATATCATGGCCTGTTGGAGATGAGAATACAGAAAAATAGCTTGCACGGCTCATTAAAACAACCTCCAGCACTGTATATGAAAAAGTGGGATTGTGGTATTGCGGAATGTAGGCGATTCGTCTTGATAATTCTTTCTTGGACAATGTTCCGGTACATGTTCCTCCTATGTATATTTCTCCTGAACTGCAGGGCAGAAAACCGAGCAGCAGACGGAAGAATGTGGTTTTTCCGCAGCCGTTGGGACCAAGTACGCTTAAAACCTCTCCCCTGTCAACCTGACAGCTCAAATCCTTGCATACATCCTTACCTCCGTATCCTCCGGACAGATTTTTCACCTCTAAAAGCATTATCTCCGCCTCCTTTTTAATATTAATGCCACAAAAAACGGTGCTCCCGCAAAGGATGTCACTACTCCTATAGGCAGCTCCATAGTGAGAAGAGAACGTGCAATATCATCCATTGCAAGCAGAAAAATACCACCCAGAAGGATACATCCGGGTACAAGACGCCGATAATCGGGACCAAATATGGCACGAGCCATATGTGGAACCATGAGTCCCACCCACCCGATGAGACCGCCAAGGCATACGGCCGACGCACTTAACAGTGTGGAAGCCGAAATAAAAATTACTCTGTATATGCGTGGATTCATGCCCATGCTTTGAGCTTCTTCATCATTCAGGGACAACAGATTCAGCTGCCAGCGCATGAGCAGTATAACAGCCAGGCCAACAGCCATAGGAAGCACGCTCCATATAACACCGTCCATGGTCACCTTTGTAAGACTCCCCATAAGCCAGAATGTAATCTGAGGAAGCACGTCATTTGGATCAGAAAGATATTTAAGCATCGTAACAGACGAGTTGCATAGAGTGCTTATCATGGTGCCGGTCAGCACAAGGCTCAGTGCCTGCGAATGAACAGAGCTCCTGCTCACCAAGTAGGAAAGTACAACAGCGGCAACGCCTCCGAAAAAAGCAAAAATTTGTGTATACCAGTAGGGAAAACCAAAAAATATGGAAAAGGCCGCTCCGAGACCTGCTCCGGCAGAAACGCCCAAAATGTCAGGTGATACAAGAGGGTTGTGAAACATTCCCTGATATACGGAGCCTGCAACTGATAAAGATGAACCTATCAACAAGGCCGACAGTATGCGAGGAAGCCGTATTTTCCAGAATATTGTCACAGCCTGAGGCTCTACTTCCACGGGTATTCCCAAACCAAACAAAAAAGCCCTCCATATTTGTGTGGGAGAAAGGGAATAGTATCCGATCCAAAATGAAACGAGAAGTGTAACAATCATCAGGATAAAAAATAATACAATTTTTCGGTTATATTTTGCAGCAAGTTTTTTTTGTTCAATCTTGTATGTTTGTTCCATGGCAGATGTCCTAATAAGAATTTCTTGACAGAATATGGTTGTAATGCTAATATTGTAACAAGCGCCGAATGCTTTTTAAAAACTATTCGATATTGAAAGTATAGCACACGGCATCGACGGCTGTCAATCTTTCTTAGAAACGGGAAGATTTTCATGCTGACAATATTTATATTAGAGAGGTGGAGAAAATGTTAAGAAACAGCAAAAGAAACTTAGTGCTTTTAATACTGGCTGTAATTGTACTGCTTGGCACATTTCTTTCAGGTTGCAGCAACGCTCCCGTATCAAACCCTCCTGACACACAACAAGATATAAACCAGGAGACTCCTAAGGAGGAAGGCGGAAAGGAAGAGCAAAAGCCTGACACTCCGGGTACGTTAGAGATTACCGACATGGCAGGACGCAAGGTGCCTGCGGAAGTGAATAAGGTTTTCTCAACAGGGCCTGTTACAGCGATTTATGTTTATACTGTAAATCCCGATAAGCTTTTAGGCTGGAATTATGAGCTGAATGTGCATGAACGCAAGTATGTTCTGCCGAAATATCATGATATTCCTTCCTTCGGCATGGGAGACAGCATTAACTATGAGGCAGTTATTGAGGCAAAGCCTGACATCGCAATCAATGTATCCGCATTGAACGATGCTTCCATTGCAGAAGCTGACAAACTTTCAGAAAGCATTGGAATACCTGTTGTAATTGTGGACAATAATTTGGAAAAAGCCGCTGATGTGTACCGTTTCCTGGGAGAGCTTCTCGGTGAAAAGGAGCAGGCAGACAAGCTTGCGGCATTTGCGGAAAAAACATTCGGAGATATTAAAGCGGCAAATATCCCGGAAGAAAAGAAGGTTACAATTTATTACGGAAATGGTGTGAATTCATTGGAGACCGCTCCGAAAGGTTCATCTCACGCACAAATTTTTGATATGGTCGGTGCGATAAACGTGGCTGACCTGGAAGCAAAAAGCGGAGGACGTGTGCAGGTATCATTAGAGCAGATTTTGGCATGGAACCCTGAGTTCATGGTTGTAAACGGAGAGCCAAAGCAGGACATGACAGGCAATGCTGCAGCGGAAGAAATAAAGAAGAATCCGGATTTTGCTACAATAGTTGCCGTAAAGGAGGGAAATGTTTTTGGATCGCCTAAAGCCCCCTTCAGCTGGGTGGACAGGCCACCGGGACCAAATCGCATCATCGGACTCAGATGGCTAGCCGCAAAGCTTTATCCTGAATATTACACATACAATGTGGATGAAGAAGTAAAGGAATTTTTTAAGCTATTCTACCATTTGGACCTAACAGACGAGATGCTCAGCGAATTATATAATGATTGATTTTACAGATGAAGACGCTTAAGGGCGTCTTCTTGAATATACTGCAGAAAGAGTGAAGTAAATGAATTTGTTTTTACAGGGAGAGCCCGGAATAGGCAAGTCATTTCTGCTACGACAATTGTTGTCCGGACATATATCGGAAATAGAAGG
>DAMAEI010000002.1:8174-25843 GCA_031997345.1 Sedimentibacter sp. | reverse complement strand
TCCGGGATATTTATTTCCACATACAAAAAAGACCTTTCAATTCTGGAAGACGTTTTAAATCAGGTTGAATACAGGTGCAAAAATGAGTCCTGTAAGATTGTGCTGCTGGATGAGGTAGGCGGGATTGAGATTGCTTCGGAGAATTTTCAAAAGTCCTTGTATAATATTCTTGACGGGGGTAGACTGTGTATAGGAGTACTGAAATCTGAAGACAATCTCAAGCGCACACTCAGAAATAATTGCATATACAATGAATATTTGGGCTGTCACAGAGAGCTGGTTCAAAAAATAACAGGAAACGGATATCTGTATACAATGACACCGGAAAATAAAAACGAGCTTCGGCCGGAGCTTCAGCTCAGGCTGAATTCACATATGGGAAGAGGTTAATTATGAATTTAATGAATTTGGAAAAAGATTATGAATATTTTAAAAAGCTGTGGGAATACCGCCGTCCGGGAGGAATAAAACACACTGCCGAAATATGGAATGTGAGGGCCAGGGGCTGGGAAAAAGAATTGGAATGTGACAACCTTTTCAGACGCCAGATGGATGACAGGGTGGACAGTGCGGCAAAGTTCCTGAGAAACAGAGGGTTGCTGCAGGCAGGAAGTACGGTGGTTGATATAGGATGCGGTCCGGGAAGGTTCGTTGTGGAGTTTGCAAAGACTGCAGGGCATGCCACAGGTATAGACATATCATCGGAAATGCTGAAACTTGGCGAGAAGCAAGGAAAGGAAAAGGGAGTATCCAATATTTCGTTCACAGAGTGCGACTTTAAAAATACTGAGATAGACAGCATGGGATGGAGAAATAAATTCGACCTTGTTTTTACATCCATGTCGCCGGGAACGGGAGATGAAAGCGGGCTTGATAAAATAATGGGCATGAGCAGGGCATTTTGCTTTAACTGCAGTCCTATATACGGAGAGGATTTACTGGAAAATCAAATAGCACGAGATGTTTTCGGAATGGAAAAAAATCCGAGACCTCTATGGGATCAGAGATGGTTTTATTCACTGTTCAACATTTTATGGATAAGAGGCTACCTGCCGGAAACATACTACCACACCCAGGAAACGGAAGAGGCTGTGGATGCTGATGAAAGGCTTCTATCATATTACTCAGGCTTCTTTACAAAGGAGTTCCCGGAAAAAGACGGAATCGAAAGTAAAATACGTGATTACCTCAAGAGCAGGGCCGACGAATCCAATAAAATCTATCAGAAGTCAAAGCGTGTTTATGGATGGATATTGTGGGATGTAAGACAAAATATGAAAAAGGACTGATATATATGGAGTGGACAAATCTACCAAGCAGAAAAAAGGTGCTTGAACAAATATTTTCATTATGGAAGCCTGAGGTGCAATGCGAACATGTCGGACTGGATGATGCAATAGGAAGGATTGCTGCCGAGGACGCCTTTTCAGTCCATGATATTCCCGTAGTGCGTGCTTCAGCAATGGACGGCATCGGTGTAATATCAGAATTGTTCAAAGACGGAATTCCTGATGTATCGCAGTGGGTTCAGGGAATAGAATATGTGAGAGCAGATACGGGAGACGATTTCCCCGATGAATATGATGCGGTGATACCTATAGAGCAGGTACGATTCCGGGACAAAACAAATTTGGAAATAGACAGTGATTGCTTTGTGTCACCCGGCAAAAATATCGTTTCTAAGGGCAGCTATTTAAGAAAAGGGGAGCTTTTAGTGAAAAAAGGCACTAAGCTCACTCCTTCAGATTTAGCGGCATTGGCTCACGGAGGAATTACATCGGTTCTTGTATTGAAAAAACCGAGAGTTGCATTCATACCGACGGGAAATGAGCTTGTTCCCGCAGGTACGCCTCTTCAAAGAGGAAAGTCAGTTGACTCGAATTCCATACTTGTGAGGCATACACTGAATGAAGCCGGAGCAGAACCGCACTGCTATCCTGTTGTAAGGGACGATAGCGGACAAGCTAAGGCAGTACTTAATGAGGCGCTGAGCAGTGCTGACATTGTAATAATAAACGGCGGTTCATCAAAGGGAGAAGAAGACTACAACGCAAGGCTTATAAAGGAAAGGGGCGACTTCATATGTCATGGTGTTGCGGCAGCACCGGGCAAGCCAATGTGTATTTCAATTATAAACCAAAAACCCGTCATCAATCTTCCCGGTCCCTCATTGGCTGCTTACTATGGTATGGACTGGTGTGTAAAGGGGCTTATAAATCATTTTCTTGGTATTTCCCGGGAATATCGTCGCTGTATTGATGCTGTCCTGCAGGAGGATATCAGATATGCCGAGGGAATGGAAATACTTTGCAAGATGGAGCTGTGGCAGGAAGACGGAGTATGGAAGACGAGACAGGTTCCGTTTCGCAAATCTACTGTTATTGAAAATCTGACCTCACCGGGACAGCTTGTCACAGATCCGGTCAGAGACGGATATACAGCAGGAGAAACGGTTAAAGTAGAAATAATTCGCTGATTATAATAAACGAACTGCGGAAGCCATACTGCCTGTGATGGGCTCCTGTGACGGACGAAGAATAACGGAAAAACTGCATAGAATCAGTCGGTGCAAGCCGCATGTCATAAATATGTTGACATCAGTAAACTGAAGATTTATACTATATACAGACTACGGTCTGTATATTTTGTTTTGGAGGTAGAATTTGAACAAAAAAATTATTCAGGGAAATGAAACTAAAAAAAGAATTATAGATTGTGCAAGAAAGCTGTTTGTGGAAAAAGGATACAACAATGTAACAGTTGATGAAATCATAAGCGAAGCAGGTTCATCCAAAGGTGGGTTCTATACTCACTTTAAAACAAAGGAGGATTTGATTTTCAGCATGGTTCCAATAATTGACGAGGCTTACGGGGCGTTTTTCAAAACAGATAAGACATACGAAAATACTGTTGAAAAAATATATTCATTGATTAACATTGTTTTTTACTTTATGGAAAATGAAGTGGGGCTGGATTTCATTTCTGTAATATATTCGTCACAAATAAAGGACTTAAATACGGAACGATTCCTTACATCACCTGAAAGAGAGTATTATAAGCAGCTCAGTATTTTAGTTGATGAAGCAAAAAGCAATGGGGAGCTGAGGGAAGATTTATCAACAGAAGAAATCATATCTGTTTTGACAACATGTGTTCGCGGAGTTATATATGACTGGTGTCTTAAGAAGGGCTCCTTCAGACTTGATGAATATGGTATGAAGCTTATTGTAATGATGATCAGTCAAATGAGAGCTTGATTATATTATGGAAATTATGCAGGAGGATAATAATGAAGACTAATTTGAAGATGTTTAACAGGATTGTAAGTGCAGTGCTTTTGGTTTTTATTTTCATGGGTTCATTTCCTGCTCACGGATATGACAAATTACCTTTGCCTGAATCTGATTATGATGCATCACTTAGCTCGCTTATTAATCAGATTAATACAGGTGGAATAGGAATTTATGCGCTGAATTCAAGAGAGCTTACAATGTCGCCCTCAGGAAGTTATTTTGGTACGAGGGTTGCATATAAGATTAATACGGTGCATGCAGATTAAGAAGGCGAAAAAACAGTTACGGTCACATTCATCCTTAATGGCACATGCAAAGAGGAGGTTTCTTTTGACTACAGCCTATTTTCAGGCAGCGCATTTTTGTACGAGCATTTTAACGGCGCTGAAAACGGTTCCATAACTTTTGAGCCCGGTGAAATCGAAAAAAGGTTGGATATCACCATTAAGAAGCTTGTAAACAAACCAAGTTCAGAGACACCTCAGATTTCAAGCAAGGGTGAATTCTGGAAAGGAGAAAGAATATTCTACATAAATTGCTCAAATATCAGCAATGCGCTATTTGATGGAGATTCTACTCATATGACTGTGCCTGTGAGGATACAAAATAATTTCGATTTGGAGAAAAGCTACGAGAGAGCGAGGGATGTATATATTGCGGATATTTCTGAAATATTGAATACTGAATACAATGGTTCCGCCGGTAAATATAAAAATGCTGCCAATATTGCAAATATTTCAACATCATCAGCCATAGCGGGCGATGTGAGAGCAATGATAGATATGGAGGTTTTTACTCATTTGAGTTTGCTTCAAGGATATTTTCTGAATGAAGGAGGAGCATCAGGGAATGTTCATTTCAATATAGAGAGAAATAACAAGTTTGGCTCTGAAAATGTATTTAAGAGAGACATTGACGTATCAGGAAAAAATAAAATTGATTTTGACTTTAATGATGTGCCTATATCCGATTTGGGAATTGGAAGGTATGCAGAGGCAAATAGCATTGCGGAGTCATTAAATATCAACCTTGATTATTCGGGGCTTACGGAGGATGTCTATACCGTATTTTGTGACAGTGATACCAATTATATTGATAAGCAAATGAGTTTTACGGATGGAGTGAAGCCGCATATTGATGTTGCCTCTGCTGTTTCAGGTAAATTTCGGATAGGGGAGAAAATACCGCTTACCGTTACATATAACGAGCCTGTACTTACAGATGGCATAAGCATAAGGATAAATGGTACAACTCTGTATCCTATGGAAAAGAATGGTACTATATCTGAGACGGTGAGTTTTCTGTATGAGGTGAGGGATGATTACAAGAATTTAATAAATGTAACAGATATAGCAGGTGCCGTAGATCTGTCGGGAAAACAGCAGGACGGTGAGGGGGCTTCTTTCGAGGTTACAGGAGCTTCACTGAAGCCATACAGCCTGAAAGAGCTTTTTGCATATTGTGCCGACACGGATATCATTATAAATCAGGGCAACAGCACAAATGCAGAGGCCGAAATAAAGATATCCCTGGAAGAAAACGAAGAGCTGAGTCTTTATATGTCGAGGCACAGGAAAGAAGACGGACGCATAGATTCAGTGAAGGCAACAGTAATCGGAAAGGACGGTTCAGTTGACGTGCCTCTTTATGCCAACGAAGGACCTGTGATAACGGAACTCACAGGAAGATTCCAAGCACCGGCCAACATGTCGGATATGGATATGGACTATGCTGCCGAAATATATTTTGATGAAAATGCATCAGGTGGATTTGAGCTTATATATTCGCTGTCAAAGGACTATACAATACCTCATATTGTCTGCATCGGTGAAGATGACTTTGAGATTGTGTATACCAAGTGGCCTGAGGGAAATAAGACGGCATCGGACAGCGAAAATTCCATATTACTGGTCATCAATGTTAAAGTCAACGCCACATGGCAGAGGCTTGAGGATTTTGTATGGTCCGTAAGCGATAATACGGTGGCTTCCATTACATCATCCGGTGCAATCACTCTTACGGGGAAGGCGGGAAGCGTAAGATTCGGACTGACGGCCTTAAACACAGGGCTTGAGGGTAAAGAGGTTACAATATACAGTGTCATTTTGGAGGTCGTTGATACAAAGGGGACATTTTTAAAGATTAATGACTGGGCAAAAAGTATTGAGGTAACGCAGGGAAATGATGCAAGAATATATTATTCCACAAACATAACCGAAAATAATGCAGATTTTAGCGGAAGTGGGACGGTTACAGAATATATTTACGATTTATACGAGGCCGTATATGAAGAGGGCGAGCTTAGAAAGGGTGCTCATGTGGTGAGGCAGACAGCATCCTCAACTGTTCAGGAACCTGTTTTTAGCTTTACTGTAAATAGTAAGTATCTCGTGAACACATCATCAAGGGGAAAATGCAGTTATATACTTGAAGTTTCTGCAACAGATATGAAAGGCGGCATGACGCTTTCGGCATCGTCAAATATACGGGTAAAAAGCCTTCCGGCAAAGGCAAAGCTCATAAGGCCTGATAATTTATATATTACGGACGAAAATCAGAAATTCAGCGTTAAATTTAATATTGAAAATAAAAATTCATCAACCTCGGCGGAGCTTTTGGTAATAAAAAACAATGAAAAGACTGTATTCAGAACTGACAATGCTGAAGATTCAGGGAAAGAGTTAAGTATGTATATAAGCAGGGTTGCTGATCGTTTGTACGACATATATACAGTATCTCTCAAGGTTAAAAACGAATTTGATGAAGCCGAATCCTGTGACTCATATTCCCTGCGGGTATATAATTCGGATGCTCTTAAGATATTTGTTAACGGTGAAAGCAGGGAAACTTTCACTATCAGCAGGGATGACCTTGGTGCTATGACAAGCGAAGAAATATTGAAGCTCAACAGAAATATAGTATTGAAGGATGATATAGGCATAAATTATAATCAATTCAATTGGAGCAAAATATACGATAAAATAACATGGTCGGTGAGCGATGGCGGCGAAATATCACTCAGGCAAAGGGGCGGCGGTTTATTAGACGATGCAGGTAATGAAGCTGAGATGCTTCCTGATGCAGAGATGATTCTTGAGGGAATATGGCCGGGAGAAGGTTATGTAACCGCAAGACACAATTTAACGGGTATGGAAGAAAGGCTGAATGTTACGGTTGATGATCTGAGGAGCAAGCTGTTCCTCTTCAGAGTATATCCGGGACAGGTAAGCAAGGTTACATATATTAACGGAGAGGGAATACTCAAGGATGTACACACTGATGGCAACGGACAGCTGGCCGTATTTGAAGAAAGCGGAATCCAGAGTGATGTGAAATTATGCCCTGCCCCGGAGAACAGCTCCGTATATGAAACATTCATACTTACTCACGGAGAGCTGAAATCAAGGCAGACGGAGCAAAATTATGCCGGCCTGTATCCGCAGAATAACATTATGTTTAAGTCTGCGGGACATGAGGTGCTGTTTCAGGTAAATGTCACGGACAGTAAAGGAACATCATCCTATTACGGAGACATATTGATAAAGGGAGGTGTGTACAGAAACGGAAAATATTGCCCCGGTGCTTCAATTAATGGAATTGACGGGCATCAAGAGCAGCTTGTCAGCTCGGTTGATTCCACATATAAATTAAAGTTGAATTTTTCGGAATTTATTAATGAAAATGAAACAGGTCCTGTTGCTTCAGGTGATGAATTAGAATATATATTTGAAATCAACATACCTGGTAATTACTACAGTCCTGTATTTATGATGGTTGACAATGAAAAAATACGCATGTGCAGGATTTTAGGGTCACGTATTGTTTACGGAGACCGACCGACCTTAAGAAGCAATTATGACACAAGAATTGAAAACGGAATAAGCATAACTTCACAAAATATAGCGGGCGGCGGAAGCCGGCATGCAATTCCTGAAAATATTATTATTGAAGACACTTCGAAGGAAGCATACATAAATACTGAAATGGTGTACAAGAGAAATTACGGAAGCAGCTGTAAGGTTGAATTTGTGGACAGCACTGACGGGATGAAGCACATATCGGATGTTGAGACTGCCTCCTATGAGTTCTCAGACACTGTTCTGATAAAAAGTTCCTTTGACCTGAGGCAGTATGCATCAAGACTGAAGCCGGGCGAGCAAAGAACTTTAAGTATGCAGATTTCCATAAAAGGAGATGGGAAAACAGAAATTATAAATATTCCCACAAACTTAAAGGTAAGCCAGTTCACCGGTGTTGCGGGACTGAATTCGCTGCAGGATGGTGAACTTAAGAAAATCAACCAGGACATTAAGTCCTCCATCAAGGTGCCTTCATCGGGGATTGGAGGATTGGGTGACTACATAGATTATAGCATAAAACATTTCGGCGGCTATTCAATGGATTCCGAATCTGTCAGACTTGAAATAACACCTACAGATAATCCGCTTGTATTCAGGGGCGTAGTAAAGATAGCCGTGGGACAGATGAGCAAGTATGTTAAGCCCGGTGTTTACAGCACTGACGAGGAGGCGTCTCTGCGGTACGGCTATATGCCGAAATATGGCTATTCCAATAGCAACTATGTAGAGGACAGCAAAATTTATATGGAAGCATACATGGGGGGCTACGGGTCAAACAAAAAAATGTACGGAGGGGGAGCATATCTTGACTGCGAAATATTTTATGATATTGATGACGGACAATGGAAAATTCTCCTGTTGAAATCCTTTGTGCACATAGGAGGAGGATATCATTACAAACAAATATACAACACCTGGATAGGCATTGTTCCTGTAACGGCGGAGTTTCTTGCAGGAGGAGCAGGCATGGTTGCACTGAAGACTGTACTGGATGAAAGCAAATCAGAAAGAAGATATATAACGGAGCTTCAGCCGCAGCTGTACATAAGGGGATTCGGAGGTGTAGGACGCGATTATGAGATTGTGAGCATGAAGGTGGGCGTATATGGAAAGCTTTCGCTTGACCAGCGGTATTTGTGGCTGAACAGCCGCAGTAGTAACAGTAACGGTCAGCAGATAACGGTACGGGGTGAGACCGGAATAGAGTATAAAATAAAGCTGGTGCTTACAAGTGTCAGCGGCAGCTATGAAATCGGAAAGGGAAGCAAGACATGGACGTTTAATGATTTTAACAATATAAAAAGAATATATGACTCAGGTTCGTCAGCCCGGACTGCCGGCCTTATGGGCAGCGATGGTGAGTATGAACCGGACGGAAGCACCGGAACATCATTTGAAGACAGGTCATATCTGATAAATGGCAGGCAGTGGAATACTGCGAGAGCAAAAGTTATTTCATCGGAAGGAATTAAGGTTATGCAGACAAATGCTTATCCGTATTCAAACCCCGTGATGACATCCGACGGTGAGTTGATGGTGTATATATCCGATATGGACAGCGCTGTGTTAAATGATGCGGCAATATGCTATTCTTTGAAATCCGGAGAATACTTCCCCAAGGGGATAGAAATAGATGCATCCGGATATGCCGACACGGATGCGGTGATTGACGGAACGTCCGAAGGAGCCGCTGCGGCGTGGGTTCGTGTTGTAACAGACGAGCTATACGAAGCAGGAGATGAGGCATCAGCCGAAGATATCAAAAAAATGCTGTCCGGTACGGAGGTAATGGCGGCTATATATGACGGCTCTGAGTTTACTGTAACCCGCATGACCGATAATTCCGCACCTGACATGTCTCCTGTTGTCGCATCTGACGGAAGGCGTGCAATAGTTGCATGGAGAAGCCTGTATGCCGGAGACATAGATAATCCCCTGCTCTTTGACGGCAGAGACAGTATAATGTACCGCGTATTTGACGGAAGCGAGTGGGGAGAGGAAAAATGCCTGTATGACGGCAGTATTGACAGAGTAATATCCATTGACACAAAAATGCTGTCAAGCGGAACTTCTGCCGTAACCTATGAGGTTGAAGCAAAGGATGGAAATACTGAAATATATTGTACGGTAATAAATGAAGACGGCGATATTATAAACAATATAAGGCTTACTGACAATGAAGGAAGAGATGAAAATCCGCGTATAACATCTGTTGAGTTCCCCGACGGCGAAGAGCGTTTTATCATAGGTTGGAATCAGGAAGCAGTTCATGAGGGCGAAGTGATGAGTTCAATCAGAATAACCGCTGTTGACGGGGGCGGAAACATATATGCACAGTATGAAAATGAGATTGAGCCATCAAGCACGGCAGATTACGGAAGCTTCAAGTTCACAAAGGGTGCCGGAAAACTAAAGGATTTATCTGTGGTATGGGCTCAGCCTGATTTTGATTCGGACGATGAATACAAATATTCGCTGTACGGGAGAAAGTTCCTGCCAAGGGGCTCAGACATCGTGTCAATATCTCCTGAAATAAAGCTTGCGGAGCTAAATAAAAGCAACGTCGTGGATTTCTTCGATGCATGCACGGACGGTACCGGGCATATAAATTTCATGATTCAGTCCACGGATTACGGGGCAGAGGAAAAAAGCAGCAGCATGCTCTATGCTGGCACTGCATATTCAAACAAACTTTATGCCGGAGATGCATACTATTCCCGTAAAGAAATTCTCCCGGGAACGGAAATTCCTGTTATGTTCAGGTTGTATAACGGCGGAATGGAGCCGGTGGAATGTATAAGTATAATACTGGGAGGGACTGCACATGAATTCGGAGACGGAAGATTCATAATGCCCGGAGAATATAAGGATGTCAATGTATTTTACAGTGTGCCTGAAGTTGTTGACAATCCAGCATACATAATAACGGCGGAGTACCCATCATCCGTTGATACAATTTCAGGAACACTTCATATGGATTTGCCGGATGTGGGCATATATGGAGTAGAAATTGAAAAAGAATCGGAGAGAGAGCGCATGTTCAGTGTACTGCTCCATAATAACACATTTTCAAAGCTTTCTGAAGGAAGACATGCAATAAAGCTTTATGCATATGACAATCCCGATTTCAGCGGAATGCCCATTGCGTCTGAAACCATATCCGACGCAGAAAGTTTCGATATGATTAACGGCGGAATTATAAAAAAATATATTTTACTGGATGAGGATGTTCTTCAGACAGTACTGAATGAGTACGGAGAAATACCCGAAGACGGTGTAAGAATATTTTTCAATGCGGTGCTGGAGCAGGACGGAGATGCTATCGCAGATGTGGATATAACAAATAATTACGATTATGTAAAAATAAGAAGCCTTCTTGAAAAAAATACGGGTAAGGTATTGATTACAAGCATGATGAGGTCCGGTGAGGGGCGCAGCCATGTGCAGGTTGAGGCATTGAACAACTCAATGAATGAAATAAAGGGAGGCATCAAGGTAGCCTTAAGGGACGGAGACGGAAAGATAATAGAAACAAGGAGCACAGAGTCACTGACAATAGAAGGAGAGGAAACCCATATAGCATCATTTGCTTTCAACCGTGAAGGGGCATCATTTGACGCCGAATACACGGACGGGGCTTCAGACAACGGAAACGGCAGCTCCGTAAGGGAAAAGGACGGTAACAAAGATATAAAATATATAAATCCGTTCAAGGGCGTAAAGGAAACGGACTGGTTTTACGAAGCGGTTAAATTTGTGGTGGAAAACAAATTGATGATAGGTACATCTTACGATAAATTTGAACCGGAAATGCCGGTTACGAGAGGAATGCTGGTTACAGTGCTTCATCGTCTTGAAAATGAGCCTGTGTCCGTCAAATCTTCTTTCTCGGATATTTCAGAGGGAGAATATTATTCTGATGCCGTTGCATGGGCTCAGCAAAGCGGCATTATAAATGGTATGAGTGAATCGATGTTCGGCCCTGATGAAAAAACAACACGTGAGCAGTTTGCAGCCATACTTTACAGATATGCCCTGTACAAAGAATACGGCGCGGGAACCGGAGCGGAGTTGTCATCATACCAGGATGCTCATATGATTTCAGATTATGCATTGACTGCAATGCAATGGGCAGTGGGTGAAGCCATTATAAAAGGCAGGAGCAATGCTAATCTGTGGCCATCGGGCAATACAACAAGAGCAGAAATGGCAGAGATGCTGTATAGATTCATTATGCTGTATAAATAATTACATTGTGGCAGGAAACTTCTCCATATAAAAAGCGTGCTTATTTATATACAAGTTATGTTTATCGTGCATGGAAGTTGCATTATTAATATAAAAGGGTTATATTAATAATGTACTATGCAATGAAGAGGAGAAAGATATGAGCAAATTTATAATAACGGAAGAATTCTGGGAGGTATTTCCTCAAGCCGAAATTGCTGTTATACTGGCAAAGGGCATAAACAACAGCGAGCTTTATGCTGAGAATTTTCGCCGGGATGTTATTGAATTGCTGGGAAAATGCAACATGGAGGCTAAGAAGTATCTTACTGAAGAAGTGTTCAGTGAAAATAAGGTTGTAGCCGTATGGAGGAATGCATATCAGAAATTTAAAACAAAGAAGGGTGTGCGTTGTTCCATAGAGGCGCTGCTGAAGAGGGTTGAAAAAGGCAACGATGTGAGAACGCTAAATCCTCTTATGGACATATACAACTCCATATCACTTAAATACGGTCTGCCCTGCGGCGGGGAGGACATTGATACATTTGTCGGCGATATGCTGCTTACAAAGGCTGAGGGCGGAGAGCTTTTTATGGCCTTGGGTGATGAAGAATATGACAATGCCCTGCCGGGAGAAATAATATACAAGGATGACGAGGGTGCAGTATGCAGGTGCTGGAACTGGCGTGACGGACAGAGAACCATGCTGACGGAGGACACCGTTAATGCGGTTCTCATTATTGAATCCGTGGACACCGATAGAAGTGCGGATTTAAGAGCCGCTGCAGAGGAGCTTTCGTCTCTGGTAAACAGGTTTCTGGGAGGTGCCACGGAGGTAGTGTATATGAGTATTGACAACAGAGAAGTAGAGATAGGGCCGTAATATTACGGAGGGATATGGTGTTTTGAATAACAAGCAAAGGAGCTGTAAGGTGTGTAACCGCAGCTTCTTTTTTAAGGTGAATAAAGGATAGATTAACTACAAAATACTATTTAAGAAGTTTTCGTGATCTGATGGATCTTGGCAAACGTCAGACAATGGGAGTGGCTGCCATAAAGAAAGCGGTTTTATCTTACAGCTCAACGCTGACTCCAAGAGAGCGTGAAGTTGCGGCACTTGCCAGAGACAGATTCAGTGCCAGAGAAATTGCCGGCAAGCTGTATATATCTGAAACAACCGTGAGAACTATACTAAAAAGTATTTATAGCGAGCTCGATATTCATTCAAAAAGCGAGCTTAAATTTAAAAAAGTTTGACGACATTTGTAAAAACATCTCAAAATTTAGGTATGTGGAAAAGATTAATTTGCTGTATATATTGCTCAGACAATTGTAAAGGACAGATACAGATGAGAATTAAGGGAAATAGTCGGAGAATATGAAAGAATAAATAAAAAATGGCTCAAAGTACACTTTGACACAGCAATATAGAAGCGGACACGGCATATCAGGAAGGATTTATACCCCTTCCTCGTTAAAATCAGGAATAAAGCTTTCAGACTGTGTTTCTCCCTCCTGAATGAAGCCGTTCTCAACACCTATACTTATGGCATAATCTATAAGCTCCTCGTATTCGTCATAAGTCACAGTTCTGTTTATTTCCGGATATTTTTCTACATGGGGAAGAGGCGTATACTGGTTCATTATACTCATGTATATTTTGTCTCCGAATGTTTTGTGCAGATACTTAATAATTTTTTTGGAATCCTCAAGATATCCAGGAAGCATCATGTGACGGACTATCACTCCCTTTTTCATGATGCCCTCCGAATCAAATTCGGGCATTCCAACCTGCCGTGACATTTCCTTTATTGCTTCTGATGCATAATAAAAGTAATCAGGACAGTTTGAGTATTTAAGGGAGATAGTTTCATCCATATATTTTAAATCTGGCAGATATATGTCCACAATGCCTTCAAGCAATTTTAGTGTTCCGATTTTTTCATATCCACCGGTATTGAATACTACGGGAATTGTTAAACCGCTTTGACGGCTGAGGGTTACAGCTTCAACAATGTGAGGTATATAGTGGCTTGGAGTCACAAGGTTGATGTTGTGTGCGCCCTTTTGCTGAAGTTCTTTGAAGATTTCCGAAAGCCTCTCAATTGAAATTTCTTTACCGGTAAGTCCTCTCGAAATATTATAATTCTGGCAATATACGCATCCTATGGAACACCCGCTGAAAAAGACGGTGCCTGAGCCTCTTTCGCCGGAGATGCATGGCTCCTCCCACATATGGAGAGCCGCTCTTGAAACAATCACGGTATCAGATTCTCTGCAATATCCTTTTTTGCCATTCAGCCTGTCCGCATGGCAATTTCTCGGGCACAAGGTGCAATCAGACAATAGATTTACATAATTTGAAAAGTTAATATTCATAAACAACCTCTTGAATAATATGATTAAGATTATATCATCATATTTGTAAATCAACAATACTATATTGGAGTTGATAAATTTCGACATTATTTTTATCGAAATTTTTTTTATTGAAATAATTATTAGTTTTAGCATAAATTTTAATGTTTAAAATACGAATGTATAGGTGTATAAGTAAATAACAAATGATAAATGACAAACCGGAAGGGGGAGGGTATATGTATAAGTTGAAGAATGCTCATGTTATACCTTTTGTTTCAAACGCAGATTCCGCTGCGAGAATCGGCACAGACGAAAATTACGAGGAGATATGCGCTGAAAATGGTGGGGATATAAATATTGAAGAAAACATAAAGATAAACGATGAATTGTTCATAAATGCTTCTCATGAGCTTAAAACTCCTTTGAACATAATTTACAGCGCAGCGCAGCTCATAGAGCTTTATATAAAGTGCGATGAGGAAGATGAAGGATTTAACAAAATAAAATTCAGTCTTGATTCGATCAAGCAAAACAGCTTCCGATTAATGAAAGTAGTAAATAATATGTTAGATTTACACAAAATTGAGACGGGTTTGTACAAGCTGAATCACAGCTATGTGAACATAGTCGAGCTTGTGGAGGAGGTTGTTAGCGCTGTATCCAAAATAATTGATGAAAATAAGCTGAAGTTTGTATTTGATACTAACTTGGAAGAAAAATATATGATGGTGGATGTTGAAGGAATTGAAAGGGTTCTGCTTAATATATTATCAAATGCCGTTAAATTTTCAAGGCAAGAAGGGGAAATAAACGTAAATGTCTTAGTAAAGGACGATTCGGTAGAAATATCCGTTGCGGATGAGGGTATAGGCATTAAGAAAAATTATCTGAATAACATATTTAATAGATTTGGACAAGTTGATAAATCTCTTTCAAGAAAAGCAGAAGGCAGCGGTACAGGCTTAAGGATTGCAAAAGCCATAACTGAAATGCACGGAGGAAGCATAAAGGCTTCAAGCAAGATGGGAGAAGGAAGTATATTCACAATAAAGCTTCCGTGCAGAAAAAATGAAAATATATATTCATTGAATAATTGCAGAGTTATTAACTATGACAGTCTGGGTGAAATGGTGAGAATAGAATTTGCAGATATAGATAAGAGCAGTTGAATTAAATGTTGAATAAAGGCGCTGAATGTTATATTATATCAATAAAATTATAATTAGGAGCGACTTGTGAAAAATACATTTTTTTATGATACTGAAATCGGAAGAATGTCCATAAGTGATAACGGAACAGAAATTATATCAATGGAAGTTGCGGAAAATATCGGCGAATGCACATCGAACATACATGAGACAGAGCTCATAAGAAAGGCATATGAACAGTTGACAGAATATTTATGCGGCAGAAGAACTAGCTTTGACCTGCCGCTGAACCCCGAGGGAACAGAGTTTCAGAAGAAGGTCTGGGATGCCCTTTGCAATATTCCATACGGAGAGACGAGGAGCTATAAGCAGGTAGCTGAAGCTGTAGGGAATCCAAAGGCATCAAGAGCGATTGGAATGGCAAACAACAGAAATCCTATAATGATTTTCATACCGTGCCATAGAGTGATTGGTGCGGACGGAAGCTTGGTTGGTTATGGCGGTGGACTTCATATAAAGGAAAAACTGCTTTCCATTGAGGGGGTGCTGAAATGAGAAAGGGTGACTTCATATGGCTTATTACGTTGTCGGCCTTTGTGACCATATTAGTTGTTCAATCTACAAGAGAGGCATTTATGGCATTTACTTCATCCATGCCCTATATGGGAGGTTTCGTTAAATTTGCTCTTCTCGCCACCATGGGTGATTTACTAGGAGCAAGGATTGTGAAAGGATGTTACATAATTGCACCAGGTATAATATTTAGAATTGCTATATGGGGACTTATAGGAATGATGGTTTCTTTGGTTTTTACAATATTCATGGAAGGTGCAAAGGCTGCACAAGATGTTGGGCTTGCCATTTAGAGGGGTTACGGCTGCTCATGCTTTTTTTGGCAGTGCAGTTATGAATCTGACTTTCGGCCCCATGATGAAATCAGGGAGGATGCAATGCCCACTACGTATGCTCATTATTGCTTCGGCTATGAAGTGCTGAAACTGCTGGATGGAAATATAAAGAAAATAATTGATGAAAATATAACTTTATTTAACATAGGGCTTCATGGCCCGGATATCCTGTTTTATTATAAGCCTTTGAAAGCGAATGATATAAGCAGGACAGGCCACCGCCTGCATGGTATGAATGCAGATTTGTTTTTTGAAAATGCAAGAAAAATTATTCGGTCATGCTCGGATTATGAAGGAGCGGCTGCCTATGTAGCAGGATTCATGTGTCATTTCATGCTGGATAGTCAGTGTCATCCTTTTATAAGGCAGAAAGAGAGAAAAGATCTTTCTCACGGCATTATTGAAACGGAGTTTGATAGACTTTTAATGCTGAAAAACAATTTGAATCCTGTTTCGTTCAGACCCACATCCCATATTGCGGCAAACTCACGCAGCGTGCGGGTGATATCGTGGTTTTTTGATGGAATTTCTGAGAAGGATGTGTATAAAGCATTGAAGTCGATGAAATTTTATTTGAATTTTCTCGTTTCGCCGGACCGGGCTAAAAAGGCCCTCATAACAGCAGGACTCAGGATGTCAGGAAATTATGACGGTATGTCGGGCCTGGTCATGGGCTTTGAGCCGGTTAAAGAATGCATTGAAATTAATGGTGCATTATACAGCCTCTATACCGAAGCTGTTGAACCTGCTTCCATACTGATAGCTGAATATTACAGGAATGTGAATACGGAAAAAGAGCTGAACGAACGGTTTGAAAGAAATTTTGAATGAAAAGGATGACAACAGCGTAATTGCTGAAAATTTAATATATGCTTAACACCTTATAAAGCAACATACATAATATAATGTATAATACTTAGGGGATGTGAACATATGGTAAATGATTTTATCAACAGCCAGACATATAAAAACTTACAGGCAGCTTTCGAACTTGAAGCAATGGAAAGCACAAGGTACAATATCAGTGCCGAGCAGGCGCGGCGAGAAGGATATCAGCAAATCGGCAGTATATTTGATTTGACTTCAAGGAACGAGCAGCAGCATGCGGAAATATGGATGAGATTTATGCTGCAGGGAACAATGCCTACGACGCTTGAGAATCTCGAGACTGCGGCAGAGGCTGAAGGATATGAGGGAAACGAACTGTTCATGCAGTACGCGGAAGCAGCCAGGACAGAAGGCTATTTCGATATTGCAAATATGTTTGAAGGTATTGCTCTTATTGAACGTCATCAGCAATACAGATTTAATCAGCTTGCTCAGAACATACGAAATAATCAGGTTTTTTGCAAAACATACAGCACTGTATGGGTGTGCATAATATGCGGAAACCTTGTATGGAGCGATTGCGCGCCTGAAATATGCCCAATTTGTCATTATCCGCAGGGGTATTACCAGCTTAACTGTGAAAATTATTAAACAGGAATGAGAGACGGCCTCTCCGTTTTACGGGATTTATCTGTAAAGCGGGAGGCCGATTTTAATTGGGATAAGCGTAGTAAAATATAAAAACAAATATATTAAATGAATAAATAATAAATACAATGTGACAAAATTTTATTGTTTGCGAAAATATTTGAATATATAATT
This sequence comes from Sedimentibacter sp., assembly GCA_031997345.1. Classification (GTDB taxonomy): domain Bacteria; phylum Bacillota; class Clostridia; order Tissierellales; family Sedimentibacteraceae; genus Sedimentibacter. The sequence continues at coordinate 8,396 of DAMAEI010000002.1, read as the reverse complement.
AGACAAGCAGCAAATAACATAAGGTGTGTGGTAATATGAATTTTATGTCAGGGTTTTTAAAAGGAATGGCAATGGGAGCCGGTGCAATAGCTCCGGGGGTAAGTGGTGGTGCTTTGGCTGTTATTTTCGGGCTTTATGATAAAATTACATATTTCATAGCGCATTTAGACAGAAATTTCAAAGAAACCCTGTTATTCTTCATACCTGTAGGCATAGGTGGTG
>DAMAEI010000002.1:5321-8164 GCA_031997345.1 Sedimentibacter sp. | reverse complement strand
CCGGCGTGCTATTATTCAGCCGAATAATAGAATTCCTTTTTCAAAATTACGAGAAAGGTGTCAGATGCGCCTTTGCGGGACTTATGCTGGGAACTCTCCCTGCGGTCGTAAATGAGGCAAATAAAAAAGGGTATAGGAACAAATATCTTGTTCCGTTCATAATTTCATTGATTCTTACTTTGATAATTACATATCTTGAGAACAATGCTGTCAATATAATTAAGGAAGTGGAGACAGGTCCTGTTCACGTAGTGATATACGGCATAATAATAGGCTTTGGCACCATAATACCGGGGATAAGCGCATCTATTATTCTGATGTACATGGGAGCTTATGAGGCTGTCATAGGAGCAATATCAAATTTGAATATAGAGTTTATATTTTTTCTTGGAATCGGATTTGGACTGAGTGTCCTGCTGTTTGCAAAGATTATATCTCTTCTTTTCGAGTATGCTTACGGGATGACATATTATGCAATATTGGGGTTGGTATTGGGCTCAATAATTGCCATATTGCCGCAGACTGAATCTCCGGCATTTCTTCTTTCGGGATTTATTGTGCTTGTTGTATGCGGTACGCTTTCCTATATGCTGAGCAGCTTTGCTGCAAAAAAATAAGATCGAGTTGCACAGGGTTGTAAACTTATTATAATAATATATTTCAATTTATTGAAGAAAATGGAACAAGTGTAAATAAATATTGACATAAAGCTATAATGTAGTTAAAATGAAAATGTGAAGTAAAGAGTACAATATTATTTATTTTACATTTTTTTTATTTAAAAATAAGGAGGTAATTTTTTATGGCAACATTTTTAATCGGAATTATAATTCTTGTTGTCGGAGGGTATTTTTACGGAGCTTTCTGTGAAAAAACATTCGGACCGGATGACAGAGAAACACCGGCAATTGCAAAGGCTGACGGTGTGGACTTCGTCGTAATGAAAAAATGGAAAAACTCATTGATTGAATTGCTGAATATAGCAGGTACAGGACCTATATTCGGACCTATTCAGGGTATATTATTCGGACCTGTGGCATTTATAACTATTCCAATAGGATGCGTTATAGCTGGTTCAATGCACGACTATTTCTCGGGAATGATTTCTATGAGAAACGGCGGAGCACAAATGCCTAAATTAATAAGAAAATATCTCGGAAATAAAGTTATTAAAGCGTATAACTTCTTCCTGTGGATATTGATGTTCTTGGTAGGAGTTGTTTTTGTATACACACCTGGAGACCTGATCGTTACACAGGTTCTTTCACAGGAAGCTGCAGTTTCAAATCCTACTGTATGGATAGTTTACGGATTGATATTCCTCTACTACCTTGTAGCTACTTTGTTCCCGATAGACGCAATAATAGGAAGAGTATATCCTATATTTGGAGGGTTTTTAATTCTTTCAGCAGTGGGGATTTTTGCCGGAGTTTTACTTGACGGAGGTGCAAACCTTACGAACCTTTCATTCTCAGGAATGTTCAGCCAGCATCCGCAGAAGTTACCGTTTATCCCTGTATTCTTTATTACGGTTGCATGCGGTATAATGTCAGGATTCCATGCAACGCAGGCTACCTTGATTTCCAGAACTATTAAGAGTGAAAAAGAAGGAAGAACTACATTCTTTAACATGATGCTTGTTGAGGGCTTCATAGCAATGTGCTGGGCAGCAGGAGCTATGGTATTGTTCGGAAGAGGAACAGACCTTGCTACGGCACCAACTTTAATGGTTGGTTTGGTTTCAAAAACTTTCCTTGGACCAATAGGCGGTATGATAGCAATCATAGGAGTTATAGTACTTCCTATAACATCAGGAGACACAGCGTTCAGATCATTGAGACTTATGGTTGCAGAGCAGTTTAACATAGACCAGAAGTTATCAAGAAACAGAATTATAACAACAGCATGTCTGTTTGTACCGGCTGTATTCGTATTGTACTATGCTAAGTCAAGCCCGCAGGGATTCAACATCCTTTGGAGATACTTTGCATTTACAAACCAGTTTGTAGCTACATTTGCTTTGGCAACAATATCTGTTTATCTGTATATAACAGGAAAGAACTACCTGGTTTCATTGATTCCCGGAGCATTCTATTTCTTTGTTACATTAAGCTTTATATTCCACGCACCTATCGGATTGAATCTCGACAAACTGGTTGGAATGGAAGGAAGCTACACGGCATCATATGCGCTTGCAGCACTGTTCAGTGTAGGTTATGTGTTGTTTGTAAGAAAACACAGCACATCACAAAAAGATCAGATTTTAAACAACGTAATATCATAGCAAATAATTCTGAAGAGCCGCGCAGCGGCTCTTTTATTATGTCATGCCTTTTTCCGTGGCTAATCGGAGTGCTATTTACAAATTTCTCATTATTTGATACAATTAATAATCAGAAACAAAAATAATCATCAGTTGGTGTTATATGCAAAGAATAAGAAATATATTGTTTAACAGGGTAGTGCTTGTATCTCTTGCTATTTTGATGCAGCTTTTTACGCTGATAGTTATGGTAGTCAAATTCAGCAATTACTTTTTCTGGTTTGACATGCTTTTTACTGCCATAAGCATATTGGCGGTACTATACATATTAAACAGCAGGAGCGATCCTGCTTATAAAGTTGCGTGGATAATACCCATAATGATTTTTCCGGTTTTTGGAGGATTATTTTATTTGATGGTTGGAGGAACAGGGCTAACAAGCAAGATGAAAATAAGCATGTCGCAGATTACTGATAAAATGAAGGAGTTTATGAATCAGAATCCGGAAACGGTCAATATGCTTAAGGAAGAAAACAGCGTTGCGTACAATCAGTGTAAGTATATTGAGAAATATACGCTT
>DAMAEI010000002.1:3311-5311 GCA_031997345.1 Sedimentibacter sp. | reverse complement strand
GTGTATAACAACTCGCATACCGAATTTCTGCCCTCGGGAGAAGAATTTTTCAACCGGCTTTTAAATGAATTAAAAAGCGCGGAAAAGTTTATCTTTCTTGAATTCTTCATAATAGAAGAAGGTGTTATGTGGAATTCGATACTTGAAATTTTAAAGGAAAAAGCCGCAAAGGGAGTTGATGTGCGACTGATTTATGACGATGTTGGATGCATGTTTAAGCTGCCTTTCAGATACAACAAGCAAATGGAGGCATATGGAATTAAATGCTGTGTTTTTAATCCGTTTATTCCTGTGCTTTCCTTCCGTCTCAATAACAGAGACCACAGAAAAATTGTGGTTATAGACGGGAAAACCGGATTTACCGGAGGGTCAAATATTGCGGATGAATATATTAATGAACGCGAAAAATTTGGCCATTGGAGAGACTGTGCAATTAAAATACAGGGAGATGCGGTTTGGAGCCTTACTGTAATGTTCCTGTCCATGTGGACTTTTTTGAGGAAAACAAAAGAGGATTACAGCATATTTGTTTCTCCGGAAGTAGAAGACAAATGTAATTGCCACGGCTTTGTGCAGCCATTTGATGACAGTCCCATGGATGATGAGCACGTGAGCGAGGCAGTGTATTTAAACCTTATTAATCAGGCGGAAAATTATATTTTTATTGAAACGCCTTACCTCATAGCAGACAATAAGATGATGGTGGCATTATGCCTGGCAGCTAAGAGAGGTGTGGATGTGAGAATACTAACTCCGAACATTCCTGATAAAAGATATGCGTTTGCGGTAACTCAGTCAAGCTACGAAGAACTGCTGGAGGCCGGGGTTTCGATTTATCAATATACACCGGGCTTCAATCACGGAAAGACATTTGTGGTTGATGACAGATATGCGGTTGTGGGGACCATAAATCTTGATTACAGAAGTCTTTACCTTCATTTCGAATGCGGTGTATGGATGTATAGAACAAGCAGTGTTGAGCAGGTAAAGAAAAGTACTCTGAAGGCATTGGAGGAAAGCGAAAAAATAACATTGGAAAAGGTAAGAAGCATATCGCAGGTGAAAAGGATGATAAGAACTATTCTTAAAATATTTGCACCTCTCATGTAATATATTATAAAGAAGGAAATAGAAATGGAAAGAAATTTTAAGTTTTATTTGAAATTGTTTTGGTCGACATTTACTCTGAGCGCTTTCACCATAGGGGGAGGATATGTAATTGTTCCGCTGATGAGAAAGAAATTTGTTGAAGAGCTCAAATGGATTGATGAGGAGGAAATGTTGAACCTTGTTGCAATTTCACAGTCAGCGCCGGGAGCCATTGCTGTCAATACCTCAATAATGGTAGGATATAGAATTGCGGGTGTATTTGGAGCATTTGTAACGATACTTGGAACTGTGCTCCCTCCTCTTATAATTATAACTGTTGTAGCACAATTTTATGATATATTCAAGGAAAATAGAATTATAAACGCCCTGCTGCTTGGGATGAGAGCAGGAATTGCAGCAGTGATTTTAGACGTTATAATCAAGATGGTAAAAGATATAGTTAAAACTAAAAATAGTGTATACATACTTGTCATGATTGTATCGTTTATTGCTGCCGTCGTATTTAATATAAATGCCGCACTGATAATAATATTAAGCGGAGCCTTCGGAGGCTTTTACTACAACATTTACAAGAAGGAGGGCAGACAGTCATGATATTATTAGAAGTATTTTGGAGTTTTTTTCAAATAGGATTGTTCAGCATAGGGGGAGGCTATGCATCTCTTCCTTTGATAGAGCATCAGGTTCTCGAGGTTCATGAATGGCTGTCCTTGGCGGAATTTGCGGATTTGCTCACCATCTCCCAAATGACACCGGGACCTATTGCACTTAATGCTTCAACATTTGTGGGAACAAAGGTTGCGGGTTTACCGGGCGCCATAGTTGCCACTGTGGGCAGCGTGACACCCTCGTGCATAATAGTGCTTATTTTAGCCTACTTTTATTTTAAA
>DAMAEI010000002.1:1710-3301 GCA_031997345.1 Sedimentibacter sp. | reverse complement strand
TTAAATATAAGAATTTATCCAGTATTCAGGGAGTGCTGAAGGGACTGAGACCGGCAGTTGTTTCACTGATAGCATCTGCGGGAATATCAATATTGATGCTTGCTGTTTTTAAATCCGAGGATGTTACTATTGGAAATATGACTATTAATGATATAAACTTTATTTCAATAGCCTTGGTTGCCATAGGGTTATTTGTGCTGAGAAAGTATAAGCTTGATCCTATGAAGATTATGCTTGCTACAGGTGTTATAGGAATATTTATTTATGGGATTATATAGTTATGAACAATAAATTTACACATTTACATGTGCACACCGAATACAGCCTTCTTGACGGTGCATGCAGAATTGAAGAACTGGTGAACAAAGCAAAGGAGCTTAACATGGACTCCCTGGCCATTACGGACCACGGCTCCATGTATGGAGTTGTGGAATTTTTCAAGCAGGCAAAAAAAGCCGGAATAAAACCGGTATTGGGATTTGAAGCATATGTATCGCCGCGCAGAATGATAGATAAGGATCCTCAAAAGGATAAAAGCCAGTATCACTTAGTGTTGCTTGCCGAAAATTACGAGGGATGGAAAAATATTATAAAGCTTTGCTCTGCAGGCTTTGTGGATGGATATTATTACAAGCCGCGTATAGACCATGACGTGCTCCGGGAAAACAGCAAAGGAATAATTGCGCTCAGCGCGTGCCTGGCAGGTGAGGTTCAGTCGCACCTTCTTGACGGTAATTATGAAGAGGCTGTGAAGACGGCCTTGTTGTATAAGGAAATATTCGGAGACAGTAATTTCTTTTTAGAGCTTCAGGATCATGGAATGAAGGAGCAGCAGGCGGTTAACCGTGAGCTTATAAAAATTAGCCGTGAGACGGGTATAAAGCTTGTTGCAACTAATGATGTCCACTATATAAATAAAGAGGATGCATATTTTCACGACGTGCTGCTGTGCATACAGATGCAGAATACTGTGGCAGATGAAGATAGGATGAAGTTCCCATCTGATGAGTTCTACCTGAAATCATATGATGAAATGGCAGAGCTTTTCCCTGAGGAAGCATTGAAAAATACCGCTGATATAGCTGATAGGTGCAATGTGGAGCTTGATTTTGGCACTGTGCATCTCCCTGAATTTAAAATACCACAGGGATACACGAAGTCGGGTTATTTCAGAGAAATATGCCAGCAGGGGCTGACCGAAAGATACGGAAGTATTACGAAAGAGCTGCAGGAGAGACTGGATTACGAAATCGGAGTTATCGAGCAGATGGGCTACGTGGATTACTTCCTCATAGTCTGGGACTTTATAAAATATGCCAGAGATAACAAAATAATGGTTGGGCCGGGCAGGGGCTCAGCTGCAGGAAGCCTTGTGGCATACTCCATGAAGATAACAAATATAGACCCAATTGAATACAGCCTGATTTTTGAAAGGTTTTTAAATCCAGAGCGTGTGAGCATGCCGGATATAGATGTTGACTTCTGCTATGAGCGCCGTGAGGAGGTCATAGATTATGTAAGGAGCAAGTACGGTAAGGAAAAGGTTGCTCAAATTATAACATTTGGTACCATGGCTGCAAGAGGCTCCTTG
>DAMAEI010000002.1:0-1532 GCA_031997345.1 Sedimentibacter sp. | reverse complement strand
GTGGATTTTAGCAGCTGCAGATATGATGACAGCAGAGTTTACAAGCTGTTTGCAAATGCGGAGACACTGGGGATATTCCAGTTTGAAAGCTCCGGCATGAGAGCGTTTCTAAGCGAGCTTAAGCCCACGGAATTTGAAAATCTTTCAGCAGCCAATGCTCTGTACAGGCCGGGTCCAATGGGACAAATACCCGTTTATATAAAAAATAAGCTTAATCCTGATTCTGTTACTTATCTTCATTCCAAGCTTGAGCATATACTGAACGTTACATATGGCTGTATGGTATACCAGGAGCAGGTAATGCAGATAGTAAGAGATGTAGGCGGATTTACTATGGGGCGCTCAGACCTCCTGAGACGTGCGATGGGAAAGAAAAAAATGAGCGTCATGCTTGAGGAAAGAAAGAACTTCATATATGGAAAGCCTGCCGAAAAAGGAGAATCTGCTATACTGGGCGCTGTTAACAACGGTGTTGACGAGCAGACAGCCAACGACATATACGACTTAATGGTTGAATTTGCAAAGTATGCATTTCCAAAGGCCCATTCAGTGGCATATGCCGCACTTGCATATGAGACGGCATGGCTGAAGCTTTACTATCCTGTGGAATTTATGGCGGCTTTGATTTCAAGCATTATGGGCAGCTCAGGAACTGTATCGCTGTATATCAGAGAGTGCAAGAGGCTTGGAATAGAGATTCTTCCTCCTGATGTAAATGAAAGCAGCGGTAAATTTACCGTAGAAAAAGGAAGAATACGTTTTGGGCTTGCTGCGGTAAAAAATGTGGGCACTAACGTTATTGCAGAAATTATAAAAGCAAGGGAAGAGAAAGGGAAATTTGTTTCCTTTTCAGACTTCTGCACGAAGGTGGACCAGGGCGTTCTTAACAAGAGACAAATTGAATCCCTTATAAAATGCGGAGCTTTTGATTTCTTAAATGCAAGGCGTGCACAACTAATGGAAGTATATGAAAAAATCATAGATACGGTTGTCAGTCAAAAGAAAAGAAATATAGAAGGACAATTTTCATTATTTGATGATGCTGTCTCAACCAACACGAATTTTTCAAACAAAGATGAATTGCCGAATGTGCCTGAATTTAGTGAAAAGGTTCTGCTGTCCATGGAGAAGGAAATGGTTGGCGTATACTTAAGCGGCCATCCTCTGTCAGAGTATGAAAAGGAACTTGAGAAGTCAGCCACAACTAATACCAGCGAAATAGCGGAAATTGGGGAATCAGAAAGCAACAGCGAAATAGCTGACGGAAGCAGGGTAATAATTGGCGGAATAATTATTAAAAAACAAAATAAAATAACTAAAAATAACAATATGATGGCGTTCGTCACATTGGAGGATTTATACGGCACGGTTGAGGTAATAATTTTTCCGCAAATTTACGAGAGATACAGAGAGCTTTTACATGAGGACAGTATAGTGCTTATTGATGGCAATATAGATGCATCGGAAGAAGATGCGCCAAAGCTCATATGCAACAAAATCACGGAATTTAATAAGGAAATTCCATCCACACC
>DAMAEI010000001.1:122429-127680 GCA_031997345.1 Sedimentibacter sp. | reverse complement strand
ACCATTATTGACCATCTCAACCTTTGCGCCGTCTGTTTCCTCAGCAGGAGTACCTATTACATAGACCTTTCCGCCGGTTGAATTAAGAACCTTGCTCAAAATTATTCCGGCAGCCGCCGAGGATGTACCAATTATGTTGTGGCCGCATCCATGTCCTACCTCAGGCAATGCATCGTACTCGCACAGAAATGCAACGTTGTTTCCGGGTTTTTTGCTGTCAAAAACCGCTTTAAATGCAGTTTCTCTTCCTACAACCCCTCTTTCGATACAGAAATCATTTTCCTCAAGCAAATCAATAAGCTTTTTACTTGATTTTATCTCTTCGTTTCCCAGTTCAGGATTATTGTAAATATAGTCGCTTGTATCAAAGAATATGGCTTTCATTCTTTCTGCTTCTTCTTTAATAAAATTTCTCATATAGCCTCCTTTAACCTTGTTGATGCACATTATACTATAGAAAACTCATCCGTGGTTATATCGCTATTTTATATGGGTATAGCATAAATCTATTAACAAAGGCGTGAAAATTTGTTATACTTAATTATTATTTAATATCTACTTTCATCAGATTGCAGGAGGCAAACATGAACATCGACCAGCTGAGATATTTTGTTGAAATAATAAAACACGGTTCAATTTCGAAAGCTTCCCAGGCTATTTATGTTTCACAGCCAAGTATATCCAACAGTATAAAAAAGCTGGAGGAAGAGGTTGGTGCAACACTGATACGCAGGAATAATAAAGGAATTTTATTAACAAAGGAGGGCGAAGATATTTATCAATATGCAAAAATAGTCCTCGAACAGGTTGACAAGATTAAAAAAATATCCGAGATTCATGATACATACAGCTTCAGAGTTGTAGCAATGAATTATTCTCCTGTTATGGAGGCCTTTGTAAAGCTATGCAGCGAATACGAATCAAAAGCTAAGCTGAACTTTAATATAAGGAATGACGATTTGATGGGAGTCATAGAGAGTGCTTACAATCTTGAATGTGATTTTGGAATTTTGCTGATAAACAATCATTCCATAGAGCTTTGCGAAAGTATACTTAAAAACTACAACATGGAATTTGTTAAGCTTTACGATGTGCCTGTAAACATAAACATCAGCAGCACGCACCCTCTTGTAAATGAAGATCCTTTTCCGTTTGAAATGCTTAACGATTACATGTACGTGAGATATGCAGACGAAAAAGACTCTATAAGCTATATGCCTGAGTTAAGCACCTTAAATATTCTTAAGCCAAACAAGATTATTTCTGTTACAGACAGGGAGTTAAAATGCAATGTCGTTTCCCAGACCAATGCCTTCAGTATAGGCTGTACACTGCATCCGCGGTTTTTAAAAAATTTTAATATCATTGCCATTCCAATCCCCGGCAGCTATTCAACCCTTGGCTATATAAAGCTTAAAAATTCAATACTGACCGACGAAGCTAAATCGTTCATCAAAATATTAAAGAAAAATTAGCAAGAGTAAGGAAGACGGCATTTTTTCTATATTTCTATTTGATTTTTTCTTTATAGGTGGTATAATACTAAAGGTTAAATAATATAGATGGTGATTAAATGAGCGTAACATTTGTAATAGGCGGCGCAAGGAGCGGAAAAAGCACCTTTGCCGAGGAGAAAGCAAAAGAATATGGAAGTAAAGTGCTTTATATAGCTACTGCAACGGTTACAGATGAGGCGATGGCAGACAGAGTGCGGAAGCATCGTGAACAGAGGCCAAAGTCCTGGAGTACCCTGGAGATGCATTCGGAATTCCGAAGCCTTGCAGACAAAAAGGAGTTTGTGGAATGCGAGGTTGTTCTGCTTGATTGTATAAGCACGTTGATAGGCAATTTAATGTTCGAAAGCGGAATTGATTTTGACAGCTGCAAGTCTGAAGTGGTGAACAAGCTGGAAAAAGACATTACCGCAGAGGTTTTAGCACTTATAGAAGTATGCAACTTAAACAACAAGAAGCTTGTTATAGTATCAAATGAAACAGGAATGGGTGTTGTTCCGCCATATTATATGGGGAACTACTTCAGGGATATGAGCGGAAGAATCAACAGGGAAATAGGCAGCAAGGCTGATTTTATGTATTTCATATTTTCAGGCATACCCATCAAACTTAAGCACAAAGGGGAAATGGTAAAGTGGCCCTTGGATTTTTAACTCTGGTATCATTTTTTACAAGAATTCCGGTTGGAAGACGAATTGAATACAAAGAAGAAAATTTCAAAAAGGCTCTGAGCATGTATTCATTGTTGGGGGCTGTAATTGGATTTTTTTTGGTGCTTATTTATTTATTATTTAACAATATTTATATTGATTTGATTCGCGGTCTTGTTGTTACACTCTGTTACATTGTTATAACAGGAGGCATACATATTGACGGAGCGGCGGATACATCAGACGGCATTTTTTCCGGTAGGACGGGAGACAGAATCTTTGAAATAATGAGCGATTCCCACATAGGAGCTTTCGGTGTGCTAAGCATTGTAATTATAGTGGTTTCACAGGTGGTGCTGTTTTCTTACATCGACATTTATTCATGCTTCATGGTGCCTGTGACAGGCAGAGCATGCGTAATTGCAGCGTCATGGAACAAGAAATACGCTAAAAAAACAAAGGGAATGGGCACATTGTTTGTGGAATCAATAAATACAAGTGTTTTGATTTCCAACATGGCAATTTTATTTCTGATTTGCATATTGATGCCTAACAGGACTGCCATTGCAGCAGCGGCATTTGGAGCACTTGCTGTATCGTATTTCATATCCTGTAAGCTTGAGGATTTGCTCGGAGGAATGACGGGAGATACCTGCGGCTTTATTGCGGAGATAAGTCAGATAATATTTATGATTTTGGTACTTTTTTTACAGGGGCGGTTATGGTATACTTAGTTCGACACGGCGAATCCGTGGCAAACTTGAATAAAAAATTCAGCGGCATAACGGATGTGGAGCTGTCGGAAAACGGCAGGAAGCAGGCAAGGGTTGCGGGGCAGAGCTTGAAAGGCGAGAAAATATCTCATGTTTATTCAAGCACCCTCCAAAGGGCAAGGGACACGGCAAGAATTATCTGCGGTGAAATCGGCTTTGATGAACACAGCATAATAACTGAGGACTGCCTTGTTGAGGTGGATTTCGGTGTGTTTGAAAATCTGACCTGGGATGAAATATATGCGAACTACAGAGAAGAGTCAGAAAAGTGGATGGAGCAGCAGCACAGATACATATTTCCGGAAGGTGAAGGCTACGACGATATCATCAGGAGGATTTCGGCCTTTATAGACAATGTGCCTGACAATTCATTGATTGTTACTCATTTTGGAGTAATTCAGGCTGTAATGCTCTATCTGAAAATAGCCGATGACGAAAATCTATGGGAGACCGTGATTTCCAACTGTGATATTTTAGTAATAAATGAGGAAAAATTTGAAAAGATAATCAGAAGCAGTATATCTGCGACAGAAGCAACTAATTAATTTGTTTTTAAAATCTAAAAGATTTTATTATATTATAACTATGGAGGAGTAACATGAATGTATTAGTAATTAACTGCGGAAGTTCATCATTGAAATATCAGTTCATAAATATGAATGATGAAAGCGTGCTTGCTAAAGGTCTTGTTGAAAGAATAGGTATTGAAGGAAGTGTTTTAAAGCACGAGAAAGCCGGACAGGACAAGGTTGTAATTGAAGAGGTTATGAAAAACCATAAGGATGCAATCAATCTTGTATTGAAAGCATTGGTTGACCCTGGGCACGGAGCAGTGAAATCACTGGATGAGGTTGATGCTGTGGGACACAGAGTTGTTCACGGAGGAGAAAAATTTGCAAACTCAGTGCTTATTACAGATGAGGTTATAGCTGCCATGAAGGAATGCATCGAGCTGGCACCGCTGCATAACCCACCTAACATAATAGGAATCGAGGCATGCCAGGAATTACTTCCTAACGTTCCGATGGTAGGAGTATTTGATACTGCATTCCATCAGACAATGCCTGTTGAATCATATATATATCCTCTGCCATATGAATTGTATGAAGAGAACGGAATAAGAAGATACGGCTTCCACGGAACATCACATAAATATGTTTCAGAAAGAGTTGCTGCATTAACCGGCAAGAGCCTTGAAGGAATGAAGGTTGTTACATGCCACTTAGGAAACGGAGCAAGCTTGACAGCAATAAAGGACGGAAAATCATTCGATACAAGTATGGGAATGACTCCTCTTGAAGGTCTGGTAATGGGAACAAGATGCGGCGATATAGACCCTGCAATTGTAACATTCCTGATGAACAAAAAGAATATGAATGCTGAAGAAATGGACAATTTAATGAACAAGAAGTCCGGTGTTCTTGGTATTTCAGGTGTGAGCATCGACTTCAGAGATATTGAAGGTGCGCCAGCGCAGGGAAATAAGAGAGCGCAGCTTGCATTGGATAAATTTGCTTATACAGTAAGAAAATATATCGGTTCATACGCTGCTGCCATGGGCGGACTGGATGTTGTTGTATTTACAGCAGGTCTGGGAGAAAACTCAGCTGATACGAGAGCACAGATATGCGAAGGATTGGAATTCTTAGGTGTTACAGTAGATGCAGGCAAGAATAACATCAGAGGCAAGGAAGCTGAAATTTCCAAAGATGGAGCAAAAGTAAAAGTGTTCGTTATTCCTACAAATGAAGAAATAATGATTGCAAGAGATACAAAGACCCTTGCTTCAAAATAGTCAAAATACTGTAAAATAAATTACTTGACAAAATATTTATTTTCTCTTATAATTAACTCTGCGAATAAAAAGGGTGGTATTATGTTAATTCGAATAAATAAGTTTTTGGCATCCGGACAAATTTCTTTAAAAGTAAGTGAGAACTTTGAAATAGATGACGAGGATTTTTTATCAAAGACACATCTTCATAAGAGCATAGAATTCAGCGGAGATATTTTTAAGGTTGATGAAAGCCTCTTGTTGAATGGGACAGTTAAATATACCTTTGATGATGAATGTGCAAGGTGTTTGGCTCCTTTTGACAATGCTGTTGAGACCAGATTTGAGGCTGTATTGCTCCATCAGCTTGATGAAAATGACGAAAATGATGACGATGATGAAATAAAGCTGAAAATAACAGACGGATGTGTTGATTTAGAAGAAACCATAAAGCAAATGATTTATTTATCGATGCCTATGAAGTCTTTGTGTAAAAAAGGCTGCAAGGGCATATGCCCGAATTGCGGAGTTAATTTAAAT
>DAMAEI010000001.1:120067-122419 GCA_031997345.1 Sedimentibacter sp. | reverse complement strand
AATCATGAAGAGTGCAAGTGCGAAAGCAGTTTAACAGATCCGCGGTTTGATAAGTTAAAAGACCTGTTAAAGGATTAAGGAGGTGTTATAAATGGCAGTACCTAAGAGAAAAACTTCCAAAGCGAGAAGAGATAGAAGAAGAACAGCTAAATCAAGATTAACAATTCCAAATGTTATCGAATGCCCGCAGTGTCATGAAACAAAGCTCCCACACAGAGTATGTGCGGCTTGCGGACATTATGACGGCAAAGAAGTTATGAGCGTAGAATAATTGAAATAATATTTTAATAACAATCGCTTGAATTGTAATCAGTTAAAAAGTAGTGCTCATGCACTATTTTTTTATTGCAAAACATAATCTACTAAGTTATACTAATCTATGTAAAAATGTAAAGGGGTGTAATTGATGAAAATTGCTGTAGATGCAATGGGCGGCGACAATGCTCCCGAGGCTTTGGTCAAGGGCAGCATACTTGCAAGAGATGAATATAAAGTAAATATTGTGCTTTCCGGAAAAGAAAATGAAATCAAAAAAATACTTGAAAAAAGTACATCTGATTTCAGCAATATAGAAATTCTTAATGCGGAAGAAGTAATATCCAACGAAGACAAGCCAGTAATGGCTATAAGACGCAAAAAAGATTCTTCGCTTGTTAAGGCTTTAAATGCTGTAAAAAACAAAGACGCCGATGCTGTTGTATCAGCAGGCAGCACCGGTGCATTATTGGCGGGAGCCACATTGGTTGTGGGGAGAATCAACGGTATCGAAAGACCTGCAATAGGAGCTTTGATTCCGAATATGGACGGAGGCTTTGCCCTGCTCATAGATTCAGGTGCTAATGTTGATTCCAAGCCTGAATTCCTTTATGATTTTGCAATCATGGGTGACATATATTTAAAAAAGGTAATGAATATAGCATCTCCGAGGATCGCGTTGGCAAATATAGGTTCCGAAAAAACAAAAGGTGACAAGCTTACGGTGGAAACCTACGATATCCTTGAAAACACACATCTCCCTTTAAACTTTATAGGTAACATTGAAGCAAGGGAAATACTTCAGGGAAAAGCGGATATAATAGTTTGTGACGGATTTGTGGGCAACATGATTTTGAAAACTCTTGAAGGAACAGTGGCAGAAATTATGAAGGGGCTGAAGAATGAGCTTATGTCCTCAACCAGGGCAAAGATAGGCGGACTTCTTATTAAGCCGGCGCTGTATAGCTTCAAAGGAAGGTTTGATTATTCCGAACATGGCGGGGCTCCCATACTGGGAGTAAAGGAAACAGTAATCAAGGCTCATGGCAGCTCTGATGAAAAAGCTGTGAAAAATGCAATCCGCCAGGCTGTAATTTGCATTGAAAATAAGGTTAATGATTTAATTGAAGAAAGTATAATGAGGAGGTGATTAGCATGTTTGAAAGAATCAGAGACTTAGTAGCTGAAAAGGTTGGTGTTGAGCCGGATGAAATTACAATGGAGACATCATTTGCCGATGATTTGGAAGCAGATTCAATCACATTGTTTGAGCTGGTTATGGCACTTGAAGACGAATTTGAAATTGAAATTGACGATGAAAGCATTGAACAAATCACTACAGTTGGTGACATAGTTAATTACTTAGAAGAAAACACAAATAATTAATTATATGAATTAAATGGATTAATAAGAATTTCAGGGACGCAGCAATGCGTCCTCTATATTAAACAGAATTTGAAAACAGAATATTATAGTTACTTATTATATTTATGAAACGGTTCATAGGCGTAATAAGCAATTATAATCAATTGAGGAGGAACCGTGATAATTGACATTAAGGAACTTAATGAATTTGAAGAAATAATTGATTATAAATTCAATAATATAGAAATATTGGAGAAATCCCTTACCCACAGCTCTTATTCCAATGAGGATAAATCATACAACAAGGTAAATAACGAAAGGCTGGAGTTCTTGGGAGATGCTGTACTGAGCATAACCGTGAGCCGCTTTATTTTTGATAAATTTCCGGAATATCCGGAGGGAGATTTAACCAAGCTGAGGTCTCAGGTTGTGTGTGAGGACACACTGAGCCTTGTTGCGGTAAATCTCAATCTAGGCAAGTATCTCCTCCTTGGAAAGGGCGAAGAGGCTTCGGGAGGAAGGGAAAGAAAATCCATTCTGGCAGATGCAGTGGAAGCCGTTATTGCCGCCATATATATCGACGGAGGATATAGAAAGGCAGAAAGCTTCGTACTTAAAAATCTGACGGAATATATACAGCTTGCAGTAAGAGGAAAGATAATTTCAGATTTCAAGTCTTATCTGCAGGAATACTACCAAAGCAAGTTTCAAAGCTGCAAAATACGATACATT
>DAMAEI010000001.1:114122-120057 GCA_031997345.1 Sedimentibacter sp. | reverse complement strand
ATGGTAAATAAAGTCGCCGTAGGGAAGGGAACGGGAAAAAGCAAAAAGCTAGCCGAGCAGGATGCAGCTAAAAATGCACTGAAGGCAGAAGGCCAATTAAATGGATAAAATGGGGAAAATGAAAATAATTCCTGTCTTTGTCCCTCATATAGGATGTCCAAACGACTGTGTGTTCTGCAATCAGAAAAGAATAACCGGAAAGGGAACTGTATCAGCAAATGCGGAATATGTTGTAAATATTGTTGAGGAGTGCATAAAAACAATAAAGCAGGATACCTTCACAGAGCTTGCTTTTTTCGGTGGATCTTTTACGGCGATAGATCTGAGAGTTCAAGAGGAGCTTTTAAAAATCGGCAAACATTACAAGGATATGGGAGTTATTCACAGGATACGCTGCTCCACAAGACCTGATGCCATAAATGAAGATATTCTTGAGCTTCAGAAAAAATACGGCATGGATGTTATTGAGCTGGGAATTCAAAGCCTCAATGACGATGTTTTAAGACGGTCCAACAGAGGGCATACATCAACTGACTCAAAGAACGCCAGCAGGCTCATAAAGGAGCATGGATTTATTTTAGGACATCAGATTATGCCGGGGCTTCCGGGAAGCACAACAAAGACGGATATGGAAACATGCGATGTTTCAATTTCCATGTGCCCTGATATGGTGAGGATTTATCCCACGCTGATAATAAAGGACACTGACCTGGAACAAATGTATTATGAAGGAAGCTATGCACCGCTGACCTTAAATGAGGCGGTGGATATTTCAGCGTACATGTACAGCAGGTATTCATTAAATAACATAAATGTAATAAGGATGGGTCTGCAGGGCACTGACACCATAAACGAGCAGGGAGATGTTATTGCAGGGCCATTTCATCCTGCATTCAGGCAGTTAGTGGAGGAAAAGCTGTATTTGTCTTCGGTTTTAATGACCTTAAAGGAATTTGATTTAAAAGGGAAAGACATATACATTTGTGCGGATAAAAAACTCATAAGCAGCATAGCGGGACAGAGACGGTCAAATATCAATAAGCTTAAAGAAATACTTTCTATAAGAAATATATTCTTCAGGGAGTCAATCGAAGAAGATTTAATAACCATATACAATGAACAAAATAAATTAGGCAGTTTTGAAAGGAAAGAAATATTCAACAACTACCTGAGGAAGCAGGGGGAAAAATGTATTTAAAAAAAGTTTATATAAACGGGTTTAAATCCTTTGCGGAAAGAACGGAAATCATTGTTGAAAAAGGAATTACAGCAGTTGTTGGACCTAACGGCAGCGGAAAGAGCAATATCTCTGACGCCATTAAATGGGTGTTAGGAGAGCAAAGCGCCAAATCCCTCCGCGGCGGGAAGATGGATGATGTAATATTTGCGGGAACTGAAAAAAGGATGCCTCTGGGCTATGCCGAGGTAAGCCTGATATTTGACAATGAATCGGGAGAAATTCCTGTTGAATATAAGGAAGTGAGCATCAAAAGAAAGCTCTACAAAACAGGGGAAAGCGAATATTACATAAATAAGCAGCAATGCAGGCTCAAGGATATAAAAGAGCTGTTCATGGATACAGGTGTAGGAAGCGAAGGATATTCATTTATAGGACAAGGCCGTGTTGAGGACATATTGAGCCCCAACTCTGAAACAAGAAGAAAGGTATTTGAAGAAGCTTCCGGTATAGTCAAATACAAGGTCAGAAAAGAGGAATCGGAAAGACTGATTCTAACCTCGACAGGGTTGAAGATATTATTCATGAGCTGGAAGAGCGCATTGCTCCTCTTTCAGAGCAAAGCATCAAGGCACAGAAATATATTGAAACAAGGGAAAGCTTAAAACAATACGAGCTTAATTACCTTGCCCACGAGTACGAAAAGCACAGTGAGCAGCTTAAGGCTCTGGAAAATCAGAGAGAGCTGGCATTGGAGCAGAAAATAAAGTATCAGAAAAGAAGAGATGCGTTTTCAGAATCAATAGTGTCACAGAAAGAGCAAATAGATGAAATACAACATAAAATCAAAGAGCTTGAATTACAGAGAGATGTAATAAGCAAGGAATATGAAGGCTGTCAGAGGCTGTGTCAGGTTCACAAAGAAAAAAAGTTGCTGTATATAAGCAATATCAACAATGTTAAGAACGAGGCAGAGGAGCTTAAAAAGAGGAATGAAAGCCTTTTGGCTGATATAACTTTGCTCACTGAAGAAAAAGACAAGCTGGTTGAAGGGCTGAACAGCGACATGGAGAAGTTCAATTCCATGAACGAGGAAAGCAAAGTATACAAGGAAGAAATTGATAAGTCAATCCATAGCATCGAGGAGCAAAAGGGTCTGCTGTTTGACCTGCACAGGGAAATAAACAGACAGAACAGCCAGAAAAGCACAATATATTCATTCGTATCAAATAATAATGAAAGAATAGAAAATTTAGCATCTGAAATAGAATCGGAAGAGTCAGAAAGACAGAATAAGCTTGAAATAATTCAAAAGCTTGAAGAAGAGCAGGTGGGAATTATGTCAGGGCTAGCCGGTAAAAATGCAGGGCTTGGAGAGCTTGAGCACAATTTGATGCTATCTGAGAAAAGCAGAGATTCCCTCAGCAATGAAATAAGAAAGCAGAGCGAAGACATAAGCAGCTCAAGGTCAAAGATGAATATAATTTCCAACATGGAAGCCTACTATGACGGATATTATAAAAGTATCAAGACGGTAATGAACAACAAGGAAAAAGAGCCGGTACTTAGAAATTCCATAAGAGGTACCGTAGCCGATATAATAAAGACTGAGAAGCAGTATGAAACAGCGATCGAGGTTGCCTTGGGTTCAGCAATACAAAATATAATAGTGAATACAGATATTGAAGCAGAAAATATAATTGAGTATTTAAAGAAAAGCAAAATAGGAAGAGTAACATTCCTTCCAATAAATATGCTTCAGGAAAGAGGCCTGAACAAAGTGGAGCAGGAGGTTTTAAAGGACCCAAGTGTTATAAACACAGGGGACATGCTTGTAGATACAAATCCTGAATTTGAAGCGGTTATAAAGAATCTTTTAGGAAGAATAATAATCGTGGATAATTTAAGCAACGGCTTTAAAATTTCAAGACGCTTGGCAAACTCTGTAAAAATCGTAACACTGCAGGGTGACGTAATCAATGCGGGCGGTTCTGTAACGGGAGGACACATAAGCAGCAATCAAAACCTTTTGGGAAGAAAGAGGGAAATCGAGGAGCTTAAGGAGTATATAGAAAGTTCATCAAAAGAGCTTAATGAAAAAAACAACCAGCTTAATTCCGTTTTATCAGAATTAAAAAGCTGCAGCGAAAGAATAGCAACAATTAAAAATGAAATCAACGATGCAAAAAACCTTTACGCAATGAATTCTTCAAAAATTGGCATGCTGAAGGAGCAGGCTGAGAAGGATGCTGCCGCCATAAGAAAATATGGAGAAGAAATGCAGTATATCAAGTCTGAAAAGGAAAAATACGAAAATGAGCTCAAAGAAATTACTGAAGCCATAGAAGCTGTAAAGAAAAGCATTGAAGAAAAAGAAAGAGACATCGAGCAGATTGTTCTCCAAAATGACGCCAACAGAAGCAGGTTTGAGGATTACAACAATGTTATATTGAAGCAGAGGGATTTGGTTGCCGAGGTAACTCAGGAAATAAGGCTTAAGGAAGAAAGAATAAAGAGTATCGAATCTGAAATGCAAAGAAATAATGAAGCTCAGCTGCAGAAGGAAGAAAGCTTAAAAAGTATTGACAATGAAATACAATCTGCTGAGGCTGCAATTCAGGAACACAGCAGCAAGTCAGAAATACTGGATGCGGAGCTTAAGGCTCTCAATGAAACCTTCATGAATGAAAAAGAAACCCTTGATGCCGCGCAGGCTTCAATCTATGAATATCAAAGTAAAATAAACGATGCAAACAAAGCAATAACGGAAATTCTCGACGATGAAAACAAAATGAATGTCAGAATTGAAAGAGAAAGTTCCAAGATTGAAGAAATTTCTTCAAAACTTTGGGAAGACTATGAAATAAACTACGCAATGGCTCTGAAATACAAAGATGACAGCATAAGCCAGACCAGGCTGTACAATGAGGTAAGCACGCTTAAAAGGGTAATTAAGGAGCTTGGAAGCGTGAATCTGGATGCAATAGAGGAGTATGAGGAAGTAAAGGAAAGATTCGACTTTCTTACAAAGCAGAAAAAGGATTTAATCGATGCAAAGCAGCAGCTTAACGAGGTAATAAAAGAGCTGGAAAACCAGATGAGAGATAAATTTGTTGAAGAATTTGCAAGTATCAGGGTAAAGTTCAACGAAGTATTCAGGAAGCTGTTTAACGGCGGAAACGGGGATGTGTACCTGGAGGATGAAGCGGATGCATTAAACAGCAATATAGAAATTGCAGTCCAGCCTCCGGGCAAGAAGCTGAGTAAAATTTCTCTGCTGTCCGGCGGTGAAAAAGCTCTTACAGCCATAGCACTGCTGTTTGCAATTTTAAAGACAAAGCCTACTCCATTCTGTGTTCTGGACGAAATTGAGGCTGCTTTGGATGATGCAAATATAAACCGATTTGCTCAGTACCTGAAGGAGTTCTCAAAAGAAACTCAGTTTGTGGTAATAACCCACAGAAAGGGCACCATGGAGCATGCCGATACAATGTATGGAGCAACAATGGAGGAAAAAGGAATTACCAAGTTAGTTTCTATGAAGTTAGGAACATTGGGTGATATATAAGGAGGAATTATGTTTAATTTTTGGAAAAAGAATAAAAATGAGAATGAAAACGAAATAAAAGATTCTGTTGAAGACATTGTCAAGGATGAAAATGATACAAAAGCTGTAAATGATGAAAAAGAAGCTAAAGATGAAAAGAATGTGGTTGATACCACAAAGGAAGAGGTTGTTGAAAAGAAAGGCCTGAGTTTTTTTGAGCGTCTGAAGGAAGGGCTTTCAAAGACAAAGAAAAATTTAACAGAACAAATCGAAAGTATTGTATTCAGACACCAAAAAATTGATGATGATTTTTTAGAGGAGCTTGAGGAAATTTTGATTACCTCTGACATGGGCGTTGAAACAACCATGGATATCATTGATTATATCAAGGCAGAGGCTAAGAAAAGAAAGCTTGAAGACACTTCTGAAATAAAGGATATAATCAAGGAATATCTTGTGAACATGCTTGAAGAGCATGAAGATAAGGAAGAATTGAACGATGTTCAAAGAGTGATATTGATTGTTGGTGTAAACGGTGTAGGAAAGACCACATCAATAGGAAAAATCGCCTACAGGCTTAAGGATTCAGGGAAAAGTGTCATTGTTGCGGCGGCGGACACCTTTAGAGCGGCAGCGGTGGAACAGCTTAAGGAATGGTGTACAAGAGCAGGCGTTGACATAATTGCATCCGAGCAGGGCTCGGATCCCGGAGCTGTTATATTCGATGCAATACAGGCTGCAAAAGCACGAAAAACAGATGTGCTCATATGCGATACAGCCGGTAGACTCCATAACAAAAAGAACCTAATGAACGAGCTGAGCAAAATCTTTAAAATAGTAGATAAGGAATTTTCAGACGCTAAAATAGACGTTTATCTTGTAATAGATTCCACCACAGGCCAAAACGGAATTATACAGGCGAAGCTGTTTGCGGAAACATGCAATATAAACGGTCTCATACTTACAAAGCTTGACGGAACAGCCAAGGGAGGAATTGCATTCCCTATAGTGAATGAATTAAAGATTCCTATAAAGTATATAGGCGTGGGAGAAAAAATAGACGACCTTCAGGATTTCAACGCATCTGACTTCGTAAATGCAATATTTGAATAAAAAAGTAAGTGAGATTTTTTACTACACTCAGGGTGACATTTGTCATTTTGAAGCTGTAGCCCGAAGAATCTCATTTTTTAAATTTTCATACTATTTAT
>DAMAEI010000001.1:112386-114112 GCA_031997345.1 Sedimentibacter sp. | reverse complement strand
CAACTGATGAAATCATTGTAAAGAATGAATCATTTAGAAAGGTACTTCTGACAAGAATTATGATGTAATAATAAGTTACTTAAGAAACAATGAGATAAACAACGGAGTATCAGTAAGTGTCAAATAAATTTGGGTCTTTGAGGAAATCAGGGACTTTTATTTTATTAGACTGACTCAAAACTATGTATTCTTAAAAAGTTCTTACCATTTTCGTTCATAACTTCAAAGATTATTTTATATACTCCATGATCTAGGTTACCTTTTTCTACTTCATATGGATTAAATTCAATAAGCTCAAATCTTACTTCAATATAATTAGTATCTGATAATGAATTTATTTCAATATTTTCATATGAGTAAAAACTAAAAGGCATGCCTTGTTCAGTTCTAATGATAATTTTATTTAAATTTTTATCATAAAATTGTTCTAGAGCAGGATCAAACCAATCTTGAACTCCAAATAATTCTTTTACAGCTATTTGAACATCTTCAAATTTATAATAAGCAAATGTTCCTCCATCGACGTGCATTTCGGGAATATTATTATACGGATGTCCGGGATCTTCTCTGTAAATAAATAATGTTATAACAAAGTCAAAAATATCCCTGCTTGAAAAATTTATTTTATCATTGCTATCAATATGTGTGACGTTCAAAGCATTGCTTAGTATATGTTTTGTTAAAGCTTCAGCTTGTTTATATAACAGTTCTTTATCGTAGCTGATTATATCAGTATGTTCATGTGTATTGCTTGCTTTTGCGCAACCAAATGAGTTGCCTGTCAATAATATAATACAAATTAAAATTAAAAAAGTTTTTTTCATAAAAACCTCCCCTAATAAATAATTATATACCCAATTATATTTATTATAATTAGATTTAAAACAAAAAACAATAGTAAGACTTAAACAGCCTTTGTAAGTCCTGTACATTTTCTTAACTTCTTAAACTGACCTCTTACTAATTATTAAAACTGAGCATTTACTCAATGTCAGAATAAAATATAATATAGTTATAAAATAGGTCGGAGGGCGTTATGAGTACAGATAAAAGGAAATTTTCAATATATCAGATGGCTGTCATAGGATTGATGGCTGCAATGGTTTTTGTTGCAACGAATTTCAGGATTGAAATACCCACACCTCTTGGGAAAACAATGCTTCACCTGGGCAATGTAATGTGCATTCTGTCCGGACTTTTGTTCGGAGGGGCTGTAGGGGGATTGGCGTCAGGCTTTGGCTCCGCAATTTTTGACTTGTTTGACCCGTCATTTGCTCCTGAATTCTGGATAACATTTATTTTGAAATTTGCTATGGGATATATAGCAGGTACTATTTCACATTTTAAGGGATACAATGGTCAGAACAAAAAGATTAATATTATTGCAGCTATAGCAGGGGCAGCATCATATGTTGTGCTGTACACCTTAAAAACAACAATAATGCAGTATGTTGTTCTGGGCAGTAACTGGGAAGCTGTAATTGCAGTGGCAGGCACAAAATTTATCGTATCTTCAGCCAACGCAGTGGTAGCGGTTATAGCATCAATTGCACTTTCAATGAGTATACGTCCGGCACTGAAATCAGCGGGCATATTTGAAAAAATGAACGGAAGATAAATATTTAATGCTGTCGGGCTACTTGCTTGGCAGCATTTTCATGCACCAATAAATTTCTTAAAGGGAGGACATATGAAATTAACACCAATTAACATTACAGATTTATGC
>DAMAEI010000001.1:104688-112376 GCA_031997345.1 Sedimentibacter sp. | reverse complement strand
CAGGCCGCTTCTTTCCGGCGCAAGACTGTACGACAGCAGCTGCTCACCTGAAGCAAAGGTTATTTTCATAGATAAGGATGGCGGCTATTTTTTGAAATCCGCGCCGAAGGGTACGTTAGAACGTGAAGCCGCAATAACGCAGTATTTTTATGGTAAAGGCCTGTCTGCGAATGTACTTGCATTTATCAAAGATGAGTATGACTGGCTGCTCACAGAGAAAATTCATGGTGACGACTGCACTGCGGAAAAATATTTGGAGAATCCGGAGAGATTGTGTGATACTCTTGCGGAAAGGCTTGCCATGCTTCACGCCACTGATTATATCGGCTGCCCCGTACCGAATCATACAGAGCGATATATGTCTAAAGCAGCACAGAACAAGATGAGAGGCAACTATGACACAAACTTGTTTACTGATAACTGGGGCTACAAGAGCGCGGAGGAGGCATGGTCCGTTGTAGAAGAACATGGGCACTTGCTGCAGGCAGATACGCTGCTGCACGGAGACTACTGCCTGCCCAATATCATACTTGATGACTGGGCGTTCAGCGGATTTATCGACCTCGACAGCGGTGGTGTGGGTGATCGCCACGTTGACCTATTTTGGGCAACATGGACATTTTTTAATCTCAAGACAGACAAGTACCGTCAAAGATTCATTAACGCTTACGGCCGTGACAGAGTTGATAAGGATATGCTGAGACTTGTTTCAGCCATCGAGGTGTTCGGGTAGATGCAAAGATGAATCCACGTAAAAAATTCTTATAAAAATAAGTTATTCTCATAAAAAAACTATTGACAAAGTTCTTTATATGCGATAAAATTCACTGTCAAGCTAAATACTTTACAGTAGGTGAGATATGTTAGAGAAAAAATTTATCTTTAGTGTCTTGTATGACTACTATGGAGATTTGCTGAAGGAAAACCAGGCGAATATAATTGATCTGTATTATAACCAAGACTGTAGTCTGTCTGAAATTGCTGAAGACATGAATATCAGCAGACAGGGCGTGTATGATGCCTTGAAAAGGGCAGAAAAAAGCTTGATGGATTACGAAGAGAAAATAAAGCTTTATGAAAAATATGAGAAATACTCAGAAGCAGCAGAAAATATTATAAAGCTTGTCTCAAGCATAGAAGTCGAAAGCAATAGAACAATAGTAGAAAAAATAAAAGTTGAAGCCGCAAAAATAATTAATGAAGGGTAGAGAAAATGTTTGAGAATTTATCTGATAAACTTCAAAATGCATTACAAAAGCTAAAAGGCAAGGGTAAGCTGACTGAAAAAGACATAGATGCAGCTATGAAGGAAGTCAAGATGTCACTGCTTGAAGCCGATGTTAACTTCAAGGTTGTAAAAACATTTATCAACAATGTGAAGGAAAGATCATTGGGCTCTGAAGTAATGGAAAGTCTGACTCCCGGACAGCAAGTTGTTAAAATAGTTCATGAAGAGCTTGTAAAGATAATGGGTCAGGGCGAAAGCAGACTTAAAATCAATTCCAATGACATAACTTACTTTATGATGTGCGGTCTTCAGGGAGCAGGTAAGACAACGGCTACCGGAAAGCTTGCGAACAAGCTTAAAAAAGACGGAAAAAGACCTCTTCTGGTTGCCTGTGACATATACAGACCGGCTGCAATCAAGCAGCTTCAGGTTGTAGGTGAAAGTGTTGGAGTTCCCGTGTTTGAAATGGGAGACAAAACAAGCCCTGTTACAATCGTGAAAGAAGCCATGAAGCATGCAATGAAGCATGGTCATGACATAGTTATTATAGATACTGCGGGACGTCTGCATATTGACAATGAGCTCATGGATGAACTTGTTCAGATAAAACAGACGGTTAAGCCGGATGAAATATTGCTGCTACTGGACGCCATGACAGGACAGGATGCAGTAAAGGTTGCGGAAACCTTCAATGAATACCTTGATATTACGGGAGTAATATTGACAAAGGTTGATGGTGATGCAAGAGGCGGTGCCGCTCTTTCAATAAGAAATGTAGTAAATAAACCGATTAAGTTCCTGTCGGTGGGTGAAAAAATGGATCAGCTTGAAACATTCCACCCTGACAGAATGGCATCAAGAATTTTGGGAATGGGTGATGTGCTTTCAATAATTGAGAAGGCTCAGAGCGCATTTGACGAAAAGCAGGCCATGGAGCTTCAGAAGAAGCTTAAGACACAGGACTTCAATCTTGAAGATTTCCTTACACAGCTCCAGCAGATGAAAAACATGGGGCCTTTGGATGAGCTTCTTGAAATGATGCCCGGTATGGGTGGCAACAAGAAATTAAAGGGCCTAAAGGTTGATGAGAAAGAATTGGTGTTTACGGAAGCCATAATTCAGTCGATGACAAAGAAAGAAAGGCTCAACCCCACAATTATAAACGGAAGCAGAAGAAAAAGAATTGCTGCGGGAAGCGGAACATCTGTTCAAAGGGTAAATCAGCTTTTAAAGCAGTATGATGAAATGAAGAAGCTCATGAAAAAATTCTCATCAATGGGTATGGGAAAGAAAAAAGGCATGGGCGGAATGAGCAAGTTCAGAATGCCGTTTTAATTCATCAAATAAATAGTTAGAAATAGGTTTTTCCTTTTTCATATATATTAAATTTACAAGGAGGTGACAGTATGTCAGTAAAAATCAGGTTAAAAAGAATGGGTTCAAAAAAGAAACCTTTCTACAGAATAGTTGTAGCAGATTCTCGTTCACCAAGAGATGGACGTTTTATTGAAGAAATAGGATTCTACAATCCGATTTCCGAGCCAAAAGAAGTAAGAATCAATGATGAAAGCGCTGTAAAGTGGCTTAACAACGGAGCAAAACCTACAGATACAGTTAGTGCTTTATTCAAAGCCAACGGTATTTATGAAAAAAGAGATGAAAATAAATAAGAGGTGATATCATGGGTGAATTAGTAGAATATATAGCAAAATCACTAGTAGATAATCCGGATCTTGTGTCAGTTAATGAGGTTGAAGGAAGCCAGTCACTGATAATAGAATTAAAAGTTGCTCCTGATGATATGGGTAAAGTAATCGGCAAACAGGGCAGAATTGCAAAGGCTATAAGAACTGTAGTCAAAGCTGCTGCCACAAAGGAAAACAAGAGGGTTATTGTTGAAATTATACAGTAATCAGCCGCAGAGGACACGGGTAGTTAAATGAAAGAATATATAAAGGTTGGAAAAATTGTAAACACTCATGGTGTCAAGGGTTGCGTAAAATGCATGCCGCTCACCGATGACCTAGACAGGTTTGAAGAGCTTGAATATGTCTATACTGAAAAGGACAATACAAGGCGGAAAATCATGGATGTCTGGTTCAGAAAAGACATGGTCTATCTTATGCTTGAAAATATAAATGACATGAATGCTGCAGAATCATTCAAGGACACATATATTTCAATTTATGAAGACCAGCTCAGAGAGCTTCCTCAGGATTCATATTATTTATTTGACCTGGAGGGCATGGAGGTCTTTTCTTCAGAGGGCGAGCATTTGGGCAAAATAGATATTGTATATCAGACCGGCGCAAATGATGTTTATGAAATAGTCAACGGAAATAAATCCTTTTTAATACCTGCTGTCAAGGAAGTTGTCAAGGAAGTTGACATTAAAAACAAAAAAATGGTTATAAATATAATCGAGGGGCTGTTGGAATGAGATTTGACGTTGTTACGCTGTTTCCTGAGCTCATTGATGTTTATACCAAAAATGGGATAATTGGCAGAGCCGTGGAAAACGGCATGTTTGAGCTTGGTGCAGCTAATCTCAGGGATTATTCCGAAGACAAGCACAAAAAAGTCGATGATTATCCATACGGCGGCGGCCCGGGAATGCTTTTAAAGCCTGAGCCCATGTTTAAAGCTTTAGACGCTATAAAAAAGCATAATTCATATGTTATTTATCTATCACCGAAAGGTAGTTTATTTAATCAAAAAAAAGCAAGAGAGCTTTCTTCAAAGGAACACATTATACTTATTGCAGGGCATTATGAAGGCATAGATCAGAGAATTATCGACAGATACGTAGATGAGGAAATATCTATGGGTGATTATGTTCTTACAAGCGGAGAGCTTCCGGTTCTGACGGTTATTGATGCAGTGGTCAGACTGATACCGGGAGTGCTGGGTTCTGATGAATCATCCGTAGAGGAATCTCACAGCGGTAATCTGCTGGAGTATCCTCAGTATACAAGACCTGAAAGCTACTTGGGAATGGATGTTCCGGAAATACTGCTGTCCGGTCACCATAAAAAAATTGAAGAATGGCGTCGTTTCAAGGCAATTGAAGCTACTTTGGAGAGACGACCAGATATGATTAAAGACGAAGACACAATTAAAGAATACAACAAATTAGCAAGACTATATAAAAGCACAAACGCTTAAGCGAAGGGAGGTAAAAAAATGGACTTAATAAAATCATTTGAAAATGAACAGCTTAAAAGTGAAGTAACACCTTTTAACGTTGGAGATACAGTAAAAGTGCATGTTAAGATTAAAGAAGGTAGCAGAGAAAGAATTCAGGTGTTCGAAGGTATTGTTTTAAAAAGACAAGGCGGAAGCAACAGAGAAACTTTCACAGTAAGAAAGATTTCTTATGGTGTAGGCGTTGAAAGAACATTCCCTGTACATTCACCAAAAATCGACAAAATTGAAGTTACAAGAAAAGGTAAAGTAAGACGTGCTAAACTGTACTATCTGAGAGAAAGAACAGGTAAGGCTACAAAGGTTAAAGAATTAAAGAACTATTAATATTAATTGAGGGCGGAGGTCCTCAATTTTATTTAAAGGATGGATGGTATTTATGAATATAAATTGGTATCCGGGGCATATGAAAAAAACCAAGGATTTGCTTCAGGAAAACATCAAGCTGGTTAACATTATAATAGAGGTTATTGATGCAAGAATTCCCATAGCAAGTAAAAATCCTGATTTTGATCAGCTGTTCAGGGATAAAAAAAGACTTATAGTGCTGAACAAATATGACCTTGCAGACCCAAATATGAACAAGATGTGGGAAGAATATTACAAAAGTAAGGGCTGGTCATGTGTACTTTACAATTCAACAAACAATAAGGAACTGAGAAAATTAGACAATGCCATTGCCGATGCCTCTAAGGAAATACTTGAAAGATACAAGAAACGCGGGCTGATAAATAGGAGAATCAAGGCAATGATTGTGGGCATACCCAACGTGGGAAAATCAACGCTCATAAATTCATTAGCTAAAAAGAAAAGCGCCAAGACCGGAAACATGCCCGGAGTTACAAAAGGCAAGCAATGGATTAATTTAGCCGGTAATATCGATTTGTTAGACACACCTGGAATTTTGTGGCCTAAGTTTGAGGACGAGGAAGGTGCTTTAAACCTGGCATTTACAGGGGCAATTAAGGATGAAACACTTGTGCTGGAAGAAATAGCCCTAAAATTTGTTGAAAAAATGATTAAGATGAACAAATTAAACTCAATATTGGAAAAATACAATATCGAACAGGGAGAAAAGCCCTTGGACATATTGGATAACATAGCATTTAAAAAAGGATATCTCATAAACAATTCCGAAATAGATTACCTAAGAGTTGCCAATCTGCTGCTGAATGATTTCAGAAGCGGAAAGTTAGGAAATATAACTTTGGAAAACATAGGTGAACGATGATGCTGAAAATCGAACAGGAGTTGTGGAACAAGGGATATGAGTATCTTGCATGCATTGACGAGGTAGGCAGAGGATGCCTTGCGGGAAGTGTGGTGACCTGCGCAGTAATTATGCCTAAAGATGTTCTCATAGAGGGTGTAAATGATTCAAAGAAGCTGACACATAAAAAGAGAGAGCAGTTGTTTGATGTCATTATGGAAAAGGCTGTGGCTGTGGGCATAGGAGAAATGAGCTGTGAAAAGGTGGATGAAATTAACATAAAAAATGCCACCAAGCTTGCTATGCTCCAGGCAGTCGAAAACCTGAGGGATAAGGAAGGCAATAATGTGGTACCGGACTATCTTTTGATAGATGCGGAAAAATTAGATACATGCATACCGCAGCTCAACATAGTTAAGGGAGATGCAAAATGTCACGGAATTGCCGCGGCTTCAATTGTGGCCAAGGTTACTAGAGACAGACAGATGGATGAAGCAGACAAAATTTATCCTGAGTATAATTTAGCCAGAAATAAGGGCTACGGTACAAAGGAGCACATAGATGCACTTCTTGAGTATGGCCCCACAGAGATTCACAGGAAGACATTTCTTAAAAAAATAATGAACAGCCAAGAACAAATGAGCTTTATATGACGTTTGTTCTTTTATTATGATTATTTCAGATATAATATGGGTATAACAAAATTATCAACTTAAAAGGAGAAAGAAATGAAGCATAAATTGATTATATTTTCAGATTATACATGACCATTTTGCTATATTGGCAAAGGTATTGTCGATGAGCTTAAAAAGGAATATACAATAGATGACCAATGGCTGCCATTTGAAATACATCCCGAGGTTCCTGAAAAGGGTCAGAGGGTTTCGGATTTATTTCCGGGAATGCCACTTGAAGGAATGTTCATGAATTTGTCCCGCATGGGCGATGAATATGGTATTAGCTTTTGCGGAGCAGATACGATGTCAAATACTCATAAAGCTCTTTTGGCGGGAGAGTATGCAAAGGATAACGGAAAATTTCACGAATTTCATGATAAAATATTTTATGAATATTTCACAAAGGGCATGGATATAAATGATGACAAATTGCTAGCCTCCATAGCCGAAAGCATCGGATTGGACAAGGAAGAAATGCTCAGTAAAATTAAGACGGGAATTTATGAAGAAAGACTGAGAGAGGCACATGAAACAGCACGCAATTACAATGTAAACAGCACCCCCACATTTATAATTGACGATATGACCGTCCTGGTGGGAGCCCAACCAATTGCTTCCTTTAGGGAGGCATTCAAATATGCGGAGAGTAAGTTGCAGTAAGCAACAAAATAAAGCGACAGCACAGCAGGAGGAAAAAATGACTTCAATAGGAATTATAGCGAATCCCGCATCCGGCAAGGACATAAGGAGACTTTTATCCTATGCAACCGTAACGGATAACGGAGAGAAAATAAATATTGTAGAAAGAATAATATTAGGCGCCCAGGCTCTTGGGGTTGAAAAAATATACATGCTTTCAGACTTCAGCAGAATAGGTTACAAGGTAAAGGAAAGATTAATTACACGAAAAACATTAAAATGTGAAATAGAATTAGTGGAGCTTCCAAAATACAACAGCTTCAGAGATACGCTAAATATTACGGAATACATGGAAGAGCAAGGCGTAGGATGTATTGTAACGCTTGGAGGGGACGGAACCAACAGAGCCTTGGCAAAGGTCGTAAAGGATACTCCCATTATTGCAGTATCTACAGGGACAAATAACGTCTATCCCGTGATGATTGAAGGAACTATTGCAGGAATGGCGGCTGCAGCGGCCGCATCAAATAAATTTGAAAAAAATCTGTATGCAATAAGAGATAAAAGAATAGAGATATACAAGGATTCAGAGTTGGTTGATATTGCTCTTGTAGATGCGGTAATTTCAAATGAGGTGCATATTGCATCCAAGGCAATATGGGATATGGAAAATATTAAAAAGATATTTGTAACAAGAAGCCACCCCGCATCCATAGGTTTTTCTTCAATA
>DAMAEI010000001.1:102675-104678 GCA_031997345.1 Sedimentibacter sp. | reverse complement strand
TGCAGAAAAATAGTGACTCCTCAGGATGACTTTGGTATGTGCATTGATGTTAATAGTGGAGAATCTGTTGTAGCTCCCGTATCTGCAGGTATACTTGAATCTCTTCTTGTAGGTTCTCCTGTCATGCTTGAGCTTGAAGAGGGATATGAATTTACGGCAGATGAAAGAGGAACCATAGCCCTTGACGGAGAAAAGGAAGTGGAATTTTCCCCGGGAGACAAATTTGTATTCAAGGTTACGCGCAAGGGACCATATCACGTGGATGTTGTAAAGGCGCTGGAGATCGCTCAGCTTGGAGGGTTCTTTTCATAGCGTTAAGTAATTCAAAAATAGCAAAAAAACTGATGCTTTATAACTTATAGGTATCAGTTTTCTTGTCTTAAGATATAATTGACGTAAATATTTTTTTGTGATAAACTTGTAAACACAAGTAGATAATGGAAGAACAGGTGGGTTTAAATATGAACAATATTGAGCTTTTAAAATATGTAGATCACACTCAATTGAAAGCGTTTGCAACATGGGGGGATATAAGTGTCCTGTGTGATGAAGCTATTGAATACAAGGTTGCGTCCGTATGCGTACCGCCTTGTTATGTAAAGCAAATAAATGATACTTATGGTGAAAAAATAAATATATGCACTGTAATAGGATTTCCGCTGGGGTATTCGGTAACAGAAGCAAAGATATCGGAATGCACACGTGCCATTGCAGACGGAGCGAATGAAATTGATATGGTAATCAATATTTCCGATGTAAAAAATATGGAGTATAAAAAAGTGGAGGAAGAAATCGCGGCAATAAAGAAAGCAGCGGGCGATAAAATATTGAAGGTTATAGTTGAAACATGTTATTTGACACATGAAGAAAAAATAGAAGTCTGCTACGCCGTTACC
Organism: Sedimentibacter sp.; assembly: GCA_031997345.1. Lineage (GTDB taxonomy): Bacteria > Bacillota > Clostridia > Tissierellales > Sedimentibacteraceae > Sedimentibacter. Next base: position 103,782 of record DAMAEI010000001.1, on the reverse strand, counting down.
AATGGGGGAGCAGATTATATAAAAACATCAACCGGTTTTGGCACAGCAGGCGCTGATTTGGAGGATGTTAGACTGTTTAAAAAATACATAGGTCCAAATGTTAAGATTAAGGCATCAGGGGGAATAAAGACAATTGAAGATATGAAGGCCTTTATAGATGAGGGATGCTCAAGAATAGGAACAAGTTCCGCAATTAACCTGATAAAGGACGCTGAACAGCGTAATTTATAAATCTTCAAAAAATTTAATAATATTCGGAGGGAATAAGTATTATGAAGTTGTGGAGAAAGCTATTTATAGTTGTACTTGCCTTTGTAATGATTTTTGCTTTTTCATCATGTACGCAAGAGCAAGCGACAGATACGCCTGCGGAAACACCGGCTGAAAAGCCTGCTGAGAAACCGGCTGACAGCAATAAATTTGAGTTGGCATTGATTACCGACGTTGGAACGATTGATGACAAATCATTTAACCAGGGGGCATGGGAGGGTGTAGAAGCATATGCAAAGGAAAAAGGTATAACTTACAAGTATTACAAACCGACAGAGAAATCAGATGCAGCTTATATCAATTCAATAGACCTTGCGGTTAAAGCCGGCGCTAAGGTGATTGTTTGCCCGGGATTCCTATTTGAGGTTCCGATTTATACTGTTCAGACAAAGTATCCGGAAGTGAATTTTGTAATTCTTGACGGTGCTCCTCATGCCGGAGATTATAATATTGAAATAGCTCCTAATACATATTCGATATTCTATGCCGAGGAAGAGGCAGGATTTTTGGCAGGATACAGCATAGTTAAGGAAGGCTATACAAAGTTAGGCTTTATGGGCGGTATGGCAGTGCCGGCGGTTGTACGTTTCGGATACGGATTTGTACAGGGAGCCGATTATGCTGCGAAAGAGCTTGGATTATCGGATGATGTTAAGGTTAAATATACTTATGTGGGAAACTTTGATGCCTCCCCTGAAAATCAGGCAAAAGCCTCTGCATGGTTCAATGAAGGAACAGAAGTTATATTTGCATGCGGGGGTGCCGTTGGAAACTCTGTAATGAAGGCTGCGGAAGCAGCGGGCAGGAAAGTAATCGGGGTTGACGTAGATCAATCTG
>DAMAEI010000001.1:79576-102665 GCA_031997345.1 Sedimentibacter sp. | reverse complement strand
ACATCATCCATGAAAAACCTTTCAAAATCTGTGTATGATGCACTTGCAAGCTATTATGCTAAAAGCTTCCCCGGAGGAACATCAGTTTCGTTGGATGCAACAGTTAAGGGTGTTCAGCTACCTATGGAAAACTCAAGATTTGAAAAGTTTTCACAGGCTGACTATGATGCAATTTACTCAAAAATCGTTTCAAAAGATGTGAAGATACTGAATGATTCTGCAGTTGTTGCAAATTCAGGCAAACCCGCAGAAGAAGTAACGGCGGCAGATATTGCAGTGGAAAAGGTTAAGATTGAAGTAATCAAATAGAAAAATAATTAATTAATATTGTAAGGTTGCTTTGGACTGTAGTCTTTTAAGCAACCTTATTCATAAACTTATAGTCTTAGGTGGTGCTGTATGGAATATGTTATAGAAATGAATCATATTACTAAAATATTCGGAAAATTTAAGGCACTTGATGATGTTACCTTCAAGGTAAAAAAAGGTGAGGTACATGCGCTGCTGGGGGAAAACGGAGCCGGAAAGTCCACCCTCATGAGCGTGCTTTTCGGCTTGTACCAGGCAGAAAAGGGAGAAATAATAATAAATGGAAAAACTGAGCAAATCAGCAATCCAAATGATGCAAACAATTTGGATATAGGCATGGTTCATCAGCACTTCAAATTGGTGCATAATTTTACGGTTCTTGAAAGTATCATATTGGGAAGAGAAACGGTAAAGGCAGGAATTTTAAGAAAAGAGGACGCGCGTAAAAAGGTAATGGATCTCAGCAATAAATATAAGCTGAAAATTGACCCCGATGCGTATATCTCGGATATTACGGTTGGTATGCAGCAAAGAGTTGAAATACTCAAGATGCTATACTGTGATAACGATATCCTTATTTTTGATGAGCCCACAGCCGTGCTTACGCCTCAGGAAATAGAAGAATTGATGAAGGTTATGAAGGAGCTTGTCAAAGAAGGCAAATCCATAATCTTTATTTCTCATAAATTAAATGAGATAAAGGAAGTAGCTGACCGCTGCACGGTGTTGAGAAAGGGCAGGCACATAGGGACGGTAGATGTGAGCACCACCACAAAGGAACAGATGTCAGAAATGATGGTGGGGCGTAAGGTAAGCTTTAATATAGATAAAATAGATACCAAGGTCGGCAAAGCCGTTTTGGAAGTAAGGAATCTCACTATAAAAGCCAGGAACTCAAAGAAGAACATGGTCAATGATGTGACATTTGATGTTAACAGGGGCGAGATCGTGTGTATTGCAGGTATTGACGGCAACGGGCAGTCAGAGCTTGTATATGGAATTACAGGACTTATACCGATAAATGAAGGAAAGGTATTTTTAAACGGCAGGGATGTAACAAGAGAATCCATAAGAAGAAAATGTATTTACGTAATGGCACACATACCTGAAGACAGGCATAAGCACGGACTAATTCTGGATTTTGACCTTCAGCAAAATGCGGTCATGCAGACGTATTATGAGCCGAAATTTCAGAAATTCGGACTTATTAAATTTAATTCCGTAAGGGAATATGCCAGAAAACTTATCAAGCAATATGATATCCGGAGCCCAAAGGATGAAGATTCAGTGGTAAGAAACATGTCCGGAGGCAATCAGCAGAAGCTGATAATTGCCAGGGAGCTTGACAGAGATCCTGAAATAGTACTGGCCGTCCAGCCTACAAGAGGGCTTGATGTTGGAGCAACAGAATATATTCACAAGCAGCTCATGGCACAGAGGGATGAAGGAAAGGCAGTGCTGCTGATTTCATTGGAGCTTGATGAGGTTATGAATGTAAGTGACAGGATATTGGTAATATATGAAGGTGAAATTGTGGGAGAGTTAAATCCTGAAGAAATAACAGTAAGTGAGCTGGGACTTTATATGGCAGGATCAAAGAGGGGTGAAAGCTATGGAAAAAAGGCGTAATTTGCAGGAGCATAAGGGAGCAATAAGCTTTATCTCATCATTGATGGCCATTGCTGCAGGTCTTCTTTTCGGACTTATCATATTATTTATAAGCAATTCAAAGGATGCGCTTCCAGCCTTTGCGACAATACTCACAGGCGGTTTTTCGGAAGGATCCAGAGGAATAGGACAGGTGATATACTTTGCAACACCCATAATTATGACCGGCTTGTCCGTAGGATTTGCTTTCAAGACGGGGCTTTTCAATATAGGGGCTTCGGGGCAGTTCACATGCGGAGCATTTGCTGCAATTTATATCGGTGTAAAGTGGACGTTTATACCTGCGGAAATGCACTGGTTAGCAGCTCTTACAGGTGCTATGGCGGCAGGAGCAGTGTGGGGTGCGGGCCCCGGCCTTCTCAAGGCTTTTTTCAACGTTAACGAAGTAATAACCTCAATAATGATGAACTACATAGGCATGTATCTCGTAAACATGACAATAGTAAAAACAGTGTATGATGCGCTTAAAAATCAGACGAAGCCTGTGGCCAAAAGTGCTGTGCTTCCAAAGGCTGGTCTTGATAAGCTTTTCAACACGGGCAATCTGAATATAGGAATTATAATTGCAATATTAGCGGTGATTATTATTTATGTGGTTTTGCATAAGACCACATTCGGCTATGAGCTTAAGGCATGTGGCAGCAATAAAAGCGCAAGCAAGTATGCAGGCATAAATGAAAAGAAAAGCATTGTTTTTTCCATGGTTATTGCGGGAGCATTGTCAGGGCTTGGCGGAGGTCTTTTATATCTTTCAGGGTCTGGAAAATATCTTCAGGTATTAGATGTGCTGGCTCCGGAGGGATTCAGCGGAATCTCGGTAGCATTGCTGGGAATGTCCCATCCATTGGGCATATTGTTTGCTGGGTTGTTCATAGCTCATTTGACGGTGGGAGGATTCAATATTCAACTCTACAATTTCGTTCCTGAAGTAATAGATATGATTATAGCCGTCATAATTTATTGCGGAGCATTCGCATTGATGTTTAAGCAGCTTTTAAATACCTTTATGGCGTCACCGATTGAAGAAAGTTCTGATGCCCGGGAAAATAAGGACAATATGGACAATATGGACAATATCGCGGACGAAGATGACGAGCATGCTGAAAAGGAGGAATCAAAATGAATACTTTATATTTTATTGCACAGCAGACAATGTATTTTGCAATTCCTCTTTTAATAGTTGCTTTAGGCGGTATGTTTTCAGAACGCAGCGGTATAGTAAACATTGCACTGGAAGGAATAATGGTTATTGGAGCATTTGCCGGAATTGCATTTATAAATGTTTTTCAGAAGAGTATGAGCGGTCAGGGGCTGCTGCTGTTGTCCCTGCTGGTAGCCGGAATTACCGGAGGTGTTTTTTCAGTTTTCCATGCATTTGCGGCAATAAGGCTCAGGGCGGATCAAACTATAAGCGGAACGGCATTAAATATGTTTGCGCCTGCATTTGCAATATTCACCGCGCGAATGGTTCAGGGTGTTCAGCAGATACAGTTTTCGGACACATTTTATATAAGCAAGGTTCCTTTTCTTGGAGATATACCATTCGTGGGACCGATACTTTTCCGAAATTGCTATATTACCACATATGTCGGACTGTTTATAGCACTTTTATCCTGGATTGTAATAAACCATACACGCTTTGGGTTGAGGCTGCGTTCCTGCGGCGAGCATCCCCAGGCGGCAGATTCCGTAGGTATCAACGTGTATCGCATAAGATATTCGGGAGTTATCATTTCTGGAATCCTTGCCGGTATAGGCGGGCTTACTTTTGTAATTCCAACGAGTACGAATTTCAATGCAACAGTTGCCGGATACGGATTTCTTGCACTGGCTGTGCTCATATTTGGTCAATGGAGAACAAACAAGATTTTCTTTGCAGCCTTCTTTTTTGGAATTATGAAGACATTTGCTTCGGCATATTCAGGCATCCCTATACTTAAAAGCCTTCCTATATCAAATGAAGTTTATAAAATGATTCCTTATATTGCAACACTCATAGTGCTGACGTTTTCGTCCAAGAATTCGCAGGCACCCAGAGCCGAGGGAATTCCATACGATAAAGGAAGCAGATAATCATTTGAAAAACACCTGTTTAGCTGGTATAATAGATTGAATTTATTTTCTTATTACTGAGAGGAGAGAACATGTTTACTGATAATAAAATTTGGATTGGAAAAAGTGATAAGCGCATATATCTGGAACCAAGGATGGCTAACAGGCACGGTCTTGTGGCAGGTGCAACAGGAACGGGAAAGACCGTAACTCTAAAGGTTTTGGCAGAATCCTTCAGTCAGATGGGGGTTCCTGTGTTTCTTGCAGATATAAAGGGAGATTTGGCAAGCCTTGCATCTCCCGGTACAGACAATGAAAATATGCAGGAAAGAATACAGCGATTTGGAATAGATGGCTTTGAATATAAATCCTTTCCTGTGCAGTTCTGGGATGTTTTCGGGGAAGAAGGCCTTCCCGTAAGAACAACAATTTCTGAAATGGGTCCCCTTATGCTGTCCAGGATACTTGGATTAAATGATACGCAGTCGGGAATACTGAACATAGTATTCAGGGTTGCAGACGATAAAGAGCTTTTGCTGATTGATCTGAAGGATCTGAGGGCAATGATACAGCATGTGGGCGAAAATGCGAAGGAACTGACAATGAAGTATGGAAACATAACTTCTCAAAGTATAGGAGCAATATTAAGAAGCCTGATGGTTCTAGAGGACCAGGGCGGAAATTATTTCTTCGGAGAACCAAACCTTGATTTTCGTGACTGGATGCGTACAGCAGATGACGGAAGAGGATACATAAATATTCTGCACAGTGCAAAGCTGTTTTTAAATCCTGTTCTTTATTCAACCTTCCTTTTGTGGATGCTTTCTGAGCTGTTTGAAAATCTTCCCGAAATTGGAGATCCAGAAAAACCGAAAATGGTGTTTTTCTTTGATGAAGCACACCTTCTGTTTGATGATGCATCAAAGGTATTGCTGAATAAAATAGAGCAGGTTGTCAGACTCATCCGTTCCAAGGGTGTGGGTGTATACTTTGTTACCCAAAGCCCTGCGGACATCCCGGCAGACATACTGGGACAGCTTGGAAACAGAATACAACACGCATTGAGGGCATTTACGCCTGCAGATAAGAAAAAGGTTTCGGCAGCGGCTGAAACCTTCAGGCAAAATCCTTCCTTCAATACGGTGGAAGCCATAACAGAGCTTGCAACAGGGGAAGCCCTCATATCTTGTCTTGATGAAAAGGGAAGCCCGACAGTGGTGGAGCGTGCATTTATTCTTCCTCCTCAGAGCAAATTCGGAACCGTTGATGATACTTTAAGAAGACAAATTATCGAAGGCTCCTTGCTGTACTATAAGTACAACAGAACAGAGGACCGTGAATCAGCTTTCGAAGTGCTAAACGAGCAGAAGATAATTGCCCAGAAGGATGCTGAAAGAGAAAAAGTAATGCTCGAAGAAGCAAAGAGGCGCGAAAAAGAGCAGAAGGAGCTTGAAAAGCTCAGAAACAAAAAGGCTTCAAGGGCAACTCCTGTAGAAAGAGTGGCAAACTCTGCAATGAATACTATAGGAAGAGAAATAGGCAGGTCTCTCATAAGAGGAATACTGGGCTCTCTGAAGAGATGATGAGCGACAGCAAGGGTTCTGAATATGAACGAATTGCCGAAAAATACCTGCTTGATATGGGATATGACATCATAGATAAAAATTTCATATGCAGATTTGGTGAGATAGATATCATTGCCGTAAGGGACGGCAGAATTCATTTTGTAGAGGTCAAGGGACGAAAAGATGTGTCCTACGGGTATCCGCGGGAATTTGTCACCACTTCAAAGCAAAGGAAAATCATCAGCGCCGCAAAGTACTATTTCCTGCTTAAAAAACAGGATGATATGTTTTGCCAGTTTGATGTAATCGAAATTATTGCCGATAGTGGTACAATTAATTTTATTGAAGATGCATTTCGGACTTGATGCTTGATAAATATAATTTTTTATGATATTATTTCAATAAAATTAGTAACAGGCAGGAGAATTAAAAATCAAATGAATCAAACGAATCAAACGAACCATTCAGAAACAAACCGCAAGGATAAATATACAGTATCATTTACAACCCTGGGATGCAAGGTAAATCAGTTTGAAACGGAAGCAATGACAGAGCTGTTAGAATCAGAAGGCTTTAGCGTTCTTCCCTCGGGAGAGGAAAGTGATATATATATAATAAATACATGTGCTGTAACAAAGGAAAGCGAAAGAAAATCAAGGCAGTTCATCAACAAGGCCAAGAGAATAAATCCAAATGCCATTGTCGTTGCAGTGGGATGCAGCGTGCAGCTTAACAGAGAGAAAATAAGCAGCGAAACACAGGCGGATATAATAATAGGTACAAAGCACAAGGCAAGCATCGGAAGGCTCTTAAATGAGAAATTGAGCCGTTTGGAGCCGTATTCTGAAGCTGTGGAGGACTTTTGCTCCAAAGAGGATTTTGAGGAGCTTAAAATCAGCACCGTTCATGATAAAACAAGAGCAAACATTAAAATCCAGGACGGATGCAGCCAGTTCTGCTCATACTGCATAATACCCTATGTGAGAGGTCCAATAAGAAGCAGAAAGCATAAGGACATCGTTGATGAAGTGAGAAGAATTGCAGCAAACGGCTACAAGGAAGTAGTCCTCAACGGAATTCATATTTCATCCTATGGCAGGGATATTCAGGAAAAAGATGCTCTCATAAGGCTCATAGAGGATATAGACACCATTGACGGCATTGAGAGAGTGCGACTGGGTTCATTAGAGCCCAAGCTGATTACCGAAGACTTCATTTCAAGATACAGCAGTTTGAAAAAAACCTGTGACCACTTCCATCTTTCTCTGCAAAGCGGAAGCGACAGCGTCCTAAAGCGCATGAACAGGAAGTACACCAGTGAAGAATATAAAAACAATGTTGATATAATAAGGAAGTACATGCCGGATGCAGGGATTACAACCGATATAATTGTGGGCTTTCCCGGTGAGGATGAAAGAGAATTCAACGAAACACTTGAATTTGTAAAAGTGATTAAATTTTCAAGGATACATGTTTTTAAATATTCTGTGAGAGAAGGAACCAAGGCTGCCGAAATGGATAATCAGGTGGATGAATCCATAAAATCACAGCGAAGCAAGCTGTTAATTGATTTGGGAAATTCAGTTGCAAATGAATTTATGGAGAAATTTGTCGGAAAAACTCTGTCAGTATTGGTTGAAACCCAGGATTACGAAAATATTTTTGAAGGTTATACAACAAATTACTTGAAAGTTTTATTAAAAAGTGATATTAATATTAAAAACCAGGTAGTTAGTGCTAACATAAAAAATGTTACGAACGATTATCTGGTATGTGAATAGAATGATACAGGAGTGAGGTGAAAAGAATGAGCTGCATTTTTTGTAAAATAGCAAATAAAGAAATTCCGTCAGATTGCGTATATGAAACTGAAAATATAATAGCGTTCAGGGATTTGAATCCTCAGGCTCCCGTACATATCTTAATAGTTCCCAAAATTCATATAGCTTCAATGAATGATATTAATTCGGAGAACAGCGCTGTTGTTTCCGAATTATTTGAAACAGTGAATAAAATTGCGGAGCAGGAAGATATTAAGGACTCAGGATACAGAGTTATCAGCAATTGCGGAGAAGACGGATGTCAATCTGTACAGCATCTGCACTTCCATTTAGTAGGTGGAAGAAAATTGTCAGAAACTTTATCATAAATTTCTTGCATTTACTTATTCTATGTTATATAATAACTAAGTGCTATTTCAAACTCGCTGGTGTCTGGGACATACAGTAGTAGAAGACGAGGGGAGGGTAGCAAAATGACAGAGGTAAAGGTTAGAGAGAACGAATCAATCGATAACGCTCTCAGAAGATTTAAAAGACAATGTGCGCTTACAGGTGTTATGTCAGAAGTAAGAAAAAGAGAGCACTATGAGAAACCAAGCGTAAAGCGTAAAAAGAAAGCTGAAGCGGCTCGTAGAAAGAAAAACAAAAAAGCAAGATAAGAGGTGAATGTATGCCTTTAAAAGAGAAATTAATGGAAGATTTGAAAGAATCCATGAAATCTAAGCAAAAAGTCAGAAAAGATGTTGTTACTATGGTGAGAGCAGCTGTTAAGCAGAGAGAAGTTGACGAGAGAGTCGAACTTGTTGATGCCGATGTAATTGACATTATCGCTAAGCAGATTAAACAGAAAAAAGACTCAATTCCTGACTTTGAAAAAGGCAATCGACAAGATCTTATTGATCTTACCAATGAAGAAATCAAAATACTATTGGAATATTTACCGCCTCAACTGTCATATGAAGAGCTTGATGAAATTGTTCAAAAAGCAATTGAACAAACAGGCGCTCAGACCAAAAAAGATCTGGGCAAACTCATGGCTCTCATAATGCCTCAAGTAAAAGGCAAGACTGACGGTAAACAAGTTAACGAAATTGTGGCTAAATATATAAAATAGTTTAAAGACCCCGTTATACGGGGTTTTTTTATTTTCTATATTTATTGAAATGTACTTGAAAGTTATATATAATGCTAATATATAAATTAATTATATTCAATATAACTAAATCAATGGTAGGAGGCTGTATTATGAACAATGAAAGTGGTAAAGAAATAAAAAGTAGCACTGAAGAGAATAAAAATGCTTATAATGATATAAGAATTTTTTTAAAATTACTTTTATTTTCTGAATTGTATATGTTATTTATATCTGGCAGGCAGATATTGTTTGAAAGCAGAGACTGTTCACCAGCAGTAGCAGGAATAAATACAGCATTGTTAATCCTGACAATTTATCATATAAGAAAAATTAAACCGGATAAAAAATAAGACCAGGACCATAGGGGACGGTTCTTTCGGACCATAGGGGACGGTTCTTTCTGGTCAATTTTTTGTATTTTAAGCGATATTGACATATATTTACAATTGATATATAGTTATATAAATAATATGTTTGCAGCTAGGCAAGACATAATCCTGATTTATTCAATATATATAAAGGAGTGTGTTAAGATGCCAAGACAAGCAAGAACGTACAGTGATACAGGCATATATCATATAATGATAAGAGGCAATGAAAAAAAGAAGATATTTTTAGATGATGATGACAGAAGGTACTTTATTGGTGTTCTATTTGATAAATTAGATGAGGAGAAAGCTGAAATCTATGCGTATTGTTTGATGGATAATCATGTACATTTGTTATTACAAAAAAGTAGTTATGAAATAGCAAGACTAATGAAAAGAATAAATGTAAGTTTTGTTTATTATTTTAATAAAAAATATAAACGTGTTGGTCACCTTTTTCAAGATAGATTTAAGAGTGAAGTTGTAGACAATGAAAATTACTTATTAGCTGCAGTAAGATATATACATAATAATCCGGTAAAGGCTGGAATAGTCAAATCTCCGGAAAAGTACTGGTGGAGTAGCTATTATGACTACATTAATGAAAAAAAGCGCGACAACAACTTAATAACCGAAAAAGTGTTAAAAATATTTTCGGCAAATATGACATCGGCAAGAAAATTATTCATTGAGTTTGGAAGTTTAGACTCAGATATTAATTTTATCGATTTCATGGAAAAAAGTAATGATGAAATTAGACTTGAAAAAGAAAACCAAGCAAAAGAATTCATATATGATATTTTATCATCAAAAGGCATAAATCTCGATGATTTAATCAAGAAAGAAAACTACGACATAAGGAATGAATTAATAATAAAATTAAAAATAATGTTTGGATTGTCAGCAAGACAAATTGCCTCAATTTTTAACATTAACAAAAATACGGTACTTAATATACATAAAAGGGTAAACGAAGTGTCAGGTGAGTAACCAGCAAGAACCGTCCCCTATGGTCTCCTATGGTCTTTCGGCAAGACATAATCCTGATTTATTCAATACATATAAGGGAGTGTGTTAAGATGCCAAGACAAGCAAGAACGTACAGTGATACAGGCATATATCATATAATGATTTGTTTAGTATCACAGGCTAATCGTTTTAATTATAAAATCAAAATATATAGTTTAGGAAGGACAAATTATTATGATAAAGAAAAAATCAATAACACTACTAATTTTACTTGTTCTAACCTTATTAATATACGGATGCGAAAAAAATCAAGAGAAAAACACAGCCGAAAGCCTTTTGAAAAGTATTTATGAGGTTAAAGACTATGAGGCCATTATAAATGTTAAAGAGAAGCATGAGAGTCTAGTAATTGATGGAACGGGAATCAAGGATATTGATGAAGATGTGTATATGTCTTATATTGAGGAATATCGACCTTATACTACACAAAAGGGGTTGGAACATTTATTTTCTCAGGGTATAGCCACCTACATGGATGACTTGGCATATTCAAACGAATTTTATTCATCAGTAGATAGTGTAGAACTTGAGAAAATAAAAACTTCTTCAGACAATCCTGAATACCAATATACGGTAAATCTTATGCTTACAGAAGAAGGCAAAGAAGAAACAGGTAAAATAGGTGGTATTATAGGTTTTGACAAAGATGAAAATGGAAAATACAAGGTTAACTTCATTAAGCCAAATTCATCGACAGCATCATCAGTAGATGAAATTATAGTAAGACTATTGAAATAATTCTCCTAAACATATATAAGATTTAAGGATTTCGATACTGTAAAATTAGTATCGGAATCTTTTTTCATCTGTGTTTATATTGGTCGTAATGACAAAAGTACTTCCGGATAATCATAGACAAGGGAGTGGATGCATAATTTATTATATGGAAGGTAAGTGCAAAAAAAGAAGATGTATAAAATTTATAGTGCTAAAGCAGCGTATGGAGAGGAGAGCTAGTGCTAAGCACGTATTATCGACTGGTACAAGGAAACAGCTGCAAATGCGTGATAATTATGATTGGGTGTAGCATAAGCTGAGCTGTCACATATGCTAAGGTTGTACTATGCTGATTTGTTTTTCTGAGTTAGCTGATAATAATTACATATATTATTTTTAGTCACAAGGTTAGAGAATTAAACTGAGATGGATCAGGTATATATATTCATATGCCAAATCTGACATGTACCTAATGAAGGCATCTATTTCATACACCAGAATACTCGGGAAAAACTTTAAAAAAAGGAACGTTGGAATGCAGAGCTTTTTTTATCAAAGAAAATTAGATGCTATATTTTTTTCTTCGCACTTTTGTTGAATAGAAATTAAATTTATAAATTATTATACAATATAAGCATCAGTAAAGGAGGTATGTATGGGAAAATTCAATAACTTCAGAAGCAAGATTGCGGATGATTTGGAGCTGCCGAATGATGCCATGTCGGATAATTTCAATTTGAGGATGCATGGAAATAAGAAGGTGATAATAGAAAACCACAGCGGAATAATAATTTATGAGGATAATGAGGTAGGGATAAGGACTATTGAAAATAACATTTTTATAAAAGGGTCAAAATTTAAGATAGAGGAGATAAACAGCGACAGTATAATTGTTAAAGGAAATATAAAAGAAATAATGTTTGCCGAAAAGGAGTAAGTATGCTTACATTCAAGTTAGTATCTTTTTTGAAGGGATATGTGGTTATACGCCTGAAGGCGTCAAACAGCGAAAAGGTCTTGAATTTACTCCGGAGAAAAGGCATCAGTATATGGGATGCAGAAAAAAAAGAAGATGGGATGAAATTTAAAATATCCTATGAAGATTATAAGGCATACCAGGAAATAATAAAAGAGACAAAGATGGAGGCTGTCAGCTCAAACGGTCTTGCGATCAAGCTTAGAAAGCTTAAGGTTCGAAAGGGATTCCTTGCGGGACTTTTTATGTTGGGCATATGCCTGTATGTTCTGTCATCTCTTGTATGGAATGTTGAGATTATAGGAACAAATCAGATAACGGCAAACGACATTAAAAAAACTTTGGAGGATAACAGCATATCTATTCCGGTAGCACGCTCAAAGCTGAAAACCGAAAAAATAGAGACACTGCTGTATAAAAACTTTGAAAAATTCAAGTTTGTGGAGGTACATATTGAAGGATCCAACCTTATAATATTCGTAAAAGAAAAAAAGCCTGAGCAGGCAGAAATAAAAAGCAATGAGCCTTCAAGCATTATTTCAAAGAAAAATGCAATAATAAATAAAGTGGTTGCCAAGAGCGGTCAGTCTGTGGTAAAGGAAGGCGACGTGGTGTACGAAGGGCAGACATTGGTCATGGGAATGATAAAAAACAAGACCGAGGAATTCATGATGGTGCCGTCGGAAGGAATTATTTACGGCAAGACATATTATAATTTTGAGCTACGGGAGGAAAAGGCTAAAAACATTGAGGTTGATTCCAAAAGGAGTAAAAATGTTTATTACTTGCAATTAAATGGCAGCAGTATTAAAATAATAGGTGACAAAGCGCCTTTTGAAAACTATAATTATAAAGAGAGAACAGTTAAAATTCCTATAGTTTCAAATTTATCCGATATTGCGGTAGTAAAGGGAACCTATTATGAACAGGTTGTAAAGGCTGTGGAAATAGATGAAGAAACAGCCAAAAACAAAATGAAAATAAGCATGTATGACGATTTATTAAAAATGTGCGGTGTGGATGCGAGAATATTGACGTCATCGCTTAATTATGCTGAAGATGATGCATATTACTACCTGAGAGCGCAAATAGAAGTTATTGAGGACATAGGAGAAAAGGTCAGATTGTATCCTGTTCAGGACAACAATGTGGAAGCAGAGCAATAGGGAGGATTAATGGAATTACACGAAGAAAATATTTTGATGGCAAATGAGGAAAATCTCGTAAAGCTGTTGGGAATACATGATAAAAACATCAAGATTATAAAGAGCTATTTTGATGTGAATATTTTAATACGCAGCGGAGTTATAAAGGTTACCGGTGATAAGCCGAAAACTGAAGCCGTTGTAAAGATACTGAAGGACATGATTAAGGTGGTTGATACCGAAGAAGAAATCAGTGACCAGAAAATAGTATACATTATTGAATCTCATAAAAACAACCAAAATGTGGATTACGATGTAATACTGAAGGATGCTATAGTGACCACCGCTTCGGGAAGAGTAATAAAACCGAAAACAGTGGGGCAAAAAAGATACATGGACCTGATTAATTCAAAGGATGTCACATTCGGTATTGGTCCCGCAGGAACAGGGAAGACGTATCTTGCGGTTGCGGCAGCCGTCAATGCTTTCCGCAAAAAAGAGGTTGAAAGGATAATACTTACGAGACCTGCGGTTGAAGCCGGTGAAAAATTAGGCTTCCTGCCGGGTGACCTGCAGGATAAGGTTGACCCTTATCTGAGACCCCTCTATGATGCGTTGTTCGACATCATGGGACCTGAGAATTATTTGAGAAACGTGGAGAAGCAATTGATTGAGGTGGCACCTCTTGCCTACATGAGAGGAAGGACGTTGGATTCTTCATTCATCATTCTTGATGAGGCCCAAAATACTACAAATGAACAGATGAAAATGTTTTTGACGCGTCTGGGCTACGGCTCCAAGGCAGTAATAACCGGAGATATCACTCAGATAGACCTTCCCGACGGCAAAAAATCGGGACTTAAAACTGTAACGAGAATATTAAAGGATGTGGAAGACATCGGATTTATGTATTTTCACACAACGGATGTTGTGAGACATAAATTGGTGCAGGATATTATAAAGGCTTACGAGAAATTTGAGGAGAAGAAAAATGATTGATGTTTTATTTGACGACAGGCAGGACATCATGGAAGTAACCGAAGACAACATGAAAGCAATAGAAGGCGCTATTGCCGCTGTTCTCAAGACTGAAGGAGCAGAGGGGGATTATGAGGTCAGCGTTTCCTTTGTAACCAATGATGAAATAAAGGAGCTCAACAGAGAATACAGGAATGTGGACAGCGAAACAGATGTACTGTCGTTCCCCATGGATGACGACGATGAATTTGACGGTGTGATGATTCTTGGAGATATTGTTATTTCAACACAGAAAATAATTGAACAAGCTAATGATTTTGGTCACAGCCTTGAAAGAGAAATGATATACCTTACTGTTCATAGCATGCTGCATCTTTTAGGCTATGACCATATGATTGATTCAGAAAAGGAAGAGATGCGCTTGAGAGAAAAGGAAGTTATGAAAGAACTGCAAATATTCAAATAAGGATGAATTATGAAAAAATATTTGATTTTTCTTATAATTGCTGTAGTGCTGGTCACTTCCTGCAGCAGCAAGACGTCTTTGCCTCAGGAACCTGCCGAAGAACCGAATGTTTCAGACCAAGAAGAAACTGAGCCTCCAGAGGAGGAAGAGCCGGAGGATCCGAGGAAAGTGGTTTCACCTCTTGACGGTATGAAGTATTATCCCGAGGAGCTAGAAAGAAGAGTTGTTGCAGTGTCCCTGGATAACCACCCTGAAGCAAGGTGGCAGTCGGGACTTAAAGATGCCGAAATAGTATATGAATTTCAGGTTGAATACCCTTACACAAGGTATCTGGCAATATTCCTTGCAAAGGAACCGAAGCTTGTAGGCCCTGTAAGGAGCGCCCGGCCGTACATAATATATTACGCCATGGAAAATGATGCAATTTTCGTCCATGTGGGAGGCAGCGAGGATGCATTCTCAGAAACTAAGAGACTTCGCACAGCAGAGATTGATGGGCTTTATTCAGGTGCTATGTGGAGATATTACGATACAGGAAAATATGCGCCCCACAATATGTACACAACCCTAAAATCAATCAGGGATGAAGCAGAAAAAAAGGGCTTTAGAGCAGAAAGCGCATTTGAAGCATACAGCTTCAATGAAAAAAGAACATTGCTTTCCGAAAAACATACTGTAATGAAGGCGGAAAGCATCAATATTACATACAATAAAAGCAATACTACAGATTATACATTTGATGTGGAAGAGAAGCTTTACCTGCGCAGTAAGGATGACGAAAAGCACGTTGATGAGCTTGACGGAATACAGCTTAAGGCTGAAAATATAATAGCTCTTGAGGCACCTAAGAGTGTTCTGGACAATGCAGGCAGGCTGTATCTTGCCTCTGTGGGAAAAGGAAAGGGAATATATTTCACTGAAGGTGAAGCTATTGAAATAAGCTGGGAAAAAAGAGGCGAGAAAGACAGGACGAAGTTTTACTCAGGAAATGAAGAGCTTATCTTAAATCCAGGAAACACATGGATACAAATTGTAGACGGATTGAGTACAGTCGCCTTCAAATAAGCATAGATAAGAAAGGGTGGTAATTTAGCAATATGGAAGATAAATTATTGATAAAAATAGCAATGGAAGCAAGAGAAAAATCATACAGCCCATATTCAAGGTTTAAAGTTGGCGCTGCGGTGTATACTAAAAGCGGAAAGGTTTTTACAGGCTGCAATATTGAATCTGCATCCTACACTCCTACAATATGTGCAGAAAGAGTTGCGATTTCAAAATGCGTATCGGAAGGGTACAGAGATATTGAAAAAATAGCTGTGGTGGGCAGCGATTTGAAGACATCCTTTCCTTGTGGAGTGTGCAGGCAGTTTGTAGTGGAATTCGGCAGGGATATCAAAGTAATTTGCGCAAAAAATATTGATTCATACGAAATTTATACAATAGATGAACTCCTCCCCAACAGCTTTGGACCAGAGGATTTAGAATAAGAGAGGATAAGAATGTTTAAATCAGGATTTGTAACGATAATAGGAAGACCAAATGTAGGTAAATCAACATTAATGAATTCAATGATAGGTGAAAAAATTTCAATAATGTCGGATAAGCCCCAAACTACAAGAAATAAAATAAGGACAGTTTACACAGACGATGAGGCTCAGATTGTGTTTTTGGATACACCTGGCATACATAAACCAAAAAGTCAGCTTGGTGAATTCATGAATTATGAAGTAGATACGGCATTGGAGGAAATGGACGTATTGATTATGCTGACCGATGAATACAACAAAATAGGCCCCGGAGACGAGTTTATAATTGAAAAAATAAAAGATATGAAGGTAAAAAAGATACTTGTTATAAATAAAATTGACAAGACAGATAAAGAGTCTGTGGTAAGAATGCTCAGTGAGTTTGGAAGCTACAATGTTTTTGCTGACATTCTTCCAATGTCAGCATTAAACGGTATAGGCGTGGATTCGCTGATTAAGCTCATAATTAAATATCTGAAGCCGGGACCAATGTATTTTCCGTCAGACTATATAACTGACAGGCCGGAAAGATTTGTTGTTTCAGAAATCATAAGAGAAAAGGCTCTCATGTACCTGCAGGAGGAAGTTCCTCACGGTATTGCGGTTGAAATTGAAGAAATGAAGGAGCGCAAGAACAGAAATCTGGTGGATATACGAGCAAATATTTTGTGTGAGAAAAAGTCACATAAAAGTATCATCATAGGGAAAGACGGAAGAAAAATTAAAGGAATAGGCAAAAGTGCAAGAGAGGATATTGAAAGACTCTTAGGCAGCCAGGTTAATCTTCAGCTCTTCGTTAAAATATCTGAAAACTGGAGGGACAATAATTTTCTTCTCAGAACCTTAGGATATGATAAAAAATGATAACAGACGAAATCCTTGTGGTTAAGGAAGTCAGCTACAAGGAAAATGATAAAATCCTTCATGCATTGTCCAGGACGAGAGGAAAAATACAGCTTATCTCCAAAGGTGCAAAGAAAAGCAATTCGCATCTCATAAATGTGTCCCAGCTTTTTGCATATTCAAAATGCTCCATGACACTTTCCAGAGATATGTATATATTGACATCTGCAGATCTTATAGATAATTTTTTTAATCTGAAAAACAATATAGATGCATTTTTTTACGGAAATTACATATTGGAGCTAATAAGCTATGTGGCTCAGGAAAATGAATATGACAGCCGCATATTTGATATGACTGTTGCAATATTGAAGCGGCTTTCATCTTCGTCAAATTACTATGATAAATTGACGGCTGCATATGAAATAAAGCTTGCATCCATGCTTGGATACAAACCTGATTTTCTGCATTGCGTTTCCTGCGGAGCAGAAATTAACACAGATGCCAGATTTTCAATAGCAGAAGGCGGACTATACTGTTCAGGATGCGTAAATTATGGAAGTGGAATAAATGTAACACATAATGAAATAATAACTATGGAGAGGATTTTAAAAACAAGGTTTGAAGATATCGGCTCCATAGACGTAAGTCCCAAAATTTATAAAATTATAAGAGACTTTTTGTTTTATTATATCGGTAAGAATAATTTCACTACACTAAAGTTGCTCTAAAGGAGGAAATATGGAAAACGACACGTTACAAAAAATTGATGATATTCTCAAGCGCACAAATACAGATTATTCAACTGCAAAGCAGGCACTTGAGGATGCTGGCGGAGATGTTCTTGAAGCTATAATTATGATAGAAAATCAGAATAAAAGCAAGGCATATTACCAGAGCGGTGCCGGAAAAGGCGAGCAGATATTTAATCAATTGAAGGACATAATTGCAAAAGGAAATGCAACAAAGATTACAATTAAGAAAAACAACGATGTTATACTGAACTTGCCGGTTACAGCAGGATTAATAGGTGCATTCATAGCTCCGTTTTTATCTGCTGCCGGAATTACCGCAGCACTTTTAGCCCAGTGTTCGGTTGAAATAACACAGGCCGACGGAAATGTGGTTGATATAGGTCAGAAGGTTGACCAAGGAATGGATGCCGTTAAGGATGCCATGAAGGATGTAAAACAGGACGCATCAAATCTGAAGGATGACGTCATCAATGGAGCCACTAAGTTGAAGGATGATATTGCAAGCTCTTTCAACAAAAATGACGAAGACTTTTAAATAGTTCTTGACATAAAAACGTAATTTTGTTACATTATATTTAATGTTGAGACTGTGAGAAAGAAGAGTAATCCATATTGAATTCACAGAGAGTCAGGTTTGGTGGAAGCTGATAAGGATGTATGGACGAAGGGAGCTTTTGAGTTTTTTATTTAAAGAGGGTAGGGCTTCGGCTTTATCAAATAGGGTGGAACCGCGGAATTAATCTTTCGTCCCTATATGGGATGAGAGATTTTTTGTATGCCCTAACCCCATTTTTTCGACCGCCAGGGAGAAAGAAATTGCAGGTGAGTCAAACGCGATGAGTTCCAGATTTGCATGAGCGGTAGCGAGTAAGCAAATCTGTGAACGAAACTGCGATTCCCAAAGTATGCGACCAGAGGGAGCTTATACTTTGGTGAATGAGACTGTGACATGCCCTAACCTCGGACACAAGAAATCTTTATTCCCCCAAATAATTATATATGGGAGGCTAACATGGCAAAGAATGAAAAAAGCAAATTAGAGAAACTTGTTTCACTTTCAAAATCAAGGGGTATTATATTCCCAGGATCTGAAATATACGGAGGATTGGCAAACACATGGGACTATGGTCCCTTGGGAGTTGAGATCAAAAATAACGTAAAAAGAGCATGGTGGAAAAAATTCATACAGGAAAGTCCATACAATGTGGGACTTGACGCAGCCATACTCATGAACCCAACAACATGGATTGCCTCAGGCCATGTGGGCGGCTTTTCCGACCCGTTGATGGACTGCAAGGAATGCAAGGCAAGATTCAGAGCTGACAAGCTGATTGAAGACCACATGCATGAAACAGGAACAGAAGAGGTAGTCGACGGGTGGTCAAATGCTAAAATGGAAGAATACATCAGCGAAAACAAAATTGTGTGTCCTGAGTGCGGTGCTTCCAATTTTACATCCATAAGGAAATTTAACCTGATGTTTAAAACGTTCCAGGGTGTTACTGAGGATTCGCAGTCTGAAATCTTCTTAAGACCTGAAACTGCTCAGGGGATATTTGTAAACTTTAAAAACGTAGCACGCTCCACACGAAAGAAAGTCCCGTTCGGAATAGGCCAGATAGGCAAGTCATTCAGAAACGAAATTACACCGGGAAATTTTACATTCAGAACAAGAGAGTTTGAGCAGATGGAGCTTGAATTTTTCTGCAAACCCGGAGAGGACATGGAATGGTTCTATTACTGGAAAGAATTCTGCATGAACTGGCTTCTGAGCCTAGGAATGGTAAAAGAAAACTTGCGCTTCAGAGACCACGAGCAGGCCGAGTTGTCCCATTACAGCAACGCTACATCAGATATTGAATATCTGTTCCCATTCGGATGGGGTGAGCTTTGGGGAATTGCTGACAGAACAGATTTTGACCTGAAGGCTCACATGACTACTTCCGGCGAGGATTTGACTTATCAGGACCCGGTTACAAATGAAAAATATGTGCCATATTGCATAGAGCCGTCACTGGGTGCGGACAGAGTTACACTTGCGCTGCTGGTTGATGCATATACTGAAGAATTGCTTGAAGACGGAACGGAAAGAGTTGTGCTCAAGCTTCATCCGGCATTGGCACCGTTCAAGGCAGCCGTACTGCCTCTTACAAAGAAGCTGAGCGAGCAGGCAGAAGAGCTGTATCATTCACTGCAGAAACATTTCAATGTTGATTACGATGATGCGGGAAGCATAGGAAAAAGATACAGAAGACATGACGAAGCAGGAACACCTTACTGCATAACCTACGACTTTGATTCTCTGGAAGACAACACTGTAACTGTAAGAGACAGAGATACAATGGAGCAGACAAGAGTTAAAATTGACGAATTAATTCAATTCTTAAACGAAAAAATAGCATTCTAGTATGCCCTAACCCCATTTCTAAGAATGGTTTTCTCTTAAAAATGGCGGTAGGTCAACCGCAACGAGTTCCCAAAGTATGCGACCAGAGGGAGCAAATACTTTGGTGAACGAGACTGCGATATGCCCTAACCCCATATTCCGGAGTTTTATCCGGAACATGGGGTTGAATAAAGAACGAGTCCCCAAGCATAGAGAGGAGCGATTCACATAAAACTATCAGACAGACAAAATATTATTATAGAAATTATTGAAAAACAACAGCCAATTACCGGAGAAGCAATTGCCGAAAAAATTGGACTTACAAGAGCAACCTTAAGACCTGACCTTGCAGTATTGTCAATGTGCGGGCTAATAGATGCAAAGCCCAAAGTAGGGTACTTCATTTCGGGCAAAAAAAATAACAGAGATATTGTTGAAAAGCTTTCCGCAGTCAAGGTTTCAGACATAAAGTCCATTCCCATAAATGTTTCAGAGAACACCAGTGTTTACGATGCAATTGTTACTATATTCCTTGAAAATGTAGGAACGCTTTTTGTTGTTGAAGATGAGGCTTTAAAGGGAGTAATATCAAGAAAGGATTTGCTTAAGGCTGCCATGGGCGGTAAAGATTTAACGACCATACCTGTGGGTGTCATAATGACAAGAATGCCTAAGATTGTATATTGTTACGAAGAAGATTCAATTATTGATGCTGCGGAAAAAATAATCGAGCATGAAATTGATTGCATTCCAATTGTAACAAATATGGGAGACGGAAAAATCAAAGCCTTGGGACGCATATCCAAGACTAACATAACTAAAGTATTATTGGAAATTTCCAAGTAAAGAGGTATTTATGGAAAAGATTAATATTTATGCGGTTTCCGATTCTCTGGGTGAAACTGCGGAGCAGGTGGCAAAGGCTGTAATGAAGCAATTTGACATTACAGATTTTGATATAAAAAGAATATCCTACGTAAATGACCGGGAAGCAATCGACACTTTAATTGAGAAGGCTTCAAAGGAAAATTCATTTATTGTATTTACACTTGTTGTTCAGGAATTAAGTGAATATTTAGCGGAAAAAGCAATGGAAAACAATATAGGAGCAGTTGATATAATGACACCGGTGCTTTTGCCTCTTGTAAAGCAGCTTGGCCTTTCTCCGAAGCAAGAACCGGGTTTATTGAGAAAACTTGACGAAAAGTACTTCAAGAAGGTTGAAGCCGTGGAATTTGCCGTAAAATATGACGACGGAAAGGATACACGTGGAATTCTCCTGGCAGATGTTGTACTGGTGGGTGTTTCAAGAACGTCCAAAACTCCTCTGTCAATGTATCTGGCACATAAGAATGTTAAAGTTGCCAACATTCCTCTTGTTCCGGAAGTAAGTCCTCCGGAAGAATTAAAGCTAATATCACCTAAAAAAATCATAGGCCTTACGCTGAACATTGAAAATCTGAATAAAATCAGAAGAGAAAGACTTAAGGCCATGGGTCTCAGGGATACAGCCAACTACGCAAATATGGAAAGAATTTTTATGGAGCTGGAGTATTCTCAGAAAATAATGAAGGATTTAAAATGCAAGGTTATTGACACCACAGATAAGGCAGTTGAAGAAACGGCATCCATAATAATTGATTATATTGCCGAAAATAATAAATAATACTGAGAGAGTGATGTGGATGAATATAAGAGAAAGATATGAGCAATTTGAAATCGACCATCTTTCCGAAAAGGCGGCCAAAAGCAGTCTTTCAATGGGAAGGGAGCTTCCTGAGCAAAAATGTGAAATAAGAACCGAATATCAAAGAGACAGAGACCGTATTCTTCACTCCAAGGCCTTCCGAAGACTTAAGCACAAGACACAGGTATTTTTGTCTCCCGAAGGAGACCACTACAGAACAAGGCTTACTCATACTTTGGAGGTGTCGCAAATATCAAGAACCATTGCAAGAAGCTTACAGCTCAACGAGGATTTGACAGAAGCCATAGCTATGGGACACGACCTGGGACATACTCCCTTCGGGCACACAGGAGAAAGAATATTGAACAAGCTGTGCGAAAAAGGATTCAGCCACAATGAGCAGAGCCTCAGAGTCGTTGAAATGCTTGAAATACGAAATGGCAATCAGGGTCTAAATCTTACATTTGAGGTGAGGGACGGAATACGCAATCATCCTCTCAATTGCAACCCCGCAACATTGGAAGGGCAAATAGTCAGCATATCTGACAGAATAGCTTATATAAACCACGACATAGATGACGCTTCAAGAGCCGGCATTATTAAAGAAGGCCAGATACCGGAAAAATTTTTCGAACATCTGGGATACACACACGGACAGAGAATCAATACCATGATAGTAGATGTAATAAGAAACAGCATGGATAAAAACATTGTTTCAATGAGTGAGGAAACAGACAAATATACCAGAGAACTGAGGGACTTTCTGTTTGAAAATGTGTATTACAACAAAGTAGCAAAAAGTGAAGAAGAAAAAGCAACTTTCATAATAGGAAAAATATTCGAATATTACACGATACATTTTGATGCACTTCCTGAGTTTTACCTTAAAATATACGAAAAAAGTAACAGCAGTAAAAGCGAAATAATAAAAGATTACATTGCGGGAATGACAGACAGATATGCGATG
Organism: Sedimentibacter sp.; assembly: GCA_031997345.1. Classification (GTDB taxonomy): domain Bacteria; phylum Bacillota; class Clostridia; order Tissierellales; family Sedimentibacteraceae; genus Sedimentibacter. Next base: position 80,309 of record DAMAEI010000001.1, on the reverse strand, counting down.
AAAATTTTTGAAGAGCTTTACATACCAAAGCCTTGGAGACAATAAAAAAAATTTGTTGACAAGCTTATTTTGCTGTATTATAATTTAATTTCAACGTATATAAAAATGGAGATATTATGCCTTATAGATTAGATTCAGATGTTATAAGTCGTATACTTGATGAAAATAATATTGTGGATGTAATAGAGGAATTTCTTCCCTTAAAAAAGGCCGGAAGCAACTATAACACCAATTGTCCTTTTCACAAGGAAAAAACTCCCTCCTTCATTGTTTCTCCGGACAAGCAGATGTTCCATTGCTTTGGATGCGGAGAAAGTGGAGACAGCATAAGCTTTTTATCAAAATACAAAAACTTCACATTTGTTGAAGCAGCGGAGTATCTCGCTCGAAAGGCCGGAATTGTATTGGAAGAGAAAGATACATCATCAAAATACAATGAAAGCAAGCAACTTTCAGACAGGCTGTATAAAATCAACAGAGATGCCGCCATATATTTCTACAAAAATCTGCGCCGCTATCCTAATGTGATAAATTACTTGAAATCAAGGAAAATTACCATTGATGTAATAAAAAGATTTGGAATTGGATATGCTATAGATGGATGGGATAATTTGCTAAAATTTCTTACCGGCAAGGGCTACCTTGAAGAGGACATTTTAAAAACAGGGCTGATAATTAAAAAGCAGGATGGCAGCTCATACTACGACCGGTTCAGAAACAGAGTGATGTTTCC
>DAMAEI010000001.1:72624-79566 GCA_031997345.1 Sedimentibacter sp. | reverse complement strand
TGATGTGAGAGGAAAGATAATAGGCTTCGGAGGAAGGGTCTTGGATGATTCCTTGCCTAAATATCTGAATTCACCGGATAGTCTGATTTTTAATAAGGGCCATAATTTATACGGTATTAATTTAGCAAGAGAAGCTGTCAAAGATAAAAGCTTTATATTGGTTGAAGGGTATATGGATGTAATCAAAATGCATACCTATGGCTACACCAATACAGTGGCAGCATTGGGAACCTCCTTGACAGACAATCAGATAAAGCTGATGAAAAAATACTCAAAGAGCTTTTATATTGCTTTGGATGGAGATAATGCAGGACGTAATGCCGCTTTGAGGGCAATTAATATGTTTAAAAAAAATAACCTTGATGCTAAGGTTGTTTTAATGCAGGATGCAAAAGACCCTGATGAATATTTAATTAAATTCGGCAGAGCAAATTTCGACAAATTACTCGAAAATTCTTTTGATTATTATAGCTTTTTGGAATTTTATTATAAAGAAATTTTTGAAAATTCCGATAAAGTTGAATATATAAATAAATTTTTTGAAAATATAGCAAATGTAACCAGTGAAATCGAAAAAGAATTAATCTTTGAAAAATTATCCGGTAAGGTTGGTGTTTCAAAAGAATCTATTATAAGTGAATACAATAAAAAAATTAAGAAGCAGGTAAATTTTGTTAAAGCCCCACAACCTGCTCAAGTAAAGCTGCAGGTACATAAAATTAATACATCCCACGAAGAGGAGCTAATCAGACTCATACTTGTAAATAATGATTTTGCATTTCAATTGAAAGAGATAGTCAATGAAGATACCTTTAAGGACTTGGAGTACTATAATATATTCAAAGAAATTTATGAATGCAAAGTCAATGATATAGGCATAGATGAGGAAAGCTTGAATAAAATTATAAAAAATAATGCGGATGTTAAGATTTTATTGCAGAATGACGATGTTGATTATGATGATTCAGAGGCTTTATTCAAAGATTGTATTAAAAGATTAAAAATTAAATATTATGAAAAGAAGAAAACTATTTTGACAGACAGTCTAACACAATCTGAAAATTCAGCAGACAATAAGGATATAATGAATGAAATTTTTAGCCTCGCTAAAAAAATTAAATCAACTAAGGAGGAGGTTAACTAAATGGGTGAAAATAAAACTGTGAATGCAAAAGACGAGTCAGAAAAAGATGCCGAGGTCTTACAGAAAATTGATTCCATAAAGAACAAATTAATCGAAAAAGGCAAGAGAAACGGGTTCATAACATATAAAGAAGTATTGAGATCCTTTGAAAAGCTTGACATAAACCCTGAATTTATAGATGACTTTTATAAGCAGGCGGAGGATAACGACCTTGAAATACTTGGATTTCAGGATGATATGATTCCTGAAAAGGTTGACGATACGGATGATCCGGAGGTTAAGGATGATGATGCGGATTTTTTTGTAAGTCAGTCGGATGATGATATACTTAAAGGAATTAACATTGACGATCCTGTGAGGATGTACTTGAAGGAAATAGGCAAGGTTCCTCTTTTGTCGGCCAATGAAGAAATAGAACTGGCCAAAAGAATGCAGGACGGTGATGAAGAGGCAAAGAAAAGGCTGGCAGAGGCTAACCTCAGACTTGTAGTAAGCATTGCAAAGCGCTATGTAGGAAGAGGAATGTTGTTCCTTGATTTGATACAGGAAGGAAACCTCGGTCTTATAAAGGCAGTTGAAAAATTTGATTATACTAAGGGTTTTAAATTCAGCACCTATGCTACATGGTGGATACGTCAGGCAATCACAAGAGCTATTGCGGACCAGGCGAGAACAATAAGAATACCGGTTCATATGGTTGAAACCATAAACAAGCTTATCAGAATAAAAAGGCAGCTTTTGCAGGAATTAGGCAGGGATGCCACTCCGGAAGAAATAGCGCTGGAAATGGAAATGGAGCCTGACAAGGTAAGAGAGATACTGAAAATTGCGCAGGAGCCTGTTTCATTGGAAACTCCAATAGGGGAAGAGGAAGACAGCCATTTGGGAGACTTTATTCCGGATGATGAAGTTCAGGCACCGTCAGACGTTGCTACATTTACACTTCTGAAGGAACAGCTTTCATCGGTGCTTCACACACTGACGGACAGGGAGCAGAAGGTTCTGAGACTTAGGTTCGGACTGGATGACGGCAGAGCGAGAACTCTTGAAGAAGTCGGAAAAGAATTTGATGTAACAAGAGAAAGAATAAGACAGATAGAGGCAAAAGCTCTAAGAAAGCTCAGACATCCAAGCAGAAGCAAAAAATTAAAGGACTATTTAGAATAGAATTCAGAGGGGAGACCCTCTGTTTTTTTAGAAAATTTAATTTTGGAGTATATGGAGAATATAATGAACAGATTAGAATGTATAAAAAGTATGGTTTCTGACTGCAGAATTGTTGCCGACATAGGAACTGACCACGGTTATGTTGCTGAAATGCTTTTGAATGACAATGTATGTGAGAGAATAATAGCTGCAGACCTGAACGAAGGTCCATTGAAAAGTGCAATAGAACATTTAACAGCTGCAAGATTGAGCTCACGCTGTGATTTCAGGCTCGGAAACGGTCTGGAGGTATTAGATGAAAATGAGGCTGATGCGATTGTGATTGCCGGAATGGGCGGAGAGCTGATTGCCGAAATAATAGAGAATTCAAAAAATGTTGCGCTGGGTGCAAGAGAACTGATTTTGCAGCCCATGACAACCATTGACAGGCTTCGCAAATATTTGTATGAAAATGGCTTTAAAATAACCGATGAAAATATTGTAAAGGAATTTCACCATTATTATTTCATAATTAAGGCAGCACCTGGGGAAGATGAACCCTACGACGAAATATATTTTGAAATAAGCAAAATTCTACTTAAGAAAAAAGACAAGCTTATGTATGAATACCTGAATAAAATTCTCAAAGTTAACGAAAATATAATCAGCAGTATTGAAAAAAACAGCGATAGCGTCTATAATGAAAAAATAGAAGCGTTAAAGGAAAAAAACAACCGAATAAGGGAGATGATGAAAAATTAAAATAAATTCAATCATTAAAATAATAGAAGATGAAATAGGATTGAAGCCTCAGGAATCATGGGATAACAGCGGTTTACAGATAGGATTGCTAAGTGATGACATAAAAAATATTATGTTAACTTTAGATATTGATTATGAAGCTGTTAAGCATGCTGTTAAAAACAATGTTCAACTGATAATTACTCATCATCCATTTTTCTTCTCTTCACTGAAATCAATTGACTACAGTACATATGAAGGTAAAATAATTAGAGAGTTAATATTGAACAACATAAATTTGTACAGCATGCACACAAATCTTGATATGGCTGATAAGGGAGTAAACCGCCAGCTTGCTGAGAAATTGAATATAGACGTCTATGAGACACTCAACATTGCAGGTGCAGATGGAGTGGGATACGGTGGTATAGGAGACATATCTCCTTGCAATATAATAGAATATGCCTCTGAGGTTAAGGCAAAACTAAACACGGGACATATTAAGCTTTACTGCGATGATAAAGGCAGGAATGTGGCAAGAGTCGCTTTTTGTGGAGGCAGCGGAAGTGAATTCATACATGATGCGATATCCAAAGGAGCGGATGTGTATATAACTGGAGATATTAAATATCACCAAGCTCAGTCGGCTCTTCAGAACAACCTTTGCATAATAGATGCAGGACATTATTACACCGAGTATCAATCTATGAGAGTCATTGCGCAGGTGCTGAGCAGCTATAATGGGCTCAATGTCAGTGTGCTGGAAAGAAATACTGCTAATGAAATTATAATATAGAGGATGAAAAATGAAAAGTTTTGAATATGTGAAAATTGCTGTTGCAGTGCCTGAATTAAAGGTTGCAGATCCGCTTTTCAACGTTAAGGTAATTTCTTCAATGGTAAAAGCGGCAGCTGAAGATAAGAAGTCAAAGGTAATATTGTTTCCTGAACTTAGTATAACAGGATATACCTGCGGAGATTTATTTAATCAGAAAACATTGATAAAGGGCGCCGAAGATGCGCTTGAGATGCTGCTTTCCGAAACTGCAAAATTGGATATTCTAACGGCTGTGGGAATGCCGGTAAGAGCAGATAATCAGCTGTTCAACTGCTTGCTGCTCATAAGCAAAGGAAAAATATTGGGAGCAGTACCCAAAACATATATACCCAACTACAATGAATTTTATGAGAAAAGATGGTTTTCACCTGCAAGCTCAAGACTAAGCGATGATATTGTTATTTGCGGTCATAAAGCGCCATTCGGTGATCATCTGTTATTCAGGGACACATTATCATCACTGTGCATAGGGGTGGATGTGTGTGAAGATTTGTGGGTGAATATTCCCCCCAGCTCCTATCACACTATGTATGGAGCAAATTTAATATTGAATCCCTCTGCAAGCAACGAAACAATCGGTAAAGTCGACTATAGAAGAGATCTAGTACGAGTTCAGTCTGCAAAGTGCTCAACTGCATACGCATATTCATCAGCTGGTCAGACTGAAAGTACCACGGACCTTGTATTTTCAGGACATTCAATGATTGCGGAAAATGGTGAGATTTTATCAGAAAACAGATTTGGCGACAGTTCAGATATAATTTACGGAGATATTGACATTGAAAAACTGACTAATGACAGAGCAAGGTGCAACACATATATGAGCATTCAGGAAAGACTGAGCTACAGGTACGTTGATTTTGAGCTTGGCTTCTCTGACAGTGACCATATTGAAAGAAAAATTGAACCTAGGCCTTTTGTTCCTGCGGATTCTGCAGAGAGGAACAAGAGATGCAAGGAAATTTTAAATATACAATCCACTGGACTGTGTCAGAGACTTCGTAAAATAGGAGCTAAAAAGGCAGTCATAGGAATTTCAGGGGGACTTGACAGCACCCTTGCACTGCTGGTGACGGTGGAAGCATTTAAAAAACTGAAGCTTCCAATGAGCGGCATAGTGGCAATAACCATGCCCGGATTTGGAACATCGTCGAGAACATACAACAATGCTCTTGTGCTCATGAAGGAGCTGGGAGTAACAACCCTGGAAATATCCATAAAGGAAGCATGTGAGCAGCATTTCAAGGATATCGGACACGATATTGGCATCCATGACATTACATATGAAAATGCTCAGGCAAGAGAAAGAACACAAATACTTATGGATGTTGCCAACAAAGAAAATGGAATAGTTATAGGAACGGGAGATTTATCCGAATTGGCATTGGGATGGGCAACCTACAACGGAGACCATATGTCCATGTACGGAGTCAATTCAAGCATACCAAAAACATTGGTCAAATATATTGTTAAATGGTATGCGGATGAAGAGACCACAGGTGAAATTCAGAAGGCGCTGCTGGATGTATTCGATACTCCTGTAAGTCCGGAGCTGCTTCCTCCTGACAAGGACGGCAATATCTCACAGTATACTGAAAAATCTGTGGGCTCATATGACTTAAATGACTTCTTTCTCTACAACGTAGTACGCAACGGTTTTGAGCCTGCTAAAATTTATTTTTTAGCCCGAAAAGCATTTAAAGAAGAATTTTCGGATGAAGTTATACTTGAAACTCTTAAAAAGTTCTATAAGAGATTTTTCACCCAGCAGTTTAAACGCTCATGCATGCCTGACGGAGTAAAGGTAGGTTCTGTTTCTCTGTCTCCAAGAGGGGACTGGAGGATGCCAAGCGACGCTTCATATGAATTGTGGCTAGCGCAGCTGAATAATATGGAATAGACAAAATGGATAATACTTCAATTGACTTTAGCTGTTAATTGTTGTAATATATCAAAGGAGTAAATTATACAGTCGCATGCGTAAGCATGAGGAAAGTCCGTGCTCCGCAGAGCAGGGTGCCGGGTAACACCCGGTGAGGCTGACCTCAAGGATAGTGCAACAGAAATAAACCGCCGTCAAACGGCAAGGATGGAAAGGTGAGGTAAGAGCTCACCAGCGGTTAGGCGACTAATCGGCTATGTAAACCCCACCCGGAGCAAGACCAAGAACGGACCGCAGAGTGGCTGCTCGTCACAGTCCTAATGGTAGGTCGCTGGAGCCTGTCGGCAACGTCAGGCGTAGATAGATGACTGTTTAATACAGAACACGGCTTATGTATTTACTCTTCAATTGAAATTTAAACAAAAGATTAATCATAAAAATGAATTTGCCCACGTAAAAATAACTGTCATATAGACCGTTATTTTTTATTTTGACGCAATATACCATAAGTGACTCTCGTTTCAGCATTAGGACAAAAACATTGTAACATCCGATAAATGCAGGCATAATATAAGACAACCTTTGAGAGGGGTGATTTTATGTGTTGTCTGCCATGGCTTATACTTGGGATAGGATTTGGAAGATGTGGAAGATGTCGATGCTGCAGGAGACGATGCTAATCTGGAATTGTTAAAAAAGCTCGACTGATTTGCCGTTCAACCGGACGATTATGTATGCCATAACGCTTCGGCTGAACGGCATTTTTTATATATTAGATTGTTCGTTTATCACGCTTGATTGTGCTTTTTTGAGCAGTGTTTTAGATATTACAATAACTGTCAAAAGAACTATCGAGGATGACAGCATCCATATTGCAGGAATGGATATATACCTTATTAAAATGCTGTACAACAGTGAGCCGGACAATCCTCCAACCTGCAGCACCAGTGAATTGACCGACAGCACGGATGCTCTTACATTGTTTGGAATTTCAGCGTTCAGTATTACTCCTTCAGGCACGCTGGCCATTCCGAAGAACAGATAGATTATTGCGTAGGAAGACATAAAAACCGGGACGTTCGTTTGAAGAGCTGTTACGACAATTGCAACCGACAGCAGGACCCTGATAACTATGTACATATTGGCGGAACTGAATTTATATTTTTTAATTATTTTGTTGGAAGCAATGCT
>DAMAEI010000001.1:71960-72614 GCA_031997345.1 Sedimentibacter sp. | reverse complement strand
AATACAAAAAAGCCATCAGACCCAGCAGCTTCATTGAATTTTCAGAAGGAAGCAATGTTATGAAATGAGGTTGCCAATATGTTTCCAGACTGCTCAGAAAAAATCCCGTAGAAAAAACCGAGATAAAAATACAAATTACCGTACTGTTTTTCGTAACAATTTCTGAGCTGTTTATGATATGCTGCTTAAGTGTGATCCTTTCTTCCTTGTTGTGTATTTTATCCTCCTGTATAAATCCAAAGGAGAGTATTGCCACAACTGCTGCAAGAGCTATTCGTATTATAATATTGAGGTCGTATGTACCCAGTGACGCGAAATATGCATTTGATATCTCCGGGAAATATCCGCCTGATAAAGCTCCCGCGGACATTCCGAGAGCCTCAAGCACTCCCAGGCGGGTTGTGATGTTGTGAAGCTTATCTTTTCCGTAGTTATCGATGTAATAATCAATGAACATAGCTTCAAATGAGCCGGATGAAAGTGCTCGGCTGAGTCCGTAAAGCATTATTCCGATGCATAAAAATATAAAACCTTTTCCCGTCAAAAAAGTTATCAGGCTCATTATTGAAATAACTATGGACAAGCAAAACGAACTTTTTCTCCCAAATACATCCGCTATAATTCCTGTAGGCAGCTCCAGGGCAATCACGGTGA
>DAMAEI010000001.1:53474-71950 GCA_031997345.1 Sedimentibacter sp. | reverse complement strand
CGTACAATCCAAGGATGATTGATAAATTACTTATGGTGGCTCCTTTTTCAAGAAGCAAAAGACTTAATACCGGAACAAGAAGGCCGGACAAATAAGCGTTAAGAAAAAAAATCAAGGAATAAACTTTGAGTTTCATGTGGAGTTCCTTTCTTTAAATGGCATATTATGTATATATGATAACGTTATTATAACCTCTATATACCTATGCCGTCAAGGTAAAACAGAAAAAACGGGGTTAGGGCATATCACAGTCTCGTTCACCAATTTATCAGCTCCCTCCGGTCACATAAATTGGGAACTCGTTGCGGTTGACCTACCGCCGTTTTTTTCTCCCTACCAGTCGAAAAAACGGGGTTAGGGCATACAAAAAGACGCCTAGGCACCTTGTTGTGCTTGAGCGTCTTCGATGTATTATTTGTGTAAAACAGGTGATATTTTCTTATACACCAGCAATGTAATTGATGATACCACGATACCTTTGAATATGTTGAACGGTACTACAGCATAAAGCACAAATGTTTTAAGATCCGAAATTGCCGGATTTATTGCATGCGCCATGTCTATGAATACCTGAATTGGAGCACCGTATATCTTTGAATATACCGGAAGGATCACAAAGTAGTTCATCATTGAACCAACAACGGCCAATGTAACCGTTCCTGCAAGCATAGCTATAATTGCCGAAGAAAATGATTTTTTATGCTTGTAGATATATCCTGCCGGAATGACGAAGGAGCATCCCACTGCAAAATTTGCCAGTTCGCCTATACCGCCTGTGTCTGTGCCGTTCAATACGAAATTGAGCAATATTTTTACAAATTCAATTGAGATACCTGCAGCAGGTCCCAAGGCAAATGTGCCGAGCAGCACGGGAACCTCGCTGAAATCCAGCTTGTAGAAATTCGGAGCAAACCATAAAGGGAAGTCAAACAGCATAAGCACTGTGGCTACCGCTGACAATACTCCGATCTTTGCTATTGTTTTTGTGTTACCTCTTTCTTTTACCGAAAGTTCACTTTTCATTTTTTTCCTCCTGAAATTATAAGATTATCAGAGGATATAAAAAACCTCTGAAACCTTCAGAGGCTAAATTCGATAGAGCTTTTGCTTACATTAAATATTGCAAGTAATCTCTTCTACCATCCAGACTTTACTGTCGGTATTGGAATTTCACCAATTCAGCCTTTCGGCTCGCGGACTTTACCGCCGGTCGGGAATTTCACCCTGCCCTGAAGATATTTACAATGTAATTATACCACATGTTTTTGAAATGTAAACACCTAAATATAAAATAATGATATTTTTTTATCATACGTTTCAGGATGAATTAATTTACATCCTCAATAAAAAATTGGGCATAATTTTACGCTGCTTTAATAATATAGATTAAGAGGACAAGATTGCTTAGGAGATGGAATAATGAACAGTATTGCAATGTTTTTGAGCAATAGCCTCAGGGAAATTGTGGCCAAGCATTCCCATGCATTGGGGAGCGACACAGTTGAAATAAGGCTGAGAATAAACAGTCCAATCCTTATAAAAAAAGTTAAATCTTCATTTTTTCTCAACGGTTATACCGTAAGCAAGAAAGATATAGAGGATACCATTGCAAATATTACAAGGAATTCAATTCATGCCTTTGAAAAGGAAATCAGGGGCGGCTATATTACAATGGAAGGCGGACACAGGGTTGGTCTTGGAGGTGACTGCATATACGAGGGAGAAAGCTTCAAGGGTTTTAAAAACATTACTTCTTTAAATATAAGAATAGCGAGGGAATATCCAAAATGCTCAGAAAATTATATAAAATATTTTATAAATTCCAGCAAAAATATATACAACACGATTATTATCGGTCCTCCTCTTTCTGGTAAAACAACTCTCATACGTGATTTATGTGTCCTATTCAGTGACGGAATAAAAGAGCCTTCCTTCGAAGGATGCGATATCACGCTCATTGATGAAAGAGGAGAAATATCTGCGGTTTACAACGGTACTCCTCAGATGTACGTGGGAGGCAGGACGGATGTACTGTCATACTGCCTGAAGAAAGAAGGATTTATTATGGGTATAAGAGCTTTATCTCCAAGACTGATAATTTCTGATGAGCTTGGCTCCAAGGATGATTTTGAAATATTGCAGTATGCTCTAAAAAGCGGTGTAAACATAATTGCCACAGCTCATGGTTTCAGCCTTGACGATGTAAAAAAGAACTTATATCTGAAAGAAATAATGAACAATAATTTCTTTCAAAGGGCTGTTATATTGAAAAACAACAGGGAGCCATGCGCAGTCAGGGAGGTTTTTGACTTGGAAAGGAACAGGGTGATATTCAATGATTTGGATTAAATCATCGTTATTTGTACTTATAATTGTTACCGTTAGGTATATATTCAAATTTGTCAATGATTACGGAGACAAATGCGTCAACAATATGAAGGAGCTCATAGATTTCACTAATTACCTGAAGCTCTATTCATGCCAGATGAAAATGTCCTATGAAGAAATATTTTTGAAATACAGCTATAAGAATGAATCTGTCAAAAATACATGCTCTGTTATGCTTGAAGAATTGGAGCATGGAAAGAACAAGAGGGAATTGGAGAGCTTAATGAAAAATTCTCTGAGGACCCCGGAGGAATTCAGCAAAAGCTTTGCAGACATACTGGATTACTACGGCAGCACATATTCAGACGCCCTTGACAATAAACTATGCTACACTCTGAAGGAAATGGAAAGTACAATGAAAAAATTTGAAAATTCACACAATGAAAAGAAAAATCTTAACAACAGAATTTCCATATTGGTTGGATGTCTGACAGCTGTTATCTTTATTTAGGGAGGAAAGCATGGATATTGATTTGATTTTTAAGGTTGGCGCTATAGGAATAGTTGTGGCTGTTTTTAATCAGATTTTAGCAAAATCGGGAAGGGACGAGCAGGCTATGTTTGTTACACTTACAGGAGTGATTGTTGTGATGGCACTTATAGTCGGAATGATGAATGATTTGTTTATGGAGGTAAAATCTGTATTTAAACTTTATTGATGAGGGTAATGTCATGTTGCTAGCAAAAATTATATTCACTGCCGTAATTACAGTTATTCTCGGCATTACAATTTCAAATTTCAATAAGGAGTTCAAGGTGCACATAACTGTTATTTTCGGTATCCTGATGATGCCGATGCTGTTCAGGGAGCTGAAAATATATGTGCAGGAATTTATAGATATATTTATTAAATACAATATAAAAACAGAGTATTTTTCAACAATTTTAAAAATTGTGAGCATAGCGTATATATGTGATTTCATATCGCTGCTCTGCAAGGACTTAAACTATGAATCCGTGGGAAAAAAGGTTGAAATAGCAGGAAAACTGATTATTTTAATATATTCAATAGATGTTATAAGGCTGTTTCTTGATCAGGTCTTGCTGTTAGTGAGCGGGTGATTATGATGAAGAAAGTAATTTTGATTGTTTTGCTTATACTTGCGGTTGGAAATCATGGGTATGCATCCGTAATGGATGAGGCCATAGACGAAATTCCGGTTCAGGACTTTGAAAATTATATAAACAACAACAACCCGTATTTTGGAAATAACGGAATTAAAATAAAGGACCTTATTGTAAATGCTTTTAAGGGAACCCTCGATATAAGCCTGAAGGACTACCTGATTTTTGAACTTAAGAACCAGCAGAGCTTTTTCAGCGATATTATAAAAACAGGTATCAATATTACTGTTATATGCATGGTTTTGACAATTCTTAAATATTTTGCAGAGGAATACAAAAACCAAAGTGTTTCGGAAATTGTGGTGCTGTTTTCCGTTATAATTGTTTTTGTTATTATTTTAAAGGATGTGCTTAATGTTAAAAATATCCTTAAAGCAGATTTCAATAGATTTAAAACAATCACTGAGGAAATAAACGCCCTGTTTATGGCAGCCATGCTCACATTCGGCAAATTGAGCATCATACAGTTTTTTCACATATCTCTGAATTACGTTATAGGAATAACAACGCGCTTTATTTATAATTTTACTGACATAATGACTATAGTGCTTATTGCGGTGATTTTAGTCAACAACATGAGCTCACTAATAAATGCCAAGCTGTTGTACAAGTTTTTGAAAAAGGCCACGTTGCTAATTTTGTCCGGATATATGTTTCTTATAGTCATAAATTTTTCTGTACAAGGATATATATTATATAAGGCAGATAATATTTTCATAAGCACTATAAAGGCATTATCTCCTACTGCTGTTCCGGTTATCGGAAATGCTGTGGGAAACTTTTTCGGAGTATTTCTAAAAAGCGTGCTCATCATCAAGGATGTTATGGGAATAGTGACTATTATCTTCATTTTCTCAGCATTTGGAGGTTCCCTGATCAAGATTGCTCTGGCGCTTATATTGTATAAGGCAGTTGGTGTTATTGCAGAACCATTTAATGAAAATATATCCAAGCTTATTTATGAAACAGCGGATATCTTTTATATATACCTGATTTGTCTGCTTACACCGATAATTATAGTCACCGCGTATTATTCGATTTTAATAAACTATATGAATAACATTTTCGGGTAGCCTATGAAAAGTATAATAGTGAACATTTTAATTCTGATATTGATGTTTAACATCATAATGATTATTTTTCCGGAAGGAAAGACGCAGAAGTTTTGCAGAATTACAATTAAAATTTTTATCATGATTTATATACTTGATAATATATTTTTAAATGGAAGTATAGATTTAAAGGTGCTGGGTGATATACCGTCAATTAATTCCTCGTATGAAAGGGAAGTGAGCATCGGCGGCATTGATCGTAATTTCATTGAATTAATAAATGTGAATCTATTCGATGGGGAGGATGTGGTAAAAAATATAACTTTGAATTTCACTGAAAATATGGATGTTAAAGCTGTGGTTTCACTGAATAAATTTATTAGCAACGAAGAAATCATAAGATTAAAAGCGCACATATCAGAAATATGCAAGGTGAGCTCAGACAACATAGAGTTAGAATAATGGGGGAACATATGAATAATTTTTTTAATATGTTAAAGGACAATAAGAACTTAAAATACGCCGTTAATATTTTCATATTGCTGATTATTATTTCATTAATACTCAAGTTCGATATTACTGGTAAAACCACCGATGCCGGATCTCGGGACTTCTCCATAGGCAGCAAGGAAAACAGCGAGACAGCATCTGATTATGTATATTCATTGGAAAAAAGGATTGAAAGTATATTAGGAAAAATTGAAAATATTGAAAGAGTAGATGTTATGATTTATACGAAAAACACACCGGAATTGAGGCCTGTTTACAACGAAAATACAAGCAATGAAACAAACGTCGAAACCGGCGGTGATGGATTAAAAAGAGAGGTGAAACGGGAAACAAAACAGAATCAAGTTGTACTGGGCAGCGACAGCCGGGTTGTGGAAAAATATTATCAATATCCTGAAATATCAGGAGTCCTGGTAGTTGCAAAGTATACAGGAAATAAAGATATTTACGCTGTTCTCATGAATTGTGTAAAAACTTTATTGGATATCAACATAAATGATATTGAAATAGTGATGTCCGGCTCATAGACCGGATGATGCTAAGCTTTTTCAGTCTGAAAAAGCAAGAAATTTAACTTAACATAAGGGGGCATTATGATTATGAGAAAGGAAACGTTAGTTTTTTTAACTTCTTTGGCAATAATATTTATAATAGGGTATGTAAATATGACCGTGCTGCCAAAGAATAATTTTAATGACACACAACTTGAAAGCGAGAAAAAGGTTGTAACTGAAAATAATATAGCAGAAATATTGGAGAACAAGGACAGCGACCAAAGCGGTACAACACTGGTTGAAGTTCTGAAGCAGACAGATACTACGGATATAGCAGCAAATCAGCAGCAAGAGACACCCGTGACACCGGATAAGGTTTCTGATGAGCCGAATTATGAAATACTCGGGGACATAACCAACATATTGAATGATAAAGCCACAGAGGCTTCTTCAAATGGTGTAATAGATATGCTGAACAGCAGCTTTGCAAAGTTTAAGCTTAACAAGGAAAAAGGAAATATGGATGTAATTGACCACCTTGAGAAGAGCCTGAGCAACGAGTCAATTTCTGCAGACACAAAACAGACCTTCGAAGCGCTGCTCCTGAACAAAAGTGATTTCGTTGCAGCAGAAAAAAACATTGAGCTGATGCTCCAGTCAAAGGGCTACAATGAAACGGCGGTAATTGTAGACGAGGATACCATTAAGGTTGTAACCAATGATTCAATTGAACAGGCTGATGCCACAAAGATATTGGATGTTATAGTATCAGAAACAAATTTTGAACCGTCACAAATAAAAATTGTCAAATTTGATAATATTGATTTGTAAAAATTTACAACTTCTGATATAATATTTGCAGGAGGTGCTAAGATGGATATGGAGAATTTAGAATTGGGTCAGGTAAAAATATCTGAGGATGTAGTAATTATCATTGCTGGAATAGCAACTGCAGGAGTGAAGGGCGTAAGCACAACTCGAACAGGGATGGCCGAAGGAATTTCAAATTTATTTTCAAAAAATAATTATTCCAAAGGAATAAAGGTTGAAATAAATGAAAATGCAGTCGTATTAGAAATATTCATAAACGTTGAATATGGATATAAAATAAGTGAAGTTGCAAGAGAAGTTCAGTCAGCTGTTAAAAAAGAAATTGAGACTATGACAGATATGCAGGTGGCTGCAGTAAATGTTCATGTACTTAACATAATCCAGGAAAAAGAAAAAGACAAGGATAAAGATAAGGAAGTTATCGAAACAGAAATAATTGAATAAGATCATAAACTAATATAGATTGACAATTTTATGTTGTCAATCTATAATTGTTTATGCATATTTAGTTTTCTACATTCATTCGATAACTGAAATATGCGTCATACGGGTGCGGTGAATACCTATCCTGAACGGAGGAAATATGAAACGAAAAGAAACAAGAGAAGAAGCAGTTAAAATAGCATATTGTATGGATATTAACAAGGAATTTGACAAGGAACTTCCGTGTAAGTATATCAACCATTTTGAAATTGAAGGTGTTGATTCAGAATATCTGAACAAAACTATGGATGATTTAATTGACAACCTCGATACTATAGACAAATATATCACAGATAATTCAAAGGACTGGAAAATAAACAGAATTGCAAAGGTGGACCTGGCGATTCTCCGTGTTGCGATATCCGAAATACTCTACAACAACTCCATACCTGCATCTGTTTCAATAAATGAAGCAGTTGAAATCAGCAAGAAATATTCCAATGACGATTCACATAAATTTATAAACGGAATACTGGGTACCGTTGTAAGGTGCATAGAATAATGAAAAAGTATGTGCTGGGCATAGATACAAGTGCATATACCACATCTATCGCGATTTCAGACATTGACGGCAGTGAAATAATCGCCGATAAAAGAAAGATTCTTGATGTGCCCTCAGGACAGAAAGGATTGCGGCAGCAGGATGCGGTTTTTCAGCATCTCAGGAACTTTCAGGAGCTCTATTCAGAAATAGAGACGGATTTAAAAGATATAAGCATTGTTTCAGTCAGCTCAAGACCAAGAAATATAGAGGGCTCATACATGCCCGTATTTACTGTGGGACAAAACTACGGTAAAATAATTGCAAAGACATTAGGCTGCAGTTACGTAGAATATTCACATCAGGAAAATCACATTGCTGCATCTCTGCTGGATAATTATAAAGAAATAAACGACAACATACTTGCTCTTCATATTTCAGGCGGGACCGCCGAGTTTTTAAGAGTAAAAAAAGCCGCAAAAGGATATGCTGCTATTATAGAAGGCGGAAGCAAGGACATTACATTCGGACAGCTGATTGACAGAATAGGCACGCTTATGGAATTTCCCTTTCCATGCGGAATGTATCTGGAAAGGTTTCTGAGCATGCATGTCCACACTGAAAAAATCAAGTCGCCGGCAATAAGCGGCGATTCTTACATCAACCTTTCCGGAATCGAAAACTATTACAGCAATCTGCACATGTCCGGCAATTACAGCAGACAAGCAATAATATATTCGCTTTTTAAATATGTATCCGAATGCATACTTCACATAATTGGACATATTAAATCAATACAGAATTTTGATACGGTAATTATTGCAGGAGGGGTTGCGTCCAACAGCATAATAAGGAATTTGTTATCAGACGCTTTGAGCAAGGATTTTAACGTTATTTTTCCATCTAAGGAAAACTCATCTGATAACGCAGTGGGAGTTTCATTCCTTCCCGTTATAGACAGGTGGTACAATGAAATTAAAACCAATTAAGGTATCAGTTTTAAATCAGTATATAAAAAAATACTTAATGAGCAACTCAATTTTGAACAACCTCAGAGTCGAGGGAGAAGTATCCAATATACGCATGAGCAAGAGCGGATATACCTATTTTTCACTCTGTGATGAAAATTCATACATTAATTGTGTTGCTTTTTTTGCTGACAATATTTCCAAAAACGGAGATAAAATTATTGCCGAAGGAGGGCTTTCGGTATATGAAGCAAAGGGAACATACCAGCTTGTGGTCCGCAGCATAGAGAGAGTGGGGCTTGGCAAAATACTGCTTGATCTGGAGGCGCTGAAAGAGAAGCTTAAAGCCGAAGGGATGTTTGACAGGCACAGGGATATACCACTGTATCCTGCGAAAATAGGCATAATAACATCTAAGACTGGAGCTGCAATTAAAGATATTTTAAAAACCTTTGAAACAGTTAGAGCCGATTTTGAAATTATAATATATAATACACTGGTTCAGGGCGAAAAGTCCAAAGAGAGTATAATAAGCGGAATACAGTTTTTCAACAGAAATAAAACTGATGTTATACTGATTTCCAGAGGCGGAGGAAGTTTTGAGGACTTGAATATATTCAACGATGTGAACGTTGCTGAAGAGATATACAAGTCTGAGATACCCGTTGTCACTGGCATAGGTCACGAAACGGACAGAACGCTTGCAGACTATGTGGCAGATATATATTGCCACACTCCCACAGCCGCTGCCGAAAGAATTATTTCAGGCTACAAGGACATAGAGGAAAAGCTGAGAAGCCTTAAATATACGCTGCAGTACACGACATTAAATAAGCTTATGATAATGCAGGCGGAGCTTAAATCTGACAGATATATTTTAAAAAGCAGTCTGCCCATAGAAAAAATATTCAAATATAAAAATGATGCAAAAAATTACAGAAGCATAATTTCTGATCATACCAAGGCCGCTTTGACTGATACTTCTCACAGACTTGAAATGCTTATGGAAAAGCTCAAGGGTTACAATTACAGCAATCACTTGAAAAATGGATTTGCGCTGGTTTCAGACAGAAACGGAAATATTGTCAGAAGCCTTGAGCATGTTCACGCAGATGAAGTAATTGACATTAGGTTCAATGATTTTAAAATTCAAGCGGAAATATTATCTGCGGAAGAGGTGAAATAATGGAATATACCAGCTTTGAGGAAGCACTGGATCATTTAAAAAAAATAGTTCAGGAATTTGAAGTAAATGACAGCCTTTCGTTAGACAAGTTATTGGCGAATTATGAGGAAGGAATGAAAGCATATTCCTTCTGCACAAAAAAGCTTGAGGATATACAGAAAAAAATCAAAATTATCGATGAAAACCTTGAATAATACATAATATATTTCTGAATAAGAAAATAATTATTCATTAAAATCATTTGATTTCTAATAAAGTATAATTAATTAATTGATATTTATAAATTATTATGCTATAATTTTATTGGATTATTTCCGTTTGTTTTTAAATTAGAATAATTATAATGAAAGGGTATTTAATGGAAGATTACAGGCTTGATTTATTCCTGCAGTCGAAGGGCTTTTCCGAAAGCCGGGAGAAAGCAAAGCAGCTGATACTTGGCAATTGCGTTTATGTGAATGAACGCGCGGCCACAAAGCCATCGCTCAAGGTAACTGAGCTTGACAAAATTGAAGTTAAAAATAATTTTGAGTATGTAAGCAGGGGGGCATCAAAGCTTGAAAAAGCTGTTAATTATTTTCGTATTAGTTTAAATAATGCTGTTGCTGCGGACATAGGTGCTTCCACAGGCGGCTTTACAGACTATCTTATTAAGAACCATGCAAAAAAGGTCTATGCGGTGGACGTTGGCCACGGTCAGCTTCACGAATCCCTGAAAAATGATAAACGTGTGATAAACTTAGAGGGTATAAATTTCAGATATGCCGATACATCAATTATTGATGATGAAATTGATGTGATTACTGCGGATGTGTCATTTATATCTTTACAATTTATACTGCCCAAAATAGCGGAAATAAGCAGGGATAATACGGACATCATCGTTCTCATAAAGCCTCAGTTTGAGGCTGGAAGAGAAAATATCGGAAAAAAAGGCGTTGTAAAAGACAAAAAAGTCCATATTCAGGTATTAAACAAAATTCAGTCCTACTGTAGTGAAAACGGTTTGATTTTTACTGATGTTACATTTTCTCCCATAAGGGGCGGAGATGGAAATATAGAATACTTAGGGCATATCAAAAAATTTTCAGAATGTAGTTCATTTTTAAATGAAACAAAATTCAAAGACTTAGTAATTCAAGCTTTTGAATATTATAAAAATAATAGAAATGTATGAGGTGACTAATGAAAAAGTATACAAGACAAACAAAAATTCTTGAGCTTATTTCAAAGCAGGAAATTGAAACTCAGGAGGAGCTTGCAGACGGACTTAAAGCCATGAGCATCGACGTAACTCAAGCTACTATTTCAAGAGACATAAAAGAGCTGCGACTTGTAAAAGTTATGTCCAAAAACGGAAAATACAAATATGCAACAATCGGGCAAAGCCAGGAAGGCATTACAGACAGATTGTATAAAATATTTGAGAATTCTGTAGTTTCTATTGATAATGCCATGAACATCATAGTGTTGAAAACAATTCCTGGTGCCGCTCAAATATGCGCCTCCGCAATTGACTACATGGGAGTTGAGGACATTGTGGGAACCCTGGCAGGAGATGATACAGTATTTGTTGCTATAAGGTCATTGGAAAAAGTAGATTACGTATTGGATGAATTTAAAAAGAACATAAGATAATGGTGATATTATGCTGCTTAGCTTAAGTATAAGCAATTTTGCTGTATTTGAAAAGGAATCTATTAATTTTTACAAAGGATTCAATGTTTTTACAGGTGAGACAGGCTCCGGAAAGTCAGTGTTAATCGAGGCATTGTCATTGGTTTTGGGAGAAAGGGCATCGAAGGATTTAATAAGGAAGGGAAAAAACAGCTCCGTAGTTGAGGCTGTCTTTGACATTTCCGGCAACAAAGATGTATGCAATATTTTAGATGCTGCAAATATCGAAATTGGCCAGGAAGATTTTCTTATAATATCGAGAGAAATACTTGAAAATGGTAAAAGCATAAGCAAAATTAACAGCAGGACGGTTCCTTTAAGCTTATTGAGAGAAGCGGGCAGATGCTTGATAGATATATACGGTCAGTTCGGTCATGAAAGCATATTTAAGAAAGAAAATCACATTTCGCTTTTGGATAGCCTTATTCAAAAGGAGCTGGCGCCTTTATGCGGTGAATATTCACAGCTTTACGGCGAATACAGAAATGTGCTGGAAGAGATAGATACTCTTAAGAATAAGCTGGTCAACAAGGATGCAAAAATAGAACAGCTTCAATATGAAATTGACGAAATCGATGAAGCCGATCTGAAGGAAAATGAAGAGGAAGACCTGCTGAAAGAAATAAAAAAACTTTCCAACATCAAAGAATTGCAAAGTTCTCTGAATGAAGCATCCAATATTTTAAACAGCGGTGGACTTAATAACGTTTACAGTATGTTGAACAGGATAAAGACATACGACGAAGCTTTGGAAAAATTTCTTTCAAGGTTCGATCTGCTTTTGGAAGAAATCCAATACTTCAATTATGATTTAAGAGATTATACCGAAAAACTTGAGCTTGATGAAAGTAAATTAGAAAGCATTGAGGAAAGAATGTCTCTTATAAACAGATTAAAACGTAAATATGGATTCACCGTTGAAAAAATAACAGAATACCGAAATGGAGCCTATAAGGAATTAAATATATTAAGAGAGGCAGAATATAGTTTAAATTCCTTAATCAAAGAGAAAAATATAATATATGAAAAATTAAAAAATTATTCTGAAAAAATATCAGACAAAAGAAAGCAAGCCGCGAGGCTTCTTGAAAACAAAATTATTTCGGAGCTTAACGATTTGAATATGAAAAATATAATGTTCAGAGTAAATATTGACAGGAAAAAAGATTTTTCTTCCGATGGCATCGATGACGTTGAATTTTTAATATCTACAAATTTAGGAAGCGACTTAAATTCAGTGCAGAAGGTGGTATCAGGAGGAGAAGCTTCCAGAATAATGCTTGCCTTCAAGAAGATAAGTTCTGAAACCGGAAGTACTGGCACATTGGTTTTTGACGAAATTGATTCCGGTATAAGCGGAAAAACAGCTCAAATGGCAGGAATTAAAATGAATTATATATCCGAAAATCATCAGGTAATATGTGTAACTCATTCACCACAGATAGCCTCGATCTCAAAAAATCACTTTTTGATAGAAAAAAATATCTTTGGTGAAAATACTTACAGTTCTGTTAAAAGGCTTGATGACGAAAATAAGGTATATGAGATTGCAAGATTACTGAGTGGAATGAGAATAACAGAACAGTCATTAAACAATGCAAGAGATTTAATTAATCACACATTACAATAGGATTTACCAAGACGCATAAAAACTAAAAATATTTAATCTCAGAATATTATATAAAGAAGAATAATACAAGTACTTAGTGGAAAAAGTAAAGATAAAACTTTAAGGAGAGCATAATGAAAAGTTTCGCTAAAAGAGTTTTATTCTTTATTTTTTTTATTGCAATTTTATTGGCGGCTGTTTATTTTGGTTATGATTTAAAAACAAACCCATACGTGCTGACTAAAATTGATAATGAAGTAATAGAGTCTGAGGGTAAGTATATTATACCAGGAGGACAGACAATAGGAGTAGAGTTAAATACCGAGGGTGTACTGGTTGTGGGATTGGCAGATATAATAAGCTCAGAGAATATTTCTCTTTCGCCGGCCAAGATAGCGGGAATGCAGATAGGCGATAAGATTCTGGCAATAGATTCTCAAGACATTAAAGAAATAAATGACATATTGTCATACACTGAAAGTAACGGTATTAGGGACTATAATTTCACAGTTGAAAGAGAAAGAAATATATTAAATATAATCATCACTCCTGTTCAGGTATATGACAGTCCTGAGATAAAATTCGGATTTTGGGCAAGAGACGATATAGCCGGAATAGGCACCGTAACGTTTGTGGACCCTCAGACAGGCAAATTCAGTGCCATAGGACACGGCATATCCGATTCGGATACGGGCTCGCTTATAGATATTGAGTCAGGAACAATTTCAAGAGCTAATATTACAAGCATCAAGCTTGGTAAAAAAGGAGAGCCAGGGGAGATCATAGGCTATATATTAAAGAATGAAGACAGCCTCGGGACTGTGGAAAATAATACAAACTTCGGTATATATGGAAGCATAAACAAGAAAAGTATGGGCTACTTCAGCAGCAATTTAATTGAGGTAGGAAAAAAGGAAGAAATAAGAATAGGCCCTGCGCAGATATATTCCTGCGTAAACAACGAAATAAAAAAATATGATATAGAAATATCAAAGATATTTTATCAGAATAAACCCAGCGAAAAAAGCTTCGTAATAAAAATAGTAGATGAGGATTTGCTGAAGCTTACAAACGGGATTATACAGGGCATGAGTGGATGCCCCATAATACAAAACAATAAAATAGTAGGTGCTGTAACACATGTATTTATGAATGATCCAACAAAAGGCTACGGCATATATATTGAATGGATTTTTGATCAAGTTTATAACAACAGATAAAATATTATGAGGCTACAGCATCCGGAAGCCTCATAATTTTAATATAAATCAGTTGCTGTCGTTCTTTAAACAAAAATCAATTAAATAATGAATATATGTAAAAAAACAACATAAATATAATCATGTAGATGAAAAAGAAAAAATTTCAAAAAACATTATAGAAAAAAAAGGGTTTTGTGAAAAATTTGCGTAATATATATATAAATAAATACTTATAGGGGGATATCATGCAGAAAAAAGTTAAAGTGGTTATTGCGGATGATAATAAGGAATTCAGGCTTATACTTAAAGATTTTTTGGAAAGCAAAAATGTCTTTGATGTTGCAGAAATGGCCGATGATGGAATTAAGGCATTGGATGCTGTCGAAAAATATGAGCCAGATATACTGATACTTGATATTATAATGCCGCATTTAGATGGATTGGGGGTAATTGAGAAGCTTCATAAAAAGGAATTGAAAAAATTTCCTAAGGTAATTATTTTGTCGGCGGTCGGACATGACAAGGTTACGCAGAGAGCAATTAATATGGGGGTAGATTATTATATTGTTAAGCCGTTCAACTTTGAATCATTCGCAGATAGGTTAATTCAAATTTCTGAACTTGAAACATCCAGAGTCCAAAGTAAAAACAAGGAAATCGTATACAATGAAAAAGTAAATGCAGAGTTGAGTCTTGAGGTTAAGATAACTGAAATTCTTCACGAAGTAGGCGTTCCGGCACACATAAAGGGATATCAATATTTAAGAACATCAATAATTGATGTTGTCAATAATATCGAGCTTTTAGGCGCTATTACAAAGGAATTATATCCTATGATTGCAACAAGATACGGTACAACACCAAGCCGTGTTGAAAGAGCCATACGGCATGCAATTGAAGTTGCATGGACAAGAGGAAAGATTGAAACAATAAATAATATCTTCGGATATACAATACATAACAACAAAGGGAAACCCACAAACTCCGAATTTATCGCAATGATAGCAGATAAACTCAGGCTGGAGCAGAAGGTATCTTAATATTCGTTACAGTTAAGCCTTGACAAACGCATTGATAGTTATTACAATTAATCGAATGTGTGTGACTTAAGCATTATTGGTCATGCAAATTAAGGAGGCAATTTTGAATAAGGAAATAACTGTTAAAAGCGAAAAAATATTTGAAGGAAAAATTATAAATTTAAGAGTAGATACAGTAGAGCTTGAAAATCAAAAATATTCAAAGAGAGAGATTGTTGAGCATAAAAGTGCATCGGCAATCGTAGCTGTTAACGAAAAAAATGAACTGCTTCTTATCAGGCAGTACAGAAAGGCAGTTGAAGACTTTTTGTACGAAATTCCCGCAGGAATTACAAATATTGCGGAAGAACCCATTGAATGTGCGCTGAGAGAACTGGAAGAAGAAACAGGCTATGTTGCAGAAACAATTAAATTAGTGTATGAGTTCTACACTTCACCTGGGTTTTGCAATGAAAAAATCTATTTATTTAAAGCAGAAAACTTGAAATATACTTCAACAAAATTTGATGAAGATGAATTCATCGAAACTATACCCGTGAGCAGGGAAGAAGCAAAAAAACTTATTGAAACAGGAAGAATTACAGACGGCAAGACCTTGGTAGGCATGCTTTACTGGCTGAATTCTTAACACAATAGCATTAAACCTTCTGTACAAGCATATATTATATAAAGCTGCAGGAGGTTTTTTTTTATGAATAATGTGCTGAAGAAATTAGTTCAATCAGAAAACAAAAGATTTGTGCTTTTATTGTTTGTTTTAATTTTCTCGTTGATGCTGTCTTCAATAATTTACCTTGTTGTAAGCGACGGGGACATAAGAACCATAAATTATGAAAGCATTGCACTTATGAAATTCAGCGAAATTTTTGTGGTTACAATAAAAAGAAATTTAATTTATTTCATTGTGCTCATCTTGCTGACAATCCTGGGACAAAGTGAAATCATAATAATTCTTTTCGGAGCCGTCTCCATATACTACGGACTTTCAGTAATATATTTAATAAGAGCATTAAAGATGAGTATCGCATACTTTGCAATGACCTTTACAGACTATATATTTTTCTTTCCTGTCTTGCTTTATTTTACATTTATTTCAAACACAACGTCAAAATATACGAAAAAAACAAAAAACATAGAGACTATTTCTCATAAATTTGATATAATCAAGTGGAGCTATATCAGGCTTTCTTTGATATATCTTTTTATTGTAACTATGTACAGTCTTTTCTACAGTGTATACATATTTATATTAAGCAGATTGTTGGTGGGATAAAAATGGATAAAAATATTGAAAACTACAAATCATATTTAACTTCAAAAGACTTAAGCACTAACACAATAAACTCATATATTTACGACATAAACGGTTTCGGCGAGTACCTCAATGAGGAGTACGGGCTTGAGCTTACAAATACCAGAAAAGCTCATGTGCTTACATATCTTGTGAATCTTCAGAAGAACGGAAAGAGTTCGGCCACAATTTCGAGATCAATTTCCGCAATGAAAAATTTCTTTGAATTTTTAAGGAAAGATAAACTAATTGAGGACAACCCTGCTGGAAGCATTCATAGCCCGAAACAGATAAAAAAAATTCCCTCAATCTTGACTGAGGATGAAATAAGCCTGCTGATGAAGCAGCCGGATACAAATTCCTTCAAAGGAAGCAGGGACAGTGCAATACTTGAGCTTTTGTATTCCTCAGGCATCAAAGTTACAGAACTGATTAACCTGAAAATTAAAAATATTAATTTAGGTGTGGGAATAATAAATGTAGAAGGCACAAAAGAAAGAATTGTGCCCTTAAGTCAATATGCAATAAATTCAATCAGCAACTATTTGGAAAACTTCAGAAATAATCGCTGCAAGGAAGAAAATGATTTTCTTTTTGCAAATATTTCCGGTGAACCTATATCCAGGCAGGGTATATGGAAGATATTAAAATTTTATGAGAAAAAAATGAACCTCAACAAGGAACTGTCTCCTCAGATATTAAGAAATTCATTTGCGGTCCATCTTTTATCTCACGGGGCGGATTTAGGAACAGTTCAGGAGCTCATGGGTCTGACAAGCTTTGCCGCGACGCAGAATTATTTCAATAGTGTAGAATTTAAGTCTATTGAGGTGTTTAAAAAGACATTTCCGAGAGTATAATATTATCATAAGAAATATTGACTAATTGATAAAGGAGAAGATTTATGATAAATAGAGCAGTTTTAATCGTGCTGGACAGTGTTGGAGTGGGTGAACTCCCTGATGCCGCAGAATATGGAGACGCAGGAAGCAACACTGTGAAAAATATTTATAGGGCAATAGAGAATTTTTCTTTGCCCAACTTGGAAAAAATGGGGTTACTAAATATAAACGGATTTGAAGATATCAGAAGATCAGAAGAATATACAGGTACCGTAGCTAAGTGCAATGAAAAATCAAAAGGCAAGGATACAACCACAGGTCACTGGGAAATAAGTGGGTTAATTCTTGACAAGCCGTTCCCAACTTATCCTAATGGCTTCCCGGAGGATTTCATGAAGAAATTCGAAGAAAGAGTTGGAAGAAAAACTATAGGCAACTATGCCGCATCAGGAACTGAGATAATTAAGATCCTTGGCAAAGAGCATGTTGATACGGGAAATTTGATTGTATATACCTCGGCAGACAGCGTATTTCAAATAGCGGCTCATGAGGAGGTTGTTCCTCTTGAAGAGCTTTACGAAATTTGTGCAGCAGCAAGAGAGATGCTGCAGGGCGAACATGGCGTAGGAAGAGTAATTGCACGGCCTTTTACAGGAACCGAAGGAAATTATACACGTACGAGCAACAGAAAAGACTTTTCGCTTATTCCTCCGAAAGATACACTGTTGGATTATGTAAGCAAAAACGGGCTTGAGGTATATGCCATAGGCAAAATTGAAGATATATTTGTAAACAAAGGAATAACAAGATCAAATCATACCCATAGCAACGAAGAGGGTATTGAGGCCACCTTAGAAGCTCTTAAGGAAGATTTCAAGGGTCTTATATTCACAAATCTTGTTGATTTCGACATGATTTACGGACACAGAAACAATGTGCAGGGATACGCTGATGCATTGAAATATTTCGATGATAAACTTCCGGAAATAATTGCAAATTTAAAGGATGGAGATGTTCTCATAATAACTGCGGATCACGGCTGTGACCCTACTACGGAAAGCACCGACCATTCAAGAGAATACATACCCTTGTTATTATACGGAAAAAATATCAAAGGTAACAATAACCTTGGAGTACTTGACACCTATGCTTCCATCGGCAAGACAATACTTGACATGTTCAAAATAGAAAATGATATAGCCGGAAAAAGCGTACTGGGAAATATAACTGTATAATTTTCTTGGAAATAGACTAATTATTAATTTTTTCGACATTTCACGTGAGAAATCGCCCTGAT
>DAMAEI010000001.1:49702-53464 GCA_031997345.1 Sedimentibacter sp. | reverse complement strand
CACGACAGTTTCTATGCATTTCATGAAAAAACACTCATGAAATGCAAGACAATTCTATTACCAAAACTACTGTATATATCAATAAAATATGGTTATTATAATTTATAAAAAGGAGGTAGCTTTTTATGAAGAAAAATATAGCCATATTTTTTTTAGTGATGTTAATTGTAAATTCAATGTTTGTTCCGGTTTTTGGAATAGAGGCCGAAAGTCTGCAATCAAGGGCAGCAATATTGATAAATGGTGAGGATGGCCAGGTTCTTTTTGAAAAAAATGCAAACGACAAAATGCAGCCTGCAAGCATAACAAAAATTATGCTGCTTTTGTTGATTTCAGAAAAGATGGCAAACGGTGAAATAGCTCTTGACAATGAACTGACTGTGTCAGAACATGCATCAAGCATGGGAGGAAGCCAGATATATCTTGAAGCTAATGAAACACAGACAGTGGAAAATATGCTTAAAGCAATTTCTATGCGTTCAGCAAATGACGCTTCAGTTGCAATGGCTGAATTCATGTATGGATCTCATGAAGGTTGTGTGAAAGCAATGAATGACAGAGCAAAGGAACTGGGGATGAATGATACACACTTTGTAAATGTTACGGGTCTTCCTGAGCCTGAACATCTGACAACAGCACATGATATTGGGATAATGACACAAGAGTTACTGAAATATAATTATGTAAACCAATATATGCTTACATGGATGGATTCAGTGTATGTAGGTAAGAAAAAAGACTCCGAACAGGTGCTGGTAAACACCAACAGGCTGATAAATAATTACGACGGTCTGATAGGAGGAAAAACAGGCTACACAACAGAAGCAAAATATTGCCTTTCAGCTGCAGCAAAAAGAAATGACACAATGCTGATAGCTGTTGTGTTGGGATGCGATGATACAAAGATAAGATTTAATGAGATTACAAAGCTGCTAAATGAAGGCTTTGCAAATTATAAAAACCTTGTATTCCATAAAAAAGGCGATGTTATTACCGAGGCTCCCGTATATTGCGGCAAAAATGATACCTTTAATGTGATAAGTAAAGAAAATATTGCATATTTCACAGAAAGTAATTGCAAGGTGGAGGATTTTAATTTAGAATATATAATAGACAAAAATTTAAAAGCCCCTTTAAATGCAGATGTTTCAATAGGAAAAGCAATCATGTCAAAAAACGGTGAAATTCTTGGAGAATTTAAGCTTTTTCCTGAAAGTAACATTGATAAAGAAGGACTTTTCAAGTTTTATTTCGATAACATTGTAGAAAGTATAATAAAATAAGAGGATAAAAATGTATTCCATAAGTTTAGAAATTTTCCAGGGGCCTTTTGACTTATTGTATCATCTGATTGAGAAAAAGGAAATTGACATATATGATATTCCCATAGCTGAAATAACAGATCAGTATATGAATTATCTGGATAAAATGATTCAATTCAACATGAATGTGGCAAGCGAATTTATTTTGATGGCGTCAACACTGATTGAAATTAAATCTCAAATGCTGCTGCCCCTTAAGGAAAAGGAAGAGGACCCGAGGCAGGAACTGGTCAATAAGCTTTTGGAATACAAATTATTTAAGGAAGTATCCGAACAGTTAAAAAAGTACGAGGATGAATGCTGCTACTATTATTCCAAGCCAAAGGAAGAAATGGCACTTGACTCAGACGTTAAGACAGAGCAGCTTTCATTGAATGAAATAAATATATATGAATTGTACAATGTCTTTATGTCGCTTATTAAAAATCAAAATTTAAAGATTGTAAATGAAGAAAAACTTAAGGTGTACAGAGAGAATTACAGCGTCAAGGACTGTGTTGATGAGCTTGTTAAAAAACTGAAGTCAAGGGGCCGTGTATCGCTGTTTGAAACATTCAGAGAGAAAGAAAAGATTACAAAAGAATACGTCATAACAACATTTTTAGCTGTATTGGAGCTCTCTAATAAGCAGGGCATGAAAATCTATCAGACAGATATATACAGCGATATAATAATAATTGCTGCGTAGGAGTTAATTATGAATTTGAAAAGTGTATTGGAAAGCCTGCTGTTTGCCTGGGGCGAGCCTTTGAATATAAGCGAAATTTCCAGAATTTTAAATATGCCTGCACATAATCTGACTGCAGTGCTGGATGAGATGGCTGAAAATTTTGATGAAGACAAGGAAAGAGGGCTGATTATTCAGAAGTTTGGCAGCTCATATCAAATTACAACTAAAAAAGAAAATTATGAATTTATTCAAAGTCTCTTGCAGACCACAATAAATAAAAGCCTGTCCACAGCTGCAATGGAGACACTGTCAATCATAGCGTACAAGCAGCCTGTTACAAGGGTCGAAATAGAGCTGATACGAGGAGTGAAATGCTCCAATGTGGTTAAGGGTCTCTTAGACAAGCAGCTTATCAAGGAGGTAGGCAAGCTGGATAAACCCGGAAGACCTACACTTTATGCCACAACAGATGAGTTTTTAAGGCATTTCGGTTTAAACTCAATAAATGACCTTCCTACCTTGAATGTAAAGACTGAGGAGGAACAGAAAGCAATATAGCAAATGGGAGTATTGATTATATTATTTATCGTCGGGGGGACCATATTCATATATTTCAATGCACGAATTATATGTAAAATTAATTTGTCAGCATCTTTTGCAACAATCAGCATCATTTTCAAGGTGTTTAAAAATGAGCATGATTTTTACAGAAAAGTTTTTTATGCCGAAATTCTGAGGACGACACCGGACAGATACAGCAGCTACGTGAACCTGAGAAGCAAAAGATACTATCCTTACCTGAGGCATCTGAGAAAGATTGCACGTTTTTTCATGGTCAAAAACATATCCTTATATCCCGAATGTATCGGGAGCTGTTCCTCATTTGCGGTTGAGTTCATGGTTGTAAACAATATTATTAAGCGGCCTCTCATAAATAAATAGAGTTATATTTATCCTTTTTCAGGGCATACTATGTGAAAACTTAAGAAAGGGGATATTATGAGCAGAGACATAGAAAGCATCATTAAGACAACCTTGGAAAATATCAATAGTTTAACCGAAAACGAAAAGCTCATCAGCAGCAAAATTTCCTATGACAGCACAAACTATCTTGCCATATCAAAATTGAACATGAACTTTGTAATAGGAGGCAGCGACATAGACAAAAAATTCAGAACAGTTGACTTGAAGCCTTTCGCCGGAGCAGCATATGTAAATCTTCAGCTTAATCCTCAAGTGCTCATTTATGAAGACAGAAACAGAGACGTAAGGACAATCAACATTAACAACGAAACCGTTGCAAGTGATATAACATCATCCATTCTGAACATAATGTCATTCATAAAGGACGTAAGGGAGAAGAAGGACTGTGATTATTAAATACTCTAAAATTATTTTAATTTGTGCGGCATTGCTGTACTTTTGTTCATTCATTGATGTTGCGGAGGCAGCTTCCATACCAGATGTGCCGGCACAGTCTTATATTGTTGTTGATTCTGATTCCGGCAGAATAATCGGTTCAAGGAATCCAAAAGAAAAGCTGCCAATAGCAAGCACCACAAAAATACTGACTACAATTTTAGCCATAGAAAATATAGAGGATTTCGAAAGAAAGATAGAAGTTCCTGATTCATGCGCGGGAATAGAAGGCTCAAGCATCTATTTGAAAGCCAGGCAAATGGTGTCTATTAAGGATTTGCTATACGGCACAATGCTCAGGTCAGGAAATGACGCTGCAGAAACACTTGCTGCATATGCAGGTAGAAATAG
>DAMAEI010000001.1:43714-49692 GCA_031997345.1 Sedimentibacter sp. | reverse complement strand
TGTATTTATGATGAATGAAAAGGCGACAGAGCTTGGAGCATATGACTCTAATTTCATGAACCCTCATGGCCTCAATGATGAAAATCACTACTCAACAGCTTATGACCTAGCTCTTATAAGCCAACATGCAATGAAAAATGAAATGTTTAAAGAAATTTCCTCAGCAGAAAAATATATTGCCGAAAGCATAAACACAATATTTTACAATAAAAACAAAGTTGTTTACCAGTATAAGTACGGTAACGGAATAAAAATCGGCTATACAAAGGCGGCAGGCAGGTGCCTTGTAGCCTCTGCAGAAAAGGACGGAACCGAAATCATAGTTGTTGTTTTAAATGACAACAACTGGTTTGAGGACAGCTACAAAATATTTGATTGGGCTTTTGAAAATTATAAAACCTACAGCATTGTTGAAGCCGGCCAATTTGCAGGCAGGACACCCGACGGAAAACCGGTATTTGTATCCGACGCCTTCAGCTATCTCATGACCGATGAGGAAAAGGAAAAGGTTAGATTTGAAAGTAAAATAACCGCTCCTCACATTACAAACAAAGATAATAAATTTGTATGCGGCATTTACAACATATACATGGAAGATGAGTTGATACATACAGGCGTACTTACTTTACAGGCAGACAATTGATATATTGTCTGCTTTTATTTTTCCTCCAAATAAATATCTTAATAAGTGAAGAAAAAGCCTTGAATGATATAAATATAGAAAGTATTATATCAGTAAGACGCTAATATTTAAGGTATAATAAAACCATAATAAAAGGGAGGACTTTTAATGTCATTTTTTAAAATCAAAGGAGTTATACCACCAATGATTACACCTTTCAAGGAAAATGACGAGGTGGATTATGAGAAGCATGTTGCAAATGTGGAAAAATGGAATGAATATGATTTGGCAGGATATTTGGTGCTTGGCTCAAACAGCGAAACTGTATACTTAAATGAGGGAGAAAAGCTAAATCTCATTGAACTTACTGTTAAGCACAGGAAAGAAGGCAAATTGATAATGGTGGGTACAGGAATGGAATCCACTATGGAAACAATAAGATTAACAAATAAAGCCGCTGATTTAGGTGCAGATTGCGCTTTAATTGTAACACCGTTCTATTATGGCGACAAAATGAATGATGAAGCACTGATTAATTATTACACTGAAGTTGCTGATAATTCAAAAATACCGATATTGATTTACAACGTAACTAAATTCACTCATGTAAATATTTCTTCCAAGGCTGTGGGAGTACTTGCAAAGCACCCTAACATAATCGGTATGAAGGACAGCTCAGGAAGCATACCTCAATTAGTGGACTTTAAAAAGGTAATAGGCTGTGAAGAATTTAACCTCATGGTGGGTACCGCATCCGCATGGTTCCCTGCGCTTACTTTAGGGATTGAGGCATCAGTTATGGCTTTAGCTAATTGTTGCCCTCAGGAATGCATTGATGTTCAAAAAAAATTTGATAATGGAGATGTTGAAAATTCCAGAGAGCTATATGAGAGAGTATTCCCTGTAAACAGTGCGGTAACAGGTACCTTTGGCATTGCAGGTCTGAAATATGCATGTACGATATTAGGTTTCAACGGAGGCTATGTTAGAAAGCCATTGCTGCAATTAAGAGAAGACGAGAAGGTAAAGATAAAAGATATACTGTCAAATGCAAAGCTGATATAGCCATCGAAAGTTGGGCATTTTATAAAGTACATAAGCGAGGATTTCAGTAATATGTCATCCTCGCTTTATATGTAATGAGCAATATTTTACCTTAAATTATTGTGTACTGACAAGTATAGTGATATAATTACTATAAATCATAAAAAAGGCGGAGTATATGGAATTAGAAAGACTGCAAAAGTATATTGCCAGGTGCGGTGTCACTTCTCGCCGAAAGGCAGAAGAGCTGATTCTTGAAGGACGGGTAAAGGTCAATGATGTGAAGGTCACGGAGCTTGGCACAAAGGTTAATCCCTCTAAGGATATTGTGACTGTTGAGGGGAAAAAAATTTCAGAATCCACAGAATTTATATATTTGAAGCTCTATAAGCCCGAAGGATATGTGACCACCGTCAGTGACCAGTTTAACAGAAAAACAGTTCTGGACCTGATTGATATAAAGGAAAGAATTTATCCTGTAGGCAGACTGGATTACAACACCTCCGGCCTGCTGCTTTTGACAAATGACGGAGATCTGGCAAACAAGCTCATGCACCCCAAGTATAATATTTACAAAACATACGTGGCAGAGGTGGAGGGGCGTATAAGCGATGCTTCGATACTTAAGCTCAGTAAAGGCGTTGCTATAGACAATTACAAAACAGCTCCTGCAAAAGTAAAGCTCATTAAACGCCATGAAAATAAATCGTTGGTGGAAGTAAGCATTTATGAAGGCAAGAACAGGCAGGTGAGAAAGATGTTTGATGCGGTGGGACACAATGTTGCAAAGCTTAAAAGAGTTTCATTCGGAGAAATAGGCTTGGAAAATTTAAAGCCGGGAACCTGGACGCATTTAAGCAAAAGTGAGGTGCAATTCCTCAAAAAAAATCAGGAGGCATGAAATGGAGAATATAAAGTATGGAAAGCTTGTAGATTTTGTACATATGCTTATTAAACAAAGTTATTCTGATAGCGATGCACACTCTTTCGTTGACGCAACGTGCGGAAACGGTTTTGATACCCTGTTTCTATGCAGGTTGGCCGGTGAAAAAGGATGTGTCAAAGCATTTGATATTCAGGCTCAGGCTATTGAGAGAACTGAAATATTGCTGAAAAGCAACCTGAATTTTACAAACTATGAACTTATTAAGGATTCTCATGAATTCATAGGCAATCATTTATCGGATAAAATCGATGCGGCCATTTTCAACTTAGGATATCTTCCTTTTTCCGATAAAACAGTTACGACAAAAGGTGATACAACTATAAAAGCTATAATGAATTTGTTGCCGTATTTAAAAGACGACGGAAGAATTTTCATTACCACATACATTACACATGATACCGGATATGAGATAAAAAATATATGTGAGTTTTTAGGTTCACTGGATAACTCGGTGTACAATGTGCTCCATATAAATCTTATAAACAAAAACAACACTCCTCCGGAGCTGTTCATAATAGAAAAAAATGCATGAAAAGCGTAATTGCCTTCATGCATTTTTTTACTTAATATTCACTTGCAATGATATTTTATAAATTGATAAGATGCGATAATCTCAATAATTTTTTTGATTTATGCAAATTTTGTCGAAAGCAAAAATCAATGAAATTAGCTGTTGTTCCGGCTATAATCATCATACAGGTGATACGTTTTCTTCTTTAAATTTGCATTATGTGATTTAAAAGTTGCAAATTGCATAAATATTGAATTATTTCTTGCAAAACCATTTATTTGTGATATTATATACTTAAGGTGAGTAACAAGGAGGATGTTATAAATGGCTGACAATAAAAGTCTTTTACAAAATAAGGACTGGTGTAAGGGCTGTGGTGTTTGCGTAGGTTTTTGCCCTAAGCAGGTTCTAGTAATTGAAAATGAAAAATGTGTAATTGCTTATCCTGAAAAATGTATATTCTGCGGTCAGTGTGAGCTCAGATGCCCAGATAACGCTATTTATATTGCAGGAGGGAAAAAAGATGAGTAATAATAACGGATATAAGTTAGTTCAAGGAAATGAAGCCTGTGTTGAGGGAGCTCTGGCAGCAGGCATGAAATTCTACGCAGGATATCCAATAACACCGTCCACAGAGATTGCAGAAATATCTGCTCAGAAACTGCCCCAAATCGGTGGAAAGTTCATACAGATGGAGGACGAGCTGGCAAGCATGGCAGCAATAATCGGAGGCTCGCTGGCAGGATTAAAATCAATGACTGCAACAAGCGGACCTGGCTTTTCACTTATGCAGGAAAATTTAGGCTATGCTGCAATTGCTGAAATTCCGTGTGTAATTGTCAATGTTCAAAGAGGCGGCCCAAGTACAGGAATGCCTACATCTCCGGCACAGGGCGATATAATGCAGGCAAAATGGGGAACCCATGGTGACCATCCGTCAGTAGCTCTTACTCCGAATTCAGTACAGGAAGTATACGAATATACTATCAAGGCCTTCAACATAGCTGAGAAATACAGAACTCCTGTTGTGCTTCTAATGGATGAAACCGTAGGGCATATGAGAGAAAAATTAAAGTTTATGGACCCTTCGGAAATTGAAGTTATAAACAGAAAAAAACCGTCATGCGAGCCTGAGAAATATTCAGCATACAAGCCTGATGAAGATATGATTCCTCCTATGGCTTCTTTCGGAGAAGGATATAGATACCATGTAACCGGACTTACTCATGATGAAACGGGATTTCCTACAAACAATACCGAAATTTCAGGAAAACTTGTTCAAAGAATAGTTGATAAAATAGAAAATAACATAGATGATTTTACATATTACGAAGAATATTGCATGGAAGACGCTGAAATTGTAATAGTTGCATTTGGAGGAGTTTCAAGAGCTGCTAAAAGTGCCATTGATGATATGCGCCGAAATGATATCAAGGTGGGTATGTTCAGACCGATTACAATATGGCCTTTCCTTGAAAAACAAATCAACGATATTGCTGAAAAAGCTAAGGAAATATATGTTGCCGAAATGAACCTAGGCCAGTATTTCTTGGAGGTTGACAGAGTTGCAGGGAAAAAGTGCCCTGTTAAGAAAATAAATAAAATCACAGGTGAATTAATTACCCCTGAGGAAATTACAAAAGCAGTGACAGGAGGTGCATTTTAATGAATTGCAGTGAATTGACGCAAAAATACTTCAGAGTCAACAAATTACCTCACATATGGTGCCCCGGCTGCGGACACGGAACCCTGATGAATACAGTTGTCAGGGCAATAGATAAGGTTGGATATAATAAGGATGATGTGGTGGTTGTTTCAGGTATAGGCTGTTCCTCAAGAGCGCCGGGATACCTGGACTTTAACACACTTCATACCACCCACGGGCGTGCACTTGCATTTGCAACAGGTATTAAGCTTGCGAATCCAAAACTTCATGTAATAGTTATAATGGGTGACGGTGACAGCTCCGCAATAGGAGGAAACCACCTCATACATGCTGCAAGAAGAAACATCGACATAACAACAATCGTATTTAATAATAACATATACGGAATGACCGGAGGTCAATATTCTCCCACAACGCCTTTTGGAGATTTTGCAACCACGGCTCCTTTCGGAAACATTGAAAAACCTTTCGATTTGTGCAACCTCGCTCAAGGTGCGGGAGCAACATTTGTAGGAAGAGGAACTGCTTATCATGCACCTCTTATGCAGAAGCTTATCGAAAAAGGATTGGAAAACAAGGGTTTTTCGTTTATAGAAGGGTTGAGCCTCTGTCCGACATACTACGGAAGAAAGAACAAGAGAGGAAACGCTGTTAAAATGCATCAATTCCTGAAAGATAACTGTGTTGATATTAAGGTTGTTGAAAAGACTCCTGAAAAAGGTGCGGATAAAATACTTATAGGTGAGTTTTACAATAATCCAAAGACAGAGTATACCGAAGGATACCAGGTTATAATTGATAAATTTCAAAAATAGGGGAGAGATTGAAATGTTTCGAAAAATAGAATTAAGACTCAGCGGTTCCGGTGGTCAGGGCGTAATACTAGCCGCAATTATATTTGCCGATGCAGCTATCGAGGAAGGAATCAATGCAATTCAGACACAGTCATATGGCCCCGAAGCAAGAGGCGGCGCAAGTAAATCCGAGGTAATAATCAGCAGAGATGAAATAAAGTTCCCGAAGGTTACGGACTGCGATATTTTATTGGCACTTACACAGAATTCATATGACAAATATATTGCATCATTGAGTAAAAATGGTATACTGGTAGTTGACGAAGGTGTTAATGTCAATATGGATGTTCCTTATAAGGTATATAAGCTGCCCATATTGGATACTGCTCAGAATA
>DAMAEI010000001.1:36797-43682 GCA_031997345.1 Sedimentibacter sp. | reverse complement strand
CGCATTGTACGCGCTCATCGGCGAAGATGTAATAAGCAAGGATGTAATGATGCGTTCCATCGCTAACAGAGTTCCACCTGTAACAGTTGATAAAAATATGAACGCTTTCGAAGAAGGTATTAAACTAATTCGAGGTTGATTATGGCAAATAACAGTGATCTGATAAGTGTTATACAAAATAATTATTATAAATTCAGCAAGGGACAAAAACAAATAGCTCAATTTATTATTGATCATTATGACAAAGCGGCGTTTATGACCGCTGCTAAAATAGGCGAGACCGTTGATGTAAGTGAATCAACGGTTGTACGCTTCGCCAGTTCAATAGGGTATTCCGGATTTCCGGAACTTCAAAAAGCTTTGCAGGTATTGATAAAAAACAAACTGACCACGGTGCAAAGAATAGGGCTGGATGATGATATTATAAATGATGCGGACAAGTTACATAAAAAAATAATAAAGAATGAAATGAACAATATGCGGAGCTTGTATGAATCCATAGATACAAAAGCTCTGGATAAGGCTACGGAGATTATTCTCAACGCCAGCAAGGTATATATCCTTGGACTCAGGACATCTTCCACTTTGTCAAATTACCTTGGATTTTATCTTGATGTCATACTTGACAACGTGAAGGTTTTAAATAACAGCGGTGTAAATTCTCTTTATGAAGAAATAATTAAGGTGAAAGAAACTGATGTATTAATTGTAATCAGCTATCCGAGATATTCTAAAATTACAATTGACGCCACAAAGTTTATAAAGGGAAGAAATGCCAAAATAGTGGCTGTTACCGATACAGAGGCATCTCCAGTACATTCTCTTGCAGATGTGTCACTTCTTGCAAAGAGCAATATTGTGTCGTTTATAGATTCTCTGGTTGTACCGCTGTGCATGATAAATAACCTCATTACAAACATCAGCCTTAGAGAGAAGGATGATATTGTTGAATATTATAATCGTCTGGAGCAGCTGTGGGATAATCACAGCATATATCAGAACGAATAGCGGATCAAAAATATTAGGGGCTGCAGGTTAGTTACTTGCCGCCTTTTTTAATATGGAGTATAAAAATTATGTTGTTATATTTTCAATTTTGTAATATAATATCTTAGTATTTATTAAAATTTACTGAAAGGAAAACAATATGATAATTGCAATAGATGGTCCATCCGGAGCGGGCAAAAGCACTGTTGCAAAGTTGTTAAGCAAAGAATTAAATTTTGAGTATATAGATACAGGTGCAATGTATCGCGCACTTGCATTGAAAGCACGGATGTGCAGTATAGAAATTTGTGCGGAAAATGAAGGTGAAATTGATAAAATGCTTAAAACTACTTCGGTGGATTATTCGGACAGCTGCATATATCTTGATGATGTAAATGTGGAGAGCTCAATAAGAGCTGAAGACATATCCATAGGCGCTTCTAAAATTTCCGCACTAAAAAACGTAAGAACCAGGATGGTTGAGCTTCAGAGAAAAATAGCTGAAAATAAAGACGTGGTTTTAGACGGGCGTGATATCGGAACAAAGGTTTTTCCTGATGCTGATTTCAAGTTTTTCATAACCGCATCTGAACAAACAAGAGCTGAAAGAAGATACAGACAACTTGAGGCGAGCGGAAAGACTTCTGATTTTAGCAACGTACTTGCTGATCTTAAGCAGCGTGACATAAACGACACAACAAGAGAAATTTCCCCCTTAAGAATGGCAGAAGATACAGTCGAAGCCATTTCACGTGTTATTGGAGGAAGCAATGTTTTATAAAATTGTGGTAGGATTTTTTAAATTTCTTGTTTTTATTGTTTTCGACATAGAAGTACAGAATGCGGAAAATCTCAACAAAACTGAAGGCGGTTTAATTGCATGCGGAAACCACATATCCATGATTGATCCCGTTATCCTTGCAATCTCTTCAAAGAGACCGGTTCATTTCATGGGTAAAAAAGAATTGTTTGACAAAAGGATTCTTGGGTATGTATTTAGAAAATTGGGAGCTTTCCCGGTTGACAGACAGGGCGTATCCATGTCGGCAATTAAAAGCTCATTGGCTTTTTTGAACAATGATGAAATACTTGGAATATTTCCTGAAGGAACAAGGGTTAAGCAATATGATGAAAATAATGCAAAGCCCGGTATTGCCCTGATTGCAAATAAGGCAAAAGTAAATATTCTGCCCTTCTACATACAAGGAAAATATAAATTCAGAGGAAAGATTAAAATTATTTTCGGTGAGCAGAAGGATTATTTTGAAAATGTAAAGGGTAAGGTAAACACGGAAACATACAATGAAATAGGAAAACAGATACTAAAAGATATCTACAATTTAGAAGACAGGTAGTGCTATGAAAATAAAAATTTCAAAATTCAATGGTTTTTGTTCCGGAGTTAAAGCAGCAGTTGAAAAAGCCGATAAAACTTTAAACGAAGAAAACAAACTTTACAGCTATGGTGAAATAATTCATAACAAAGACGTCGTAGACAGGCTTGAAAAAAAAGGGATGGTTGTAGTAGATGATATTCCTGAAAATAATGATGCGCAGCTGCTCATCCGCGCTCACGGTGTAGGTAAGCATGTTTTAGAAAAACTTAAAGAAAATAATATAAAAGTTATAGACGCAACATGTGTAAAAGTAAAAAAAATACATAAAATAGTTGAAGAATATAAAAATAAAGGTTATGATATAATTATTACGGGAGACAAGAACCATCCTGAGGTGCTTGGTATTTTAGGATGGTGCGGAAATAACGCAGCTGTTATAGAGAGTCCTGAGGAATTGCTTGAATTAGAACTAGATTCTCATAAAAAATACTGCATGGTTTCCCAGACCACATTTAACACAGATACATTTCGTAAAATTGAAAATTCAATCAATGTAAATAATATTCAAAACATTGAAATATATAATACAATTTGCGATGCAACAAGAAAAAGACAGGAAGCATGCGTTGAGCTTGCTTCAAGAAGCGATGTAATGCTTATAATAGGCGGAAAAAACAGTTCTAATACCAAGAAGTTGTATGAATTGAGCAGGGAAGTCTGTCCTAATACATTCTTAATTGAAAATTATAAGGAAATACCTTATAACTATATTGATAAAAATACTATTGTGGGAGTGTCCGCAGGAGCATCTGCACCTGACTGGATAATTGAGGAGGTTATTAATATGTTGGAAAACCTAAATAACAACATGAATGAACAGGTTGAAAAGAAGGAAGACAATCAGGCTGAGAATGGAACAATGCGTGATTTGTTTGAAAATTACGGTGGAGTATCATACATCAGAACTGGTGAAAGGGTAAAAGGAACAGTTATATATGTAAACCCTGACGCTATTTCTGTAAACATCAATTATAAATCAGACGGAATAATTACAAGAGACGAATATTCTTTATCAGATGTTCAGGACTTGACAAAAGAAGTTAAAGAAGGAGACGAAATTGAAGCTCAGGTTCTTAAAATTGCGGACCAGGACGGAAATGTAGTCTTAACAAGGAAGCCTCTGGAAGAGAACAAAATCTGGGAAGAGCTTGAAAAAATGAAAGCTGACAGAACAGCAATCGATACGAATATCATTGAAGCTTCACAGTACGGAATTTACGGAAAAGTTAAAGGAATTAAAGGATTCATACCAAGAAACCAGATTTCTGTAAGAAGAAATGTAGATCCTTCCGAATATGTAGGCAAAACGATAAAAGTTCAGGTTCTGGAGACAAAGAATAATAAAGGTAGAAAACAACTTATTCTTACATCAAGAGAAATAGAAAAGTTAGAAAAAGAAGCAAAAGACAATGAAGTTTGGGCAAGTATCAATGAAGGTGAAATTTACGAAGGAACTGTTAAAAACATTCAGGATTACGGTGCCTTTGTTGAAATCAATGGAATTGACGGACTTCTTCACATTAATGAAATTGCATGGACAAGAATAAAGCATCCTTCAGAAGTTCTGAAGACAGGCGATAAAATCAGTGTAAAAGTGAAGAGCATAGATAAAGAAAACAAAAAACTGTCATTGAGCTACAAAGCAACTGTTAAGAGTCCTTGGTCAATATTCCTTGACAAACACCAAAAGGGAGATGTTGTTACAGGAAAGGTAGCAAGAATAGCAGATTTTGGTGCATTTGTTGAGATAGATGGAATTGAGTGCCTGCTTCACATTAAGGATCTTGACTGGGCAAGAACAGAAAAGGTAACAGATGTTGTTAAAGAAGGACAGGAAGTAACAGCAAAAATATTAAACATTACAAGAAAAGACAGAAAGGTGAGCTTAGGTTTAAAACAACTTGTTGAACATCCTTTCGACCAATATGCAAAGAACTTGAACAAGGACGATATAATTCCTGTTGAAATAACTCGCATTCTGCTTGACGGTGTTCATGTAAGCGTAAATGGAAATATTGACTGCTTCATTCCTATTGCTAAAGTATCCTCTGAAAAATTAAGAACACCTGCTCAGGTCGTAAAAGTTGGTGAGGTAAAGGATGCTAAGGTTCTTGGAGTAGATATGAAAGGCAAAAACTTAAACCTTACATTCATACTTGAAGATAAAGGCGATGATTTTGTAACTGAAGAAGAAGCATATCAGAAAGAGGAAGCAAACTTCACCATCGGTGAGTCACTTGGTGACGCTCTTGGAGAATTATTTAAATAGTG
Organism: Sedimentibacter sp.; assembly: GCA_031997345.1. Lineage (GTDB taxonomy): Bacteria > Bacillota > Clostridia > Tissierellales > Sedimentibacteraceae > Sedimentibacter. Next base: position 39,027 of record DAMAEI010000001.1, on the reverse strand, counting down.
ATTGTTAAGCAATTGATGGCAATTGGTTAAGCGATTGGTTAAAAATCGCTTGGCTGATTGCCTTTTAAATGCGTGAAAGTACCATAATATAAGGAGGCAGTATGCTAAAAGAATTTTTGTTTGAAGTCTGCTCAAATCAATTTGTTTCAGGCTTTGAGCATGTTAACGGAGACATATTAAAAAAACATTTTGCTCCATACACGGATTCGGTAGAAAACGACAAATTAGGAAGCTATATATTTAGGCAGGATGGAACTAACGACAAAAAGATAATGCTGGCAGCCCATATTGATGAAATAGGCCTGATGGTTACTAAAATAACCGATGAAGGATTCCTTGGCTTCACATCTGTTGGAGGCATTAATCCTGCATCGCTGGTGGCACAGGATGTAACTGTATATGGAAGAGAAAATATTTTCGGAGTTATAGGGATTAAACCACCTCATGTTACAAATGAGGAAGAAAGAAAAAAATCACTGGAATTAAAAGATTTGTACATAGACACGGGATATTCAAGAGAAAAGCTTGAAAAATTAGTGAGAATAGGTGATGTTGCAACAATAAAGAGAGAGCCTGTTTCACTTCAGGGAAGCGTTATTTCAGCCAAGTCCTTTGATGATAAAGCATGTGTTGCAATAATGCTTGAAACGGCAAAGGAATTAAAAAAAATTTCTCATAAAAGCAGCATATACTACGCAGCGACAGCTCAGGAAGAGACAGGCCTAAGGGGTGCGACAACAGCCAGCTATAAAATTAATCCCGATATAGGAATAGTTTTGGATGTTGATTTCGGAAAAGCTCCGGGAATGCCACCTGAAACATGCGAATTGGGCAAAGGGCCTATAATAGCATTTGGAGGCAGATTTAATCCCAAGCTTATAAAAAAATTTATCGACGTATGCAAGGAATACAATTATCCTCTCCAATATGAAGCTTTACCGGGAGGCTCAGGCACAGATGCCGATGCTGTCCAGATTAGCAGAGAGGGAATACCGTGCATATTAATATCCGTTCCCCTCAGATATATGCACACATCTGTTGAAACAGTTGATTTAAAGGATATTGAAGCTGCAGGAAAAGCAATAGCTCGATTCATAAACGAGCTTGATAATTCCGTCTTGGAGGAAATATTATGTTTTTAAAAGAATTAACCGACCTTTCCGGCGTATCAGGCTGTGAATACGAGGTAAGAAACTATATAAAAAGTAAATTAGACGAAATAGGCTGCGAATATTATGTTGATAAATTAGGAAATGTCATTGCACACAACAAGGGAAGAAAAAATAAAAAAATCATGGTTGCCGCTCACATGGACGAAGTGGGACTTATAGTATCTCACATTGATTCAGACGGCTTTATAAAATTTCAAGCCGTTGGCGGAATCGACCAAAGGGTGCTGAACTCGAAAGTAGTATTAGTAGGTGAAAATAAAGTTCCCGGTGTAATAGGCTCAAAGGCAATTCATTTGATGAGCTCCGACGAGAGAGGAACATCTCTGCCTATTGATAAGCTTTACATTGATATAGGTACATATTCAAAAGCTGAAACTGAAAAGCTTGTAAGCATTGGTGATTATATAACATTTAAAAGTGATTATGTTGAGTTCGGAGATGGTCTGATAAAAGCAAAGGCATTGGATGACCGTGCAGGCTGCAGTGCTATTTTAGAGCTTTTAAGCATGAAGCTTGACGCTGATTTCTATGGTGTTTTCACCGTGATGGAAGAGGTTGGATGCAGGGGAGCCATAACGGCAGCATATGCTCTGGAGCCCGATTATGCTTTAGTTTTAGAAGGCACAATTTGCGCGGATATGCCGGAGATAAAAGAGTATTCAAAAATAACGCAGCTTGGAAAAGGTGCTGCGCTCTCGATTATGGACGGCTCAACAATTTATAATATTGATGAAGTAAGAGAAATTGTTGAGATAGCCGAGAAGTATGATATACCGTATCAGTACAGAGCATCATCTTCCGGCGGCAACGATTCAGGTGCAATTCATAAGGTGAAAGAGGGTGCCGTTGCGGTTGCTGTTTCAATTCCGTGCAGATACATTCATTCAGCAGTTAGTGTCGCCAGCATAAATGACTATAACAGTGTTGTAAGCCTTGCAAAGGCTTTAATAATCGAAAAACAGAAAGGGGAATAAAATGAATTACAACAGCCAATTAATGAAAAAATTATCCGATTGCTTTTCTCCCTCAGGAAGAGAAAAAAATATCCGTGAAATAAT
>DAMAEI010000001.1:26764-36787 GCA_031997345.1 Sedimentibacter sp. | reverse complement strand
GTCATAGCAAGAAAAAAAGGAAACGGCAAAAAAATACTCGTCTCTGCCCACATGGACCAGATAGGCCTTATAATAACACACGTTGATGAAAAAGGTTTCCTCAGATTTTCGAATGTAGGAGGCATAAACGCAAGAGAAATTATAGGACTTCGCATGATATTTGACAACGGTTTGGAAGGTGTTGTGTGCTCCGAAGAAATAGGTGCTAAAGAAAAGGTTGAAATGAGCAAGCTGTTCATCGATGTTGCTTCCACATCAAAGGATTTTGTTAAGAGCAACTTTAAGGTTGGAGACATGTGTGTATTCAAGTCTGAATATTACGAAACTGAAGACTGTGTAATATGCAAGGCAGCTGATGACAGAATAGGATGCTACATACTTATAGAGGCGCTTAAAAACCACCCTGAAACAGATAATGATATATACTATGTGTTTTCAGTACAGGAAGAGGTTGGCTGCAGAGGAGCAAAGACAGCAGGATACAGCATAAACCCTGATTTGGCAATTGCTGTTGACGTAACAGCCACAGGAGATACTGAGGACGGAGTAAAAATGGAAGTCAAGCTTGGCGATGGAGCTGCCATCAAGCTGATGGATAAATCATTGATTACTCACCCTGAAGTAAAAGAACTGCTCACAAATCTGGCAATTGAAAAGGGAATAAAATATCAGTATGAGGTTTTGACTTTCGGAGGAACGGATGCAGGTCCTATCCACATGTCAAGAGAAGGGGTTCCAAGTGGGGTTATTTCCATACCTACAAGAAACCTTCATTCATCCGGAGAAATTTTCAATAAATCCGATGTTATGGAATGTATTAAATTAGTTCAGGCCGCGGCCGAAAAATAATATATGGCTGTCATGCATAAACAGTACCGGCAGAAAATTTCCGGTGCGGAGCTATGCTATGACAGCCTCTTTTACATATTTATTTACCTGTATGATTTAAATGATAACATTACCATATAAATTTAAAGGATGCTAGATTGATATGAATACGTATATTGCCTTTTTAAGGGGAATTAATGTGGGCGGGAAAAATATAATTAAAATGAAGGATTTAAAAATGCATTTTGAAAATGCCGGACTTTCTGAGGTACAGACATATATCCAAAGCGGCAATATATTATTTAGGTCTGAGGCTGATGAAAAATCGCTTACTGAGCTAATAGAAAACATTGTGCAGTCTAAGTTTGAATTGACGGTTCCCGTGGTCATAAGAACTTCTAAGGAGCTGAAAAACATATTATCAGGACTCCCTTTTTCTGAAGAGGAAATATTGCGTGCGGAGAAATCGTCTGACGTCGAAAGCCTGTATGTTGCACTGCTTGCACATAATCCTTTCCAAGAAAATATCGAAAAGTTACTGCATTATAAGGATGAAAATGAAAAATGTGAAATTTGTGGGCGAGAAGTATACTTGCTATTTTCAAACAGCATAAGAAATTCAAAACTTGCATCAAATTTACACAAATTAGATGCATCGTCAACTGTTCGAAACTGGAAAACCTTATTGAAGCTTAATGAAATATCAAATTCTTCATATGGAGGCGAAAATGAAAAATGAAATCGAAGGAATAATTAAAAAATATGTTGAGCGATATCCTGAAATCAAAAATGTACAGACCAGGTGGTATGAACCATTAATTTTTTATGCGGCCGCAAATGATGAAATGTTTAATGTTCTCAAGAAAGTAGTCAGTGAAACCCATGCTCTTCCAAAAGATTTGATGCCTGATGGACAGACAGTTGTTGCATATTTTTTACCTTTCGACGTTTCGGTAGTACGCAGCAATATAGAAGGGAGAGAATGTTCAAAAATTTGGGCGACGGCATACATAGAAACAAATCAATTGATTTGGGATTTGAATAATCATATTAAAAACGAGCTGGAAAAAGCAGGCCATAAGTCAAATATTATACCGGCAACTCATAACTTCAACGAAGAAAAACTAATGAGTGACTGGTCTCACAGACATGTTGCATATGTTGCGGGCATGGGGACGTTTGGTATTAATAACATGCTCATAACAGACAAAGGCTGCTGCGGCAGAATAGGAACATTCATTACAGATGTGAAATTAGAGCCAACCGAGAGAAAAAGCAGCGAAAATTGTCTGTACAAGCATAGCAATATATGCGGAAAATGCGTGGACAGATGTGTGAATGATGCACTGACAAAAAGAGGCTTTGATAGATTCAAATGTTATGAAATGTGTCTGTACAACGATAGTTTCCATGCTGACATAGAAGGTATTGCGGATGTGTGCGGCAAATGTCTTGTTAATGTTCCTTGCTCAACAAGAAATCCAATTAAAAGAACCAGATGAGCATATGATTTAGGGGGATTGAATATGAAAGAGATGATTGTAAACGGTGAAAAAATAACGATACGTGAATCACTCAAATCCGATGCAAGAGCAGTTATAGAATATCTTCATATCATCGGAGGAGAATCAGACTTTTTGACATTCGGAGCAGGTGAATTTGAAATGAGTGTCGAAGAAGAGGAAGTTTATATCGAAAATACCAATAAAAAGCAAAATGCCATTTCCATAGTCGCAGAAATAAACGGCAGAATAGTGGGCAACCTGAATTTCTCCGGTGGGCCTCGCCAGAGGACTGCCCATGTTGGTGAATTCGGCGTGAGTGTCCTCATGGAGTACTGGTGTAATGGAATAGGCGAAGAAATGATAAAGTATCTCATAAGCTGGAGTAAAAATTCAGGAATAATCCGAAAAATAAATTTAAGAACCAGAGCTGATAATATGCGTGGTATTAACTTGTATAAAAAAATTGGTTTTACGGAAGAAGGTTTGTTGAAAAGAGATTTTTGCATCAACGGAGAGTTTTATGATTCCTTGGAGATGGGGCTGCTCATAGATTAACTGCCTATGAATGTATGTTACTAAGTAAAACATCAAAATATAATATTTGAGGAGAATATATGAATAAAGAAATTTCACTTATACGTTCCAGAAATTTAGCTGATGTGAGTTATGCTTATGCAAGTAAGGTGCCATCAGACATGGAATTAATCTTTTTAGCAGGTTCATGCCCGCTTGACAAATGCGGAAATGTTACTTTAATTAATGACTATGAGGGGCAGGCAAGGCTATGCGTTGAAAATTTAAAAGAGGCATTGAAAGAATGCGGTGCAGAACTTAAAAATGTCGCATATACAAGGGTTTTAGTTTCATCGTCAGATAGAGAAGAACTGGTGAAAGTATGGGGTGTAATAAGCGATGAATTTGGAGAACATGATGTGCCAAGCACGTTGTCCGGAGTATCTGTACTATGCTATGAGAATCAACTTGTGGAAATTGAGGCTGTTGCCGCAATATCAAAGAAATTTGCCGAATAGGAGATTTTAATACGCGGGAGAGTTGTATGAATAATATATCTATAAGGGAACGAACCCCAGATGATGCGGAAATGTTTTATGAATTCATTATGAAACTTGACAATGAAGCTGAATACATGCTTTATGAAAAGGGCGAACGGATTATCACACCTGAAACTATAAGAAGCAATACTGAAAATATAATCGCCGGATACCTGATTGCCGTAAGAGAAAACTACATAAGAACAAAACATGTTGCAGGCCTAGTTATCGGTATTTTAGAGGAATATTGCGGAAATGGCATCGGCTATGAAATGTTTAATCATCTGTTTAAGTGGGCAGGTACTAACGGCGTAAGGCGTCTTGAACTCCTTGTAATCGCTGAAAATATAAGGGCAATAAATTTATATAAAAAATTAGGATTTCGAATTGAGGGAGTCAGAGAAAACGCAACTTATAAAGACGGGAAATATTATGATGAATACTACATGGCTAAAATGCTGTAACTACAGAATAATAGAAAAGGAGAAATGAAATGTTCAGAGAAATGAGAAGAAAAGACAAGCAAATATCAGCAGAAGAGTGCAATGAAATATTGAATACTACCGAAATAGGTATACTGTCCACCATATGTGAGAACGGATATCCCTATGGTGTCCCGCTTAATTATGTTTATTTTAATGGATGTGTTTATTTTCATAGTGCTACCAGCGGACAAAAACTTGATAATATCAATCTAAACGGCAAGGTTTCATTTTGTGTAACCTGCGATGTTGAGCTTTTATCTGACAAATTTGACACAAATTACAGAAGCATTGTATTATTTGGAAATGCCTCAGAAGTAAATGAAGATGAAAAAGCAGAAGCCTTACTTGAATTTATTAAGAAATATTCAGGCGCTTATATTGAGCAGGGAAAAGAATATATCAATAAAGCAAAAGGTGCTGCTAAAGTCTATAAAATAGATGTAGAGCATATGACCGGAAAAGCGCAGAAATAATAATTTATTGTAAGGTTAGAAAGACTGTTGTATAATAAGGACAGTTTGACTAAAAATACTTACGAGGAAGACATTGACACAGCGGAGTACATTTATGCTTAATGACAAAAAAACATGGATTTATATATTGCTTTTTACATTCATTTCTGTTCTTGCATTAACAGTTAACCAATATGCGTACAGCCTTTACGGCTTGAATCTCTATGAATACATCAAATATTCTCAGGACTTTACATATGAGGAAAGAGAATATCTGGAGAAAAGGCAGTCCCTGCGCTATACATCTGACAGCAAGGCCCCTCCGTTTTCATTTCAGGACAAATACACGGGTGCATACAAAGGATTCGTTTTAGACTATGTTTCTGCCTTATCCATTGAACTTAATACAGAAATCGAATTTGAGCCAAAGGTTTGGGAGGAGGCAATTCAAAGTGTAATCTCTGGAGAGTTGGATATGACTGAATTATATCCAAGTGAAGACAGAAGAAAACATATGCTATTCACTAAGGGCATCTATAAGATCAGAGCCATCATTATGACGAGGAATGACTATACAGTCATAATGCACGGAAATGACCTCACAGGGCACAAAATTGCCATAGAGGCAGGGGATTATGCAAATGAATATATAATGAACAACATTCCAGGTGTTGAAGTAGTAAATACATCCGATTATCTCGAAGCTATAAATATGCTTTTAAATGGAGAGGTGGACGCTGTCATCGGAGACGAGCCAATACTTATATATTTCATGGGTGAGCTAAGTATTGAAAACAAGGTAAGTATATCTGAAAAACCTTTGTATGAGCTCGATATATGCTTTGGGGTAAATAAGTCCAATCCGTTGTTGGTAAACATTCTTAACAAAGGCATACTGGATTTGGAAAAAAACGATTTTGCACCTAAAATACAGCAAAAGTGGTTTGGTCTTTCAGCTCCTGTTCATAGGGACAAATTTTCAGCGCAGATGATGTTCATGCTCATTATTATATTGATAATGATGGCAATAGTGGCATCAACTATATCAGTTTGGACATATGCTCTGAAAAAGAAAGTTGTTAAACGTACAAATGAATTAAGTGAAAGCAGAAATGATCTTCAGCTTACATTTGATGCGTTGTCAAGCTTTCTGATAATCATAAATGAAAACGGTATTATAGAAAATTTGAATAAGGCATTTGCAGACTGGCTTAAGACAAATATGATGTTTTGGGCAAGGAGTATAAAAGTCTACCGTTGCTGGACAGAATAAATACTGATTATGAAAAAGCAGCCAAAGAAGTAACTTTCAAAGGAAAGCATTATATCTACTATATAACACATCTTGAATATGAGAAAAACAGGCTTCTCATTTCAATAGAAGACAATACAAACGAAATAATAAGCAGAGCTCAGATGCTTCAGCACAATAAGATGATTGCCGTAGGACAACTGGCTGCAGGCTTTGCGCACGAAATAAGAAATCCCCTCGGAATAATAAGAAATTATTGTTATGTTCTGAAAAATAAGCTTGACAGTAATGAGCCTTTAATTGAAAAGTCAATTTCAAACATTGAATCTTCCGTACTGCGCGCAGGTAAAATGGTCGAAAATCTGCTTGACTTCTCGCGCTCCGGGGAAAATGAGCTCAAAAGTATATCTCTTTATGAGGCCATTAAAGACATACTTTTACTCGAAAAAAACATATCAGGCAAAAAGATAAACTTAGAAGTAATATGTAATAAAGATATTGAAATTTACACCAATATGGACTCATTAGCCCATATTATTCTGAATTTGCTTTCAAATGCTGCGGATGCTGTAACTGAAGGAGGAAACATAACAATCAATTGCTATGAAGACGATGAATACGTATATATTAACATAAAAGATAACGGAACGGGAATAGACACCCACAATTTAGAACACATATTTAATCCTTTCTTTACCACAAAACAAACTGGGAAAGGAACCGGTCTTGGTTTATATATAGTATATAATGAGCTGCAAAAAATTAACGGTGAAATAACAGTGGAAAGTAAAATAAATGAAGGTACGGAATTCAAATTAAAGTTTAAACAAAAGGATAAAAAAAATGATTGATTTTAAAATATTGGTAGTTGACGATGAAGAGGAATTCAGAGATGTATACAGAATCATCCTTGAAGATAAAGGATATGATATTAATGAGGCTTCATCAGGAGAGAAATGCTTATCAATGCTTGAAAATGATGATTTCGATCTTGTTATCACCGATTTGAAAATGGTTGGCATGGATGGAATAGAGCTTCTGAAATCAATAAAAGAAAAGCAGCATGGCTGCGATGTAATAATAGTCACCGGTTTCGGAACAGTAGACAGTGCGGTAAATGCAATGAAACATGGAGCCTTCAGCTATTTCATCAAGGGAAGTGATCCTGAGGTCCTGCTTAAAGAAATAGAAAAGTTAGTGAGAATAAAAAGCCTTGAGATAAATAACAAGTTCATAAGAGATCAATTGATTAACTTTGAATATCTCTTGGAATCAAACAATGATAAATTTAAAAATATGCTAAAAATTGCTGAGAAAGCTGCCATAAGCAATTCCAATATACTCATCCTGGGAGAATCCGGAACGGGAAAGGAAGTTGTCGCTAAATATATTCACAAAACAAGCAAAAGAAATAATGAAAATTTTGTTGCGGTTAACTGCCAGGTATTTTCAGAAGGCGTTCTGGAATCGGAATTGTTCGGACATGAAAAAGGAGCGTTCACAGGGGCAATAGAAAAACGCATCGGAAGATTTGAAGAAGCGGATGGCGGAACATTGTTTCTTGATGAAATCGGTGAGTTGTCTCTCAATACGCAGGTAAAGCTTTTAAGAGTGCTTGAAAGCAGAACATTTGAAAGGATAGGGAGCAATAAAAACATAGCTGCAGACATCCGCCTTATCAGCGCCACTAACAGAAAGCTTAGTGAAGAAATAAAGGCTGGCAAATTCAGAGAAGATTTATTCTATAGGATAAATACAATAACTATAGAAGTTCCGCCGTTAAAAGATAGGAAAGAAGACATTCCAATATTAATAGATTTTTTTCTGGCACAGGCTCAAAAAGAAATGAAGAAAAAAATCAACAAAATAGAAAGCGGTCTCATGGAGCTCCTCGTTGTATATGATTATCCTGGGAATATAAGAGAATTGAAAAATATTATAGAGAGACTTGTCGTATTAAGTGATGACGGTGTAATAAAAAAGGCAGATTTGCCTGATCTGAAACTCTTTAACTATGAAGAAAACAGCGAAATCAGATCGCTTAAGGATGTACGCCAAATTGCTGAAATAAAGTATATTAAATACGTGCTTGATAAATGCAACGGCAATATATCCGAATCGGCAAGGCTGATGGATATAAGCAGGAGGCAGCTGTTTAATAAATTAGTGGAGTATGGCATAAAGCAATAGATTGAGAAATTTATTTCCTATGCAAGGAAATTTCTTGCCCAAATATTTAGCTTGAAATAATCAATCATGTTATTTTAAGCTTTTTTTATTGTTGAAAACGTTGATATATGTATATTCTATCAACTTGTGAGAATAATATTTTCATATTGGTATGAAACTTGCTTTATATAATGTGCAAATATTAATTAATACTTGGAGGTATTAAATGAAGGAAAAAAAGGTAGCAAGAAAACCTTATTTATGGGAGGCATTGCTCTCATTCGGATTTTTAATTGCAGTAATGGCAATAGGAATTGTAGTATATGAATCTAACCCGCATATACCTATGCTTATCGGAACATTATTTGCAGTACTGATTGCATTCAGGCTTGGGTTTTCCTGGGATGAAATTGAAAAGTCAATGTTTGATGGTATTTACCAAGCATTGCAGGCAGTTATAATTTTGGCTATCATAGGTGTGCTCATAGGTGTATGGCTATTATCAGGTGTTGTACCAAGCATGATTTATTATGGTCTCGCAATTTTAAAACCAAGCATATTCTTAGTTGCAACAGTTATTATTTGTTCAATTACTTCTTTGGCAACAGGTACAAGCTGGGGTACGGCAGGAACAATAGGTATTGCTCTGATGGGTATATCCAAAGGTCTCGGAATACCGGCGCCAGTTGCAGCAGGTGCAATTATATCAGGAGCGTACTTCGGTGATAAAATGTCTCCTCTTTCAGATACAACGAATTTGGCTCCGGCAGTTTCCGGAACTGACGTGTTTACACATGTGAAGGCGATGCTGCCTACAACAGTTTTAGCATATGTAATAGCCCTGGTTTCATTCTTAATAATGGGCTTCAAATATGCGGGCGCCAGCTCAGATGTTACTGCAATAGCTGCGATGCGAGATGGATTATCAGCTAATTCTAATATTTCCCCTTTATTGTTGCTTCCTCCCTTGGCTGTAATACTGGCTATGGCTTTCAAAATACCTGCCATTCCGGGCATAACCATAGGAATAGTTATTGGAGCATTGGAAGGTGTTATATTCCAAGGTGCTAACTTTGGAGATATCTTAACAGCAGCTTATGATGGATTCACGTCACAAACAGGTCTTGCTGCCATAGATGAGCTTTTAACAGCAGGCGGTTTAATGGGAATGATGTATTCAATTTCCCTTACAATAATAGCGATGATGTTTGGCGGAGTTATGGAAAAAACAAGTCAGCTTGAAGTTATTGTAAACAAACTACTCAGCGGAATAAAATCCACAGGTGGATTGATTTTAATGACAGTTTTAACATGTATCGGATGTAACGCAACAATACCTGAGCAATATATTTCCATAGTTATACCGGGAAGAATGTACAATAAAGCATATAGAGAAAAAGGGCTTCATCCAAAACAGCTTTCAAGCACTCTTGAAGGGTCGGGTACAGTTACCTCATCACTTATTCCGTGGAACACATGCGGCGCCTTCCTTTATGGCGTATTAGGAGTTACGGCATGGGAATATGGAAGATATGCAATATTTAACTACATGATGCCGTTGGTTGTTGTTGTATTCGGATTCCTTGGATTATTCATATATAAGATTTCTGATGATCCCTCCACTGTTATCGGAGCTGTAAACCCTGAAGAAAAATAATATATCATAATAAATGCTCTGAAATTATTTACGAATAATTTCAGGGTATTTTTAATTTAACAGTGCAATGCAAATACTTAATTAAAATATCCTTTCATGCTATTATACCAATTAAATAACATACTTGTATAAAACTATTGTATTTTTTGCGGAAGTATTATAAAATATGGTTGTTATTTTTTTAACGTTTCTTAACTTACCAACAAAATAAAAATATAGGAGGAGAAAATGTTTAAAAAATTTACTAACAGCTGTGTATTTATAATGAATAAATACCTACCTGACGCATTTATTTTTGCAATTGTACTTACAATTATTACTTTTGTCGGGGGAGTGGCATTAACCGGTCAGACACCTTTTCAAATGCTTCTTCACTGGGCAGGTCCTAAAGGATTCTTCGGTCTTCTTCCATTTACAATGCAGATGATTTTAGTGCTGGTTTTAGGCAGCGCTATGGCACAGGCAAAAGTATTTAAGAATCTTCTTAAAAAAATTGCAAAAACTGCCAAAACACCAGTAAGAGGTATCATGATAACTGCTTTTATATCAGTTATTGCATGCTGGATAAACTGGGGCTTCGGTCTGGTTATAGGTGCTTTGCTGGCTAAAGAAATTGCGAGAGA
>DAMAEI010000001.1:22511-26754 GCA_031997345.1 Sedimentibacter sp. | reverse complement strand
TGATTACAGGCTTCTAATAGCTACCGCATATTCAGGATTTATTGTATGGCACGGAGGGATATCCGGTTCCGTACCCCTTCAGGTAGCAAATCAAGGTGCTCTTGCGGCAGTTGCTCCGGAAATATTTGATAAGAGCTTTACTATAGCTACAAGCAGTACTATTTTTTCACCAATGAACCTGTTTATATCGGGAATAATTATTTTTGGACTTCCCTTTGTTTGTAGAGCTATGATGCCGGACAAAGAGCATACTGTAGAGGTTGATCCTGCTAAATTAATAGAAAAAGAACGCGCTCAGGTAGAACCGGCCAATTTTACTCCTGCGGATAAAATGGAAAGAAGCAAAATTTTATGGCTTATAACATTGGCTTTAGGTTTCTCTTATATCATATATAACTTTACAAAAGTAGGCATAAATCTAAGTCTGGATTTTGTTAATTTTATTTTCATGTTTGTAGGAATACTTCTTCACGGAAACCTGAGAAACTACATTGATGCCATAACTGACGCAGCCTCAAGCGCCGCCGGAATAATCCTTCAGTTTCCGTTCTACGCCGGAATAATGGGCATGATGACAGGAGGTAATGTTGATGGAGTATCATTAGCAGGCGTAATATCAAATGCCTTTGTAAGCATTTCCACAATAAAGACATTTCCTCTGTTCACATTCTGGAGTGCCGGAATAGTAAACTTCTTTGTTCCGTCAGGTGGAGGACAATGGGCTGTTCAGGCACCAATTATGATGCCGGCCGGAAATATACTGGGCGTGGCTCCTGCCAAGACGGCAATGGCTATTGCCTGGGGAGATGCGTGGACCAATATGATTCAGCCGTTCTGGGCACTGCCTGCATTATCAATTGCAGGATTAAGTGCAAGAGATATTATGGGCTACTGCGTAATAACATTATTATTCAGCGGACTGGTAATATCAGCAGGGTTCCTCATATTCTAAGAAGTACCTCATTAAGTTAAATAATAAAGGAATAATATCACAAATTATGGGAAATAATATAATTTGTGATATTTTTTTATTGGAGGTAATATGAAGGTAGGAATTCCTAAAGGGTTGCTGTATTACAAATATCATCCCTTTATAATTACATTCTTCAGCGAACTGGGTGCTGAAGTAATAACATCTGAAGAAACCAACAAAAACATTTTGGATTTGGGAGTTAAGTACTGTGTAGACGAAGCATGTCTCCCCGTTAAAATTTTTCACGGCCATGCGGCATCTCTAAAGGGCAAGTGCGATTTAATACTTATCCCGCGAATTATGCAACTCAGAAAGAACGAATTCATATGTCCGAAATTCTGTGGTCTGCCGGAAATGGTATTAAACAGCATTGAGGATATGCCTGCGGCAATAACGGAACCAATTTATGCAACATCCAAAAAAGACCTGTACAGGTGGGCACAGTCAGCCGGCAGAAAAATTACGTCAAACAGCTTTAAAATCAAACAGGCATATAAAAAAGCATACGATAATCAGATGATTCATACTACAGGTATCAAGGATGATTCTAATGACATAAAAATAGCTCTTGTAGGTCACCCATATAATATATACGACAGCTTCATAAACATGGAATTGATTTCAAAGCTTAGTGAGCTTGGTGTATCTGTAGAAACCATGGAATTCACTCATGACTTTTTAATTAATTTAGAAATCAACAACCTGTACAAAAGACCATTCTGGACATTTGCCAGGGAGAATTACGGCTTTTCCGTCAATGCTGTAAAGGAAAAGAGAATTGATGGAATTATTTATGTTTCATCCTTCAATTGCGGCACCGATTCAATAATAATTGAGCTTATAAAGGATAAAATAGGCAGCTTTCCGTTTTTAACACTTAAGCTTGATGAGCATACAGGGGAAGCGGGAATATATACAAGACTTGAAGCATTCACAGACATGCTGGAAAGGAGGATGAGGAATGAAAGTAACCTTTCCGCACATGGGTAACATATACATTGCAGCTAAGGCGCTGCTGGACGGCATGGGAGTAGACTACGTCATACCCCCAAAAAATAACGATGCAGTACTAGAAATAGGCTCTCTTCATTCCCCTGAGGAAATATGCCTTCCCTATAAAATAATGATTGGAAATTATATACGTGCAATCGAACAGGGAGCAGATACGATTATTCTTGCAGGAAGCTGCGGACCTTGCAGGTTCGGTGAATACTGTGAGCTGCAGATGAACTTAATGAAATCATTAGGCTACGATATAAACTTTATTGTAATAGATTATCCAAAGGATATTGGATTGAGAGAATTATATAGAAGAATAAAGGCATTGTCATCAGCTGGAAGTAAAAATACCATACAAAAAATACATGCGTTTTCAAGTTCTGTAAAAGTGATGAATTTAATAGATGAAATAGAGCAATCTGCACACATGTACGCTGGGTATGAGAGAAACAAAGGGGAGTGCAAAAACTTACTGAACAAATGCAAAGCAGATATAATGAACTGCACTAATCCAAAAGAAATGATTAATCTTCTTAAAATATACAGAGAAAAGTTAAATCATATTGATGTAGATATAAACAAAAATCCGTTACATATTGCAATAATACACAGTCATAGAGCCTTTTTCAAATTTTTATATAGAAGACAAATTGATGGATTATGGAGTATCATCAAGCAGGGGACTTACCCCAAGCTGGTGGATAAAAAATGCGGCTCTCAGTCCTCTTAAAATAAATTCCTTTCATATAAGAAAAAACGCTAAAAAGTACCTTCCAGTGCAAATAGGCGGGCATGCGGTCGAATGCATCGGTGAAGCTGTTACTGCATCTGCCGTAGGCTTTGATGGTGCTATTCAGATATTACCCATGGGATGCATGCCTGAAATCGTATCCAAGTCAATACTTCCCACCATATCAAAAGAAATGAACTTTCCTGTAATGTCATTGGTGGTGGATGATATGACCGGAGAAGCAGGATATGTAACAAGAATAGAAGCTTTTTTAGATTTGCTCGAAAGGAGGCGGCAAAATGTATTATCTGGGTGTTGATGTTGGTTCTGTCAGCACTGATATTGTGCTTATTGACACGAACATGAACGTTATAGAAAAAATATATCTTAAGACCAAGGGGGACCCTATAAAGGCTGTTCAGGAAAGTTTCCGAATGCTTAAGAATAAGTATAGGGAATCAGAGATAGCAGCGGCAGGAACCACAGGAAGCGGCAGAATAATTGCATCTTCAATAATTGGTGCCGATGCGGTGAAAAATGAAATTACTGCTCATGCCACTGCGGCTCTGGAAATTTACCGCGATGTTAGAACAATTATAGAAATAGGCGGGCAGGACTCCAAAATAATAGTATTGAACGACGGCATTGTATCTGATTTTGCCATGAATACAGTGTGTGCGGCGGGAACCGGCTCGTTTCTCGACAGACAAGCTGAGAGACTTGGCATACCCATAGAAAAATTTGGAGAATATGCCTTAGACGCGAGTACATCCGTAAGAATCGCCGGAAGATGCGCAGTATTTGCGGAATCTGATATGATACATAAGCAGCAGCTAGGATACAATCAATCTGAAATAATCAGGGGTCTGTGCGATGCTCTGGTAAGAAACTATTTGAACAATATTGCCAAGGGGAAGACAATACTTCCTAAAATATTATTCCAGGGAGGAGTTGCTGCCAACATCGGAATGAAGAAAGCCTTTGAAAATTCTCTCAGATGCGAAATATTTGTTCCTGAACATTACAATATGATGGGCGCCATAGGAGCAGCCATTATAGCAAAAAATGCAGTTCAGAAATCAGGAACAAGCAAATTCAGAGGATTTAATTCCGCCATCAGCAACATAATTTCAAAAAGTTTCGAATGTGAAGGATGCCACAGCATGTGTGAAGTTGTAAAGATATCCGAAAACAACTCAGCAATTGGTTTTTTCGGTGACAGATGCGGTAAGTGGAGCAGCAAGACTTCACATCAGATGAATGATTTATTGGCTTAACAAATAAGTAAAATAAAAACCAGTATCCCTGGTTTTTTTATTTTACTTATTTAACTTGAACCATTCCGTACTTTAATGAATTCATCAGCAACTCACATTGCTATAGTTATATACTTTTTGCCTATTGATTATAACTTGTATATTGCTGTATTTACAATGAATTAATTTCATACATCCTTGATTATGTATAATTTTTATTGATGAATACAAATTAAATTATATGTTATAATTAATTACTTAATTTATTACCTGGAGGTAAAAATG
>DAMAEI010000001.1:14383-22501 GCA_031997345.1 Sedimentibacter sp. | reverse complement strand
ATATCCCGTCCCCATATCGGGGCTTATATTGGGATTAGCTGCAGCAGGGAATTTGGTACAATCCTATGGAGAGATATACCGCAGTATTTTCGGAATTATTTCTGCAGCACTTTTTGTTTTAATGATTGTCAAAATAGTAAAATACACGGCAGGGGTAAAGGAGAGTCTTCAAAATCCTGTGGTAGCAAGTGTACTACCGACTCTGTCAATGGCCGCAATGCTTTTGGCAGCTTACTTAAAGCCCGTATCTTCGCTTGTGGCATTCATCATGTGGAATGCTGGACTTATTGCTCATATATTGATGATTCTTTGGTTCAGCAAAAAATTTGTTTCAAGTTTTAAAATAAAACAGGTATTTCCTTCTTGGTTTATTGTCTATGTGGGTATTGTTGCTGCAAGTGTAACAGCTCCGGCATTTAAAATGAATACTGCCGGACAGATTATATTTTGGTTCGGATTCGTATCATACATTGTTCTTCTGCCTATTGTATTGTACAGAACAATAAAAATAAAAGAAATACCTGAACCTGCTGCTCCTACCTTGATTATCTTAGCGGCACCTGCCAGTCTTTTGCTTGCAGGATACATTAACTCTTTTGCAGAAAAAAATATGTCAATAGTATGGTTTTTGACGGTGTTGTCAATAATTATGTACATCGCAGCGATTATAATGCTTCCGAAGCTTTTGAGACTTAAATTTTATCCCAGTTACTCCGGATTTACCTTCCCATTGGTAATCAGCGGTATTGCAATGAAGCTTACGAACGGATTCTTGTCCAAATCAGGAAACAATGTGGCATGGCTGAAATATCTTGTAAAATTCCAGGAAGCAGTAGCTGTTGCAATTGTGCTGTATGTTTTATACAGGTACATACAATTTCTTACAGCAAAGGAAGCACCTGCACAAGCTTAAGTGACCGCATATATAGAAAACACAGGTAAACACGCCTGTGTTTTTTGTATTTCTTATATTAAAAGGATTATTTTTTATTATGCATATTTTTCTGCGTATGCTATAATGTAGGAAAAGATATAAAGATTGGGAGTGATAGTCTTGTATAAAAAAAAAATACTAATGGTTTTGCTGTTAGTAGCTTCAATGTATTCATTGTGCTCCTGTACCTCGGGCGTCAATATGGCAGACAATGAGCCCTTCACCGTCCTGTCCAGCAATGAAAATGAGAATTTAGAACCGCTACTCATGGAATTTGCCTCTAAAAATAAAATAGATTTAAAATTTGTATACACAGGCTCACTGAACATTCCATACATGGTGCAGGCAAATCAGAGAAGCTATGATGCAGTCTGGTCATCAAACAGCATATGGAATGCATCCATATCAAGCTCTGTATTAAAAAATTCCAAATCTATATCCGTTAATCCTGTAATATTTGCGGTGAAAAAAAGCAAGTATGACGGACTTGGCTTCAGCAGGGATACGGTTGTAAGCGATTTGGTATCGGCAGTTGAGTCCGGACATTTAAAGTTTTTAATGCCTTCTGTTACGCAAACAAACAGCGGAGCTTCAGCTTACATCGGCTTTTTAAACTGTCTTGCCGGAAATCCTCCGGTATTGACAGAGGAAGACCTTAATTCTGAAGCCCTGCATGATAGCCTTAAAAAGCTGTTTAAGGGTGTGGCAAGAAATTCCGGAAATGACGAATACTTAATAGACATTTTCAATTCCGGTGATTATGATGCGTTGGTTAACTATGAATCTTCCTTAATAGAGCTGAATAACCGGCTTATTAAAGAGAATAAGGAACCCCTGATGTTCATATATCCCTCGGATGGCGTATCTGTATCGGACAGTCCCTTTGCCTATGTGGACAACAACAACGAAAATAAGTTGAAAAATTTCAAGCTCCTGCAGGACTTCCTTTTATCAAAGGATACCCAGAAAAAGCTTGAGAGCATGGGAAGGAGAACTTCTTATGGGGGATTGGTGGAAAACGAAGAAGTTTTCAAGGAATCTTACGGGATTGATAAAAACTCTTATATTTCTCCAATTAAATACCCCGCCGGGGATGTTATAAAAAAATCACTGGCACTTTATCAGGATATGTTCAGAAAACCGTCTGCCGTAGTTTTTTGCCTTGATTATTCAGGAAGCATGTACGGAGTAGGGAACAGGCAGCTATTGGCTGCAATGGAAAAAATATTGAACGTAAATGAAGCATCAAATGATCTTATACAATTTGCTCAGCATGATGAAATATTTGTAATTCCTTTTGAAGCAGGACCTATCTGGGTTGATTCTCCGGAATCCGGGACTGATACCGAATCTTTAATTTCAAAAATTAAAAACACGGAAGTAAACGGCGGAACAGACATATACAAACCGGTGGAGCTGGCACGTGATATATTGGCAGATTTCGACTCAGATACATATACTAAATCAATTGTTCTGATGACTGATGGTGAATCTAACGGAAGATTTGAAAATAGGGAGTTTAACATACCTGTATTTTCTATTATGTTCGGAGATGCAAACCCAGAGCAGCTGGATGAAATCAGCAGACTGACAAACGGCAGGACCTTTGACGGAAGAACGGACCTCATCAATGCTTTTAAAGAAATACGAGCTTATAATTAGAATGGAGAATCAGAATGAAAGAAATATTTCTCGGTATTGTTTCGGCCTTGGTATTCCTGACTGTCTGGCTTGCGGGAAGGAACATTTTAATATCAGCAGCATGTGCTGCGGCATGTTTCGGAATAGCTTATTTAACAATAATATCTTTTGAGAAAGAAAAGAAACTGAAAATACATCTGAACAGTGATGCAGACGAATACCAGAAAATTAAAAAGTCGATTTTGGAGCATTCTTCCAGGCTTGAGCGTTACATTT
This sequence comes from Sedimentibacter sp., assembly GCA_031997345.1. Classification (GTDB taxonomy): domain Bacteria; phylum Bacillota; class Clostridia; order Tissierellales; family Sedimentibacteraceae; genus Sedimentibacter. The sequence goes on along the minus strand of DAMAEI010000001.1, from coordinate 19,650 downwards.
CCTCATTAATGAAAATGAACATAGACAGAGATATCACGGAGCTGCTTAAATCAATTCACAAAAGCTGTTCGAAAATTCTCGGAGCACTGGAAGAGGACCACTCACTGCATTCTAAGCTTAATGATTTTTCGTCTTATTATTTGCCGGGACTGATAAATATTGTAGATACCTATGAAAATTTAGCATCAGGTTCTTTCAGGACAGATGAAGCCAAAAAGTTCGCAGATCAATTTTACACATTTTTAAATCAGATATCGGATGCATTTGAAAGAAAGTACGACAGTCTTTTCTCCAAGGATGTCTTGGACAGCAACGCTGAAATGGCTGCTATGACAGCCATATTTAAATCAGAAGGCCTTGTGGACAACAAGGATTTCATGGGAGGTTTGAATAAATGAAAAAAATATTAGGTGGAGTTATTGCTTTTATTGTAGTTATTGCCATCGGAATTGCGGCATCATCCATGGCTAAGCCTAAAGACACGGCAATAACAGTTACCGGAGCGGTAGGCGGAGGAAAGGAAAATTTTCTTGCAGACCCCGATGTATTGGCAATCTTGCATGATAAGTACAATATAAATCTCAAGGTTGACAACTGGAGCAACAACAAGCTCATAAAGGACCCAATAGAAACAAATGAAAAACAAAGCTATGATTTTGTATTTTTCAGCGATGAAAGATTTTATGAATACTATAAAAAACCCGCAGCACAGGGAGAGGCACCGAGGCAGCGAGTTTTAAAATCTCAGATTGTATTGTCCACTCCCATAGTAGTATACAGCTGGGACAGCATATGCGATGTGCTTCTGTCTAAAGGGATAGTTGAAAAATCCGGCGATGCATACTACATTGCCGATATGCCCGCAGTGCTGTCATATATAGAAAATAATACGAAATGGTCCGACATAGGTATAAAGGATATTTACGGCAAGATTAATATTGCAAGCACGGACCCTGTAACATCTTCTCCGGGAGCAACCTACTACGGACTCCTGGCATCAATCATGAATGAAGGTTATGTAGACGAAAGCAACATTGATAATGTGCTTCCAAAGCTTAAGGATTTCTACAAGCTTTCCGGATTTATGAACAATACACCTGCTGATTTGTTTGATTTATATCTTCGAATGGGCAAGGGCGCATATCCTATGATAGTTGATTATGAGAAATCCATAATAGATTTTGCCAACAACAATCCTGACGGATTCAGCAAGGTAAAGGATAAAATACGTATTTTATACCCTAACCCCACCATATGGAATTCACACTGTATTATGAGCTTTACAGATGCGGGGACATCCTATGTGGATGCGCTGACAGATCCGGAAATTCAAAAAATAGCATGGGAGAAATATGGATTCAGAACAGGAGTTGTGGGAGGAGAGTATGACGTCAAGTCAGTTCCCGTACTTGGCATACCTCAGGAAATAACCTCCGTAACAAAAGGCCTGCAGAAGGAAATTTATGATGAAATAATTGAAGCATTGAAAAATAAAAATTAATTTAAATATATAAGGAGACTACCCATGGAAGAAATTAAATTAAACTTTGGAGAAGATAAACAGGAGCCCACAGAAAAAGTCAACGAAAGTGAAAATAATATAAGTTTAGCATCTCTGACACCCGAAGAACAAACTCAGGTTTTAGATTTTGTGAGTAAAATTGATGTAACCGACAGCAACTCAATTGTTACCTACGGCTCTGGTGCTCAAACAAAGCTTGCAAAGTTTGCCGATGATACGCTGCAGAATGTTAAAACTAAAGATTCAGGCGAAGCAGGAAAGCTTTTATCTGATCTTGTTGTAACCATAAGAAACTTTGATGCCGTAAGTGAAAACAAAGGACTTTTCGGGAACTTGTTCGGGAAAGCTAAAAATGAAATTGACAAGCTGGTTGCAAGGTACAGCGATGTGGAGGTCAATATTGATAAAATAACCAATACACTGCAGTCTCACAGGCATACAATGCTAAAGGATATAGCAATGTATGACGAAATGTACAAAATAAACCTGGCATATTTTAAAGAACTCACTATGTACATAGTTGCGGGCAAGGAAAAAATAAAGGAACTGAATGAAAATGTAATACCCGCACTTAGGGAGCAAGCTGTTAAATCAGGAGATGAAGCAGAAGCTCAGAAGCTGAATGATTTGGTGAATGCAGTCAACAGATTTGAGAAGAAAGTTTATGATCTGCAATTGAGCAGGCAGATATCTCTTCAAATGGGGCCGCAGATACGCTTAATACAGAATAATGATGCTCAACTGGCTGATAAAATACAATCTTCAATTGTAAACTCAATTCCTCTATGGAAAAATCAAATGGTGATTTCCCTGGGCCTTGCCAATGCAAAGGCAGCTCTCGAAGCCCAGACAAAGGTTACAGATATGACGAATGAGCTTCTTAAGAAAAATTCTGAGATGCTCAAAACCGGAACTCTTGATGTGGCCAAGGAAAGTGAACGCGGAATAGTATCCATGGAAACAATAAAGAAGGTAAATCAGGACTTAATTGAAACTATCAACGGAGTACTGGAAATACAGAGAAAAGGCAAGGAAGAAAGATTAGCTGCAGAAGTTGAGCTTGCCAATATAGAAACAGAACTGAAGCAGACTCTCATGTCAGTTAGATAATACAATAATATAATGGCGGTTAAACAGTTTAACCGCCATTGTTATTCCTTATATTTCGTGTTGTTCCACTTCGAGCGCCTCAATCAACACAACATCTTCATTTCTTTCCTGGAAGCTTTTTAATGCATACGCATTGGTAAATAGCAGAACAGGCCTGTCGTAGTGGTCAAATACAAGCATGCATCTTGAATTCTGATATTTTTTTAAGCCTTCCGGATTATCTGTTTTAACCCAGCGTGCCACTGAAAAATCCATACTTTCCATTCTTATATCCGTGTTGTATTCATTTGTTAGGCGATACTCAAACACCTCAAACTGCAGCACTCCAACGGCACCTAAAATAACCTCGTTGTATTCGTTTCTGTATACCTGAATTGCACCTTCCTGAGCCAATTGCTCGACACCTTTTTGAAAGTTTTTGCCCTTAAGCGAGTTTTTGGCGCTTACTCTGCTGAATAATTCAGGAGGAAATGTAGGAAGTGGCTCAAAAAATAATTTCTCTTTACCATTTGTCAGCGTATCTCCAATCTGGAAATTTCCTGAATCATATATACCTATTACATCTCCGGCATATGCCGTATCAACCGTTTCACGCTCATTGGCCATAAGGTGTGTTGACTGGCTGAGCTTCATCTGCTTTCCTGTCCTGGACAATGTAACGTTCATTCCTCTCACGAATGTACCCGAACAAATACGCAGAAATGCAAGTCGATCACGGTGATTTGGGTCCATATTAGCCTGTATTTTAAATATAAATCCGGTGAAGCCTTCATCTGTAGGCTCAACGCTGCCTGTTGTTGTCTTTCTTGCTGACGGCGGGGGGGACATTTGAAGGAAATGCTCCAAAAATTCCGTAACTCCGAAATCAGCTAAAGCAGAACCAAAAAATACAGGGGACAGTTTGCCCTGACGCACTTTTTCAATGTCAAATTCATTTCCTGCACCGTCAAGAAGATCCATGGCATATCTCAAATTTTTCAGATTTGACGGGCTTATTACTCCTTCAAGCTTGTCAGAATTGACTCTTTCATCATCTAAATGTATTTCTTCGTTCTTCCTGAACAAATATATTGTGTTTCTCAAGCGGTCATATACACCTTCAAATTCTTTTCCGCAGCCTATAGGCCATGTAACCGCAACAGAGGGAAGACCAAGCACATCCTCCAATTCCTGCATGGATTCTAAAGGATCTTTTGCTTCTCTGTCCAGCTTGTTTATAAACGTAAATATTGGAATTCCTCTCATGCTGCACACCTGAAACAGCTTTTTGGTCTGAGTTTCTATACCTTTTGCTGCGTCAATAACCATTACTGCACTGTCAACAGAGGTTAGTATACGGTATGTGTCCTCGCCGAAATCATTGTGACCCGGCGTGTCCATTATTGATATTACTTTACCGTCATATTCAAACTGCATAACAGAGGACGTAACAGATATTCCACGCTGCTTTTCTATTTCCATCCAGTCTGACTTTGCAAATTTTGAATTTTTTCTCGCTCTTACTGTTCCGGCTTCGCGTATTGCTCCTCCGTGCAGAAGAAGTTTTTCCGTCAATGTTGTCTTACCGGCGTCAGGGTGCGAGATTATACCAAAAATCCTTCTTTTATTAATTAAATCTATGTTATTCATCTGTATCCCTTTCTAATTTCTTTATGCTTTTGTTATTTTACATCATTTTCGTCAAAATATAAAGAGATTTTTTTATGTAAGGCAGAAAGCTTATGCTTTCCGCCGACCTATCAGCATCTTACAGGTTCTTCAATGCATGTTGCTACATTTACACAATGTCTGTGTCCATCATTGCAAGTTGTAAAACCCTCTATTAAATGAATGTGGTTGCCAAATCCAATGGGTATGGCCGGCCCTGTTCTCCCGCAGATTCTGTGGCAATGGCAATCAACTATGTCAGTTGCAAAATCTACTTCATGCACATGGCTGCATCCGCAGGGAATTGCCCTGCCTGTTACACAGTTGAAGCAATGCTTGTGCAGCTCACATCTGTCGCCTGCCAGCTGAGTGAATCCTTCCACCGGATGCACGTGCTGGCGTATTTCTTCACATTTGCAATTTCTATTAAAAAGCATATCTCATACTCCCTTTAATACTTTAAATTAGTTATCATTTGTTGTCCAAAGAAGAATATCGTTTCTTAATGATATAATATGTCCGAAGTGCGCCACTGTTCATTAAAATTAAAAATAATTACTAAATTAACATAATTAAGGAATAAATATGGAAGTAATTAAAAAAAGATGTTACAATCACAATAAAACACATCGAGGGATGCTATGGGTAAAGAAAATATCTGGCAAATATTAAATATAAGTGAAACTAAAAATCAGGAGCTCATTAAGGATGCCTATCGTAAACAGCTTGTGCATGCAAATCCGGAAGATGATGCTCAGGGCTTTATAAGCCTTAGAAAAGCTTATGAGGAAGCTATACGCCTAAGCTACGAGCACGAATCAGAGGAACATCAGGACGAAAAACCTAAAAGCGACATTGACTTATGGTTGGAGAAGGTTGATGACGTTTACCAGCATATGCCTAGAGGGCTGAATATTGGCCTTTGGGAGGAACTTCTAAAAAATGACGTGTGCAAGAGCATGGACACATGGCTGGAAGCAAGAGAAAA
>DAMAEI010000001.1:13851-14373 GCA_031997345.1 Sedimentibacter sp. | reverse complement strand
ATTTAATGAATCATTTTTACTTGCCTCATGGTGCATGGATTTTATTTGACCATGAATTTGACATAGTAAAGGATAAGGAAAACTTACTTCAATTATTCCCTGAAGGTTTTATTGAATACGCCATAAGCCAAATACGAAATTATTCATTGATGGATTTGGGCTTGCTCACTATAAGTGAAAATGAGCCCGTAGATATTTATATACGTTCTTATTACAGCATAAAACGCATGATTGATGAAAATAATACGACCCATCTGCAGGAAGAATTCAATAAAATAGACATGTGGCATATTTATCATCCCTACGTTGATACAGAAAGACTGAGATATTTTATGTCCGTAAACAACGAAGCAGGAATAAAAATGCTTTTGCATAAGCTGTCAGCCTATACGGATGATGATTATATAAACTACTATATGAGCAAAGCTCATTGGTTCGTGAAGAACTATGAAGAAGCAGCGGAAATGTGGGAGAAGCTGTGCAGTAAGTATCCTTCACACTACGGTGCACGTCTGGGTTTGA
>DAMAEI010000001.1:1159-13841 GCA_031997345.1 Sedimentibacter sp. | reverse complement strand
AAGGCAGGTACAAGGAGGCAAATGAGCGTGCCGTCTCCTTGTCAAGAACATATATCAGAGATGAAGAGGTACACAAGCTTCTAACCGAAGCAAATGAGCCTCTGATTAAGGAATATGAGCAAGACTGCGAAGCTGAACCTGACAATTTAAAAATAAAAGAAGAGCTGGCCTGGTGCTATTATCAGAATTCCTATCTTGATAAATGTACCAAGCTGTTAAATGAGCTGCCGGATGAAGTGAAAAGTGAGCAATGGTTTTTAAAACTGTACGGATATGTGTATGTTAAAAAAAATGAATTTGAAAAAGCTCTGGAATATTTATTGAAATGGCTGGAGCTCCTCAAAATATCACCTGAGGACAATGACAAGAGATGGAATCTGTGCATATGCAACTACATGATTGGAATGTGCTTTATCAATGAAAAGAAATATGAAATGTCAATTCCTTATCTGAATGAATCTGCATCACTTGAGGAAAATCCAATGGAAAGGCTGCACATTAAAGAGCGTATTTCCTTTGCATTCCTGAAGGCTGAAAGAAATGAGGACTGCATAGACGCATGTGATGAAATTATTAAAGAAAGTAAGGATTACTATCCGGCTTACATAAACCGTCAGGAAGCATTCTTCAATATGCAGAACGCTCAAGGGGTAATAGATAACTACTATAGAGCAGTGGAAATTCATGCCGGTCTTCTGAAGCCGTACCTTTTGGCTGCAAAGATGTTTTATTTCTACGGACAATATGAGGACTCCAAGGATATAATAAACAATGCTAAAAAAGCAAATCTAAGCAGCAATGAATTAGAGCTGTACTACGGCAAAAATTTGCGTCTCACAGCGAAAAGCTCTACTGACAAAGAGACTGCATTAAAGGTTCTTAAAGATTTATATGAAAGTATATATAACGATATGAAGTCATCTGAGCATAAAAATAATAATGACAGCGAGGCTGAATACAGTGATTTGGGAGAAGTGTTGCATGAAATAGCAAGAGCATATTCCGATTTAGGACAGTTTGAGGAAGGCCTTGATTCCATAAATGAAGCAATAAATATAAAGCCTCTTGATGAATTTTACACTACAAAGGCATATATTTATATGGACCTGGAGCTATATATACATGCTGAGGAGGTGCTGGAGAGACAGCTTAAGGTTTATGGTAATTCTGAGAACATACTCTTAAATCTCGCAAGGTGCTATGAAAAAACCGGCAGGGAAGAAAAGGCTCTGACGCTTTACCAAGATGTGCTGAATGTTAATTCAGATAATCTTGAGGCCCTTGAAGCAATAGGAGATATTTATATAAATTTATATAAGAGAAATGAAAATGTAAAATATTATGAAACAGCAATTTCTTATGGCGAAAAACTGCTTGAGCTCAGTCCTGACAGCAGCTACTATCATGTACATGTGGGTATAATGTATGAACAGGGTTATGAATTTGAAAAATCACTAAACTGCTATAAAAAGGCCTCTGAGTATAATCCCGATGATATGTGGCCTCATAATAATGCTGGCATCGTGCTTAAATTAATGAAGAGATACGATGAAGCCATTGAAGAGTATAAAATAGCTATAGAGCTCATGGAGCAGGGGTGGTCGCACCTGCCTCACAGCAATCTGGCGGATTGCTATGAAATCCTTGGACGATACGAGGAAGCCATATCTTGCTACAATGAAATATTGAAGCATAAGCCTGACACAGTGTGGGTGCATACGGAAATTGCAGACATATTAACAAAAATGGGGAGATATAAAGAGGCAGCTGACATATACATGAATATGAAGAAAAAATACGGAATGAACAAGTACCAAGTATTCCGCAGCATAATGCTTATTCACGAGGCTTCGGGAAATTTAACTAAATCGAAAATATATGAATGGAAAGCTTTATTATCGAATGAAAGCCCAAGTTCTAAAGATAGAGATTTCTCTGATTATTATTTCAGCATAGGTAAGTTTCACGAAGCCACGGATTTTTATTCTATGTCTGTAAAAAACGAATCAACGGACTCTCCTGATTACTGTGTGCCTTACATAGGACTGGCCTCCGTATATTACGATAAGAATAAAAAGAAAAAGGCTAAGCTATGGTCGGAAAAAGCAATGGAAGTTATTAAAGGCACTTATGGAGATGAAGCCGCTTTCGCAGCATATAAACCAAACGGTGCCCTCAGGCATTACAGACTAGGAATGATATATCTCATGCTGGATCAGCACGAAAAAGCAGAAGCTTACTTTTTAAACGCGCTGGAGCATCCTCCCTGTAAAAGATGCCGTTCAAGCAAATGCTTTGAAGCCCTTTACGGACTTGGAAGGCTTTATGAGGATAAAAAGCAGCTTGATTTAGCAGAGGAACACTATATGGCCGCTCTGAAGTATAGCAACAGCGCACTATACAGAAGACGCCTTTCAACCGTTAGGAAATCGAGAAAAAAATAAATATAAGAATGTAATAAAAATTTGGAGGTATTTATGATTATCGGTATTGATCTTGGAACTTCAAACAGCTTGGCCGCCTACTTCACAGAAGAAGGCCCGAGAATAATTCCTAATCGTCTAGGCAAAAATCTAACACCTTCCATAGTCAGCGTTGACGAAGGAGGACAGATATATGTTGGAGAAACAGCAGGAGAACAAATGCTGTTAAATAAAAACAGCGGAGCATCGGTATTTAAAATGAGTATGGGAAGCAGTAGGGAGTATGAGCTGCTGGATAAAAAATTTACGGCTGAGGAGTTGTCCTCCTTTATACTCCGCTACCTGAAGGAAGATGCGGAAAGCTACTTAAAGGAACCTGTAACCGAAGCAGTAATCAGCGTTCCGGCTTATTTTAACGACCAGAGAAGGCGTGCCACAAAAAGAGCGGGTGAGCTGGCCGGGCTTAAGGTTGAAAGAATAATAAGTGAGCCCACCGCTGCCGCCATAGCCTATGGCTTGTATCAAAGCAATAATAAAAATGCAAAATTTTTGGTATTCGATCTTGGAGGAGGAACCTTTGATGTTTCCATACTTGAATTATATGAGAGTATTATTGAGGTCAGGGCTGTGGCAGGAGATAATTTTTTAGGAGGCGAAGATTTCACTCAGGTTCTTAAAGAAATGTTCTTTTCAAAGACAACAGAGCTGAATCCTGAACAGATTACAGCCAAAGAGCTCTTACATATACATAAACAAGCTGAGATTTGTAAGCACGGATTTTCTGGCGATAATAAATCTATATTCCGCTGTGTTGTAAATGAACAGGTTTATGAAACAGTAATTTCTTTAGAGGAATATGAAAGAGCGTGCTCAAGCTTGCTTGAAAAAATAAAAGATCCTATAAAAAGAAGCCTTGCCGATGCTAATATACGAATTTCGGATATAGACAAGGTCGTGATGGTTGGAGGAGCAACAAGGCTCCCAATTATTCGAAGTTTTGTAAGCAAGCTGTTTAAAACAATTCCGTACTTCAACATAAATCCTGATGAGGCGGTTGCTTTGGGAGCCGCTGTGCAGGGTGCAATGAAGGAAAGGAATGCCGCTGTACGCGAAATAATCTTAACTGATGTATGCCCCTTCACCCTTGGTACAGAAGTGGTGCGGGACTATGGAGACAATAACTTTATAGACGGATTGTTTTATCCCATTATTGAACGGAACACCACCATTCCAGCAAGCCGCACAGAGCGCCTATATACTGTCAGAGATAACCAGACAAAAATACGAATCAATATTCTGCAGGGAGAGAGCAGGTTTGCAAAAAACAATCTGTCGCTGGGTGAGCTAAATATTGACGTTCCCAAAGGTAAGTCTGGTGAAGAAGCTGTGGATGTTACATATACCTACGATGTGAATTCACTTCTTGAGGTTCAGGTAAAGTCTGTATCTACAGGCGAAACCGTAAGGCAGGTATTAATGAACGCTGAGACAGATATGACCGAAGAAGAAATCAATAATCGTCTGCAGGAACTGTCATACATGAAAATTCATCCTCGCGAAAGAGAGGAAAATAAGCTACTGCTCTTGCAGGGAGAAAGATATTACGAAGAAAGCATCGGAAAAAATCGTATACTAATTGAAAATGCTCTGAGAAAATTTGAAGTGGTGCTTAATAAGCAGGACCCTGAATCGATAAAGGAAGCAGGAAAAGAGTTTCAGGAATTTTTACATGAAATAAAACATGAGCTTTAAGATATATTGACTGTTATAATTCATTGTGATATAATTTAGAAAAATTGAATATGAAAAGATTTTGGTAACGAAAGTTATAATAGGGAAAACAGTAAAATCTGTTACAGCCCCCGCTACTGTGAAAGGTGATATTGCTTAACAGCCACTGTGCAACGCATGGGAAGGCAAGCATTAGATGATCCGAAAGTCAGGAGACCTGCCAAAGTTTTTGATATTATAGATTTTCGGGAGGAATGTCTAAATAATGATACGAAGCTCAGGCCAATACATTAATCTTCCGGACACCGGAAGATTTTTTTATGCTTTGTATCTGTTTAAGGATGAAATTATGATTATGAAAGAATATGTAGTTAAAAACGGAAAAAAACTCAGATGCGGTTACACTACCGGAACGTGTGCAACTGCAGCATCAACTGCTGCGGCAATAATGCTTCTGTCGGGTAATGTAATAAGCAAGGTATTCGTCAAACTTCCAAAAAACGAAATGATTTTAATTGACGTCAACGAGCCATATTTCGATGTTGAAGGAGTAAGCTGCTGTGTAAAAAAGGACAGCGGAGATGATCCTGATGTTACAAACGGCATACTCATATATGCAAAGGTGGTCTTGGACGATACAGGCTTAATCAACATACACGGAGGCAAGGGAGTTGGCAGGGTAACTCAAAAGGGACTTGATTGCTCCGTAGGAGAAGCTGCCATCAATTCTGTCCCTCGAAAAATGATAGAAGAAAACCTGCGCAGGGTAGCTGAGGAATACAAATATAAGGGCGGTATGAGCGTCACAATTTCGGTGCCAAAAGGTGAAGAAATAGCTAAAAAAACCTTCAATCCTCACCTTGGAATTATAGGAGGCATATCCATTATAGGAACTACGGGTATCGTGGAACCAATGAGCGAAAAAGCACTCATTGAAAGTCTGAGGGTCGAAATGAATGTAATTAAAGAAAAGGGTTATAACACACTTCTTGCTTTTCCGGGCAATTACGCGGAGAAATTTATATCACAAAATATGGATATTTCATTTGATAACAGTATAAAATTTAGCAATTATCTGGGAGAAGTACTCGACTATGCAGTGGAGCTGAATTTTGTTGAAATATTGATTGTAGGACATATAGGTAAAATGGTGAAGGTGGCAGGCGGTATGATGAATACACATTCTAACAACGGTGATTTCAGAATGGAGGTATTCGGATGCTATGCCGCTTTATGCGGAGCAAGTCAGGCAGTTGTGAGAGAGATACTTTCCTCTGTAACTACGGAGCACGCTTTGTCCATATTAGACAGAGAGAATATAAAAAAGGAAGTTGTAAGAAAAATCAGTGAAAGAGCTGAATTCTACATAAATAAAAGAGTTAAAAGCAATATAAAAACGAAATTGATTATTTATTCCAACGAGGATGGAATTATAAACTGAGAGGAGACAGTATGGTACATTTTATAGGAGCGGGACCGGGAGCAGCGGACCTTATTACAGTAAGAGGATGCGAGCTGTTAAAAACAGCGGATGTGGCAATATATGCAGGCTCCCTGGTGAACCCGGACCTTCTGAAATATACTAAAAGCGGATGTGAAATACACAACAGCGCTTTTATGACTTTAGAGGAAGTAATTGATACAATAAAAAAAGCAGAATCAGAAAATAAAACGACGGTTAGGCTTCATACAGGCGACCCCAGTATATATGGTGCAATAAGAGAGCAGATTGACCTGTTGGAGAAGTACAATATATCCTATGATGTTGTTCCGGGGGTGAGTTCCTTCTTCGGAGCTGCGGCGGCATTGGGCGCTGAATACACTCTGCCCGGCATAAGTCAGACTGTAATTATAAGCAGAATGGAAGGAAGAACTCCCGTACCTGAAAGAGAAAAAATCCGTTCACTTGCGGCTCACAAGTCAACCATGGTTTTATTTCTGAGCTCCAGCCTGACGGAGGAACTGTCCGCAGAACTTATTGAAGGTGGATATGAACCAAGCACACCTGTTGCCGTAGTTTACAAGGCAACATGGCCTGACCAGAAAATATTCAAATGCACAATCGAAACACTTCATCAAACAATGAAAGAAAACAGCATTTACAAAACAGCATTAATACTAGTAGGAAATTTCCTCGGAGAAAAATACGACAGAAGCGAATTGTACAACCCTGATTTTACTCATGAATATAGGAACAGCAAGAATGAATAGGCTGAATATATGCATTTTCGGAGGTACTACCGAAGGAAGGATATTTGCTGAATTTATTTCAAAAAACAATGCAACTGCAGATTTGTTTATTGCGACGGAATACGGGCTGCAATTTGTTGAAGGCATTGAAAATGTCATTGTGCACCAGAAGCGTATGGATGAAAATGAAATGGCGGAAATATTTACGAAAAACAAGTACGATTTTGTGGTTGATGCCACACATCCGTTTGCTTCAATAGTTTCCGAAAACATAGTAAAGGCTTCGGAAGCATGCGGCATGAAGTATCTCAGGACAATAAGAAAGTCAGACAGAGATAAAAACTGCATATATTTCGGCTCCTTCACCGAATGCGTAGAGTTTTTAAAGGAAAACAGCGGTAATGTGCTGCTTACCACAGGAAGCAAGGTTCTTGAAGAATTCACAACCCTGGAAAATTACAGGGAAAGGATTTTTATCAGAATACTCCCTATGGAAAGCTCCCTCACTAAATGTATTAAATTAGGCTTTCTTAATAAAAACATCATATGCATGCAAGGACCCTTCAGCGAAGAGCTTAATGCCGCAATGATACGAAGCATCAATGCTAAATATATGGTTACAAAGGAAAGTGCCGATTCAGGAGGCTTCGACGAGAAGGTACGCGCCTGCAGCAGTACCGGCGCCCAATGCCTTGTTATAAAGAGGCCCTACGAGAAAGGATATGTAATTGAAGAAATATGTGAAGTGTTCAGCGGTTGGTTAAATGAGGTGATTAATTGAAAAAGGTCTATATTACAGGTATCGGTACCGGGCATAAAGATTTGATGCATCCAAGGGCGCTGTCTGTCATTGAAGGGGCTGACTGCATCATAGGAGCCAAACGAATGATTGATGATTTCTCATACATTGGCAAGACATCTTTTATAAGTATAAATACCGAAGAAATTTATAGCTATATTTCAAATTGTACTCATGAAAAATATTGTGTACTTGTTTCCGGAGATACTGGCTTCTACAGCATATCAAAAAAATTAACAGAGATGCTTTCACAAAATGCTGAATATTACATTGAAAATATTCCCGCTGTAAGCTCTCTTCAATATTTTTGCTCCAAGCTTAACACTTCATGGGATGACAAAAAAATTATAAGCGCACATGGAAGAAGCACAAATATAATTTCCGCAGTAATGTTCAATAGGGATACATTTTTACTCACTGGAGGAGAATTTACTCCCGATAACATATGCAGGGATATGTGCCGAAAAAGCTTAGGTCACCTCAAGGTGTGGGTTGGTGAAAATCTTTCCTACGAAAATGAAAGAATCGTTCAATACACTGCGGAAATTATTGCAAGGATGAAATTTGACAGTCTTTCCGTAATGCTCATTCACAATCCTGACGCAATAGACAAAGACATGGGCCTGCGTTCCATAAAGGACGATGAATTTATAACAGGTAACACACCTATGACAAAGAGCGAGGTCAGAACCGTATCTGTAGGAAAAATGAACTTAAAGGGCGGTTCAACTGTCTATGACATAGGCGCCGGAACAGGCTCCGTGTCCATAGAGGCCGCCATGAAGCTCACGGATGGAACTCTTTACGCAATTGAAAAAGATAAGGACGCCTGTGAACTCATAAAGAGAAATATTGAAAAATTCAATGCATACAATATTGAGCTCATAGAGGAAATTGCGCCCCATGGATTGGAAGCACTTCCGGCTCCCGATTCTGTATTCATAGGAGGAAGCGGCGGAAATTTGGATGTAATATTAAAAGCAGTATTAGCTAAAAATCCATATGTGAATGCAGTCATCAATGCAATAGCTTTAGAGAGCCTGAATGAAGCTCTCAGTTGCATGGACAAATACAAATTTGAAAATGTGGAAATAACAAATATTTCAGTTTCGAAAGCTAAAAAAACAGGAGCATACCATATGATGATGGGGCAAAACCCTATTTATGTAATAAGCGGAAAGGGCTGCGGCAATTAAGATTAAAAGGTGAATTATGAATATAGATATTTATGCTTTCTCAAGAAGTGGGGCAGACTTGTGCAATAAAATAATAGAAAAATTAAACGTACACAATATTGAAGCATTTGTTCCTGAAAGATACCTGAATGCCGCCTCCCATGTAAGGCTGCGTCCGGACACTCTTCATAACTCCACGGAGCAATCATTTAAAAATAAGGACTGTATCATTTTCATAGGAGCAACCGGAATAGCGGTGCGTGCTATTGCACCCTTTGTTAAAAGCAAGAAAACAGACCCTGCCGTAATATGTATAGATGAAAAGGGGATTAGTGTTATTTCACTGCTTAGCGGTCATATAGGAGGGGCAAACAAGCTGACACTTGAAATTGCGGAAGCCATTGGGGGAAACCCCATCATTACAACGGCTACGGATATTAACGGCAAATTTGCCATAGACGAATGGGCTCACGACCATAACCTTTACATAACCAGCTTAAAAAAAGCAAGAGATATTGCAGCTCATATACTTGAAAACAACAAAATAGGATTTTACAGCGACTTCAATATATGCGGCAGCCTGCCGGAGGAGGTCGATCTGAATGAAAAAGGCATTGGATTTTGCGTAAGTCTCGACAATAATATCTCACCCTTTGATAACACGTTGAATTTAATCCCCAAAATAGTGTCTGTTGGGATTGGATGCAGGCGAGGTGCGAGCTTTGACACAATTTACAATGCTGTGAAAACAGTACTTTCCGATTGCGGAATTTCCCCACTTTCAATAAAGTCAATAAATTCAATTGAATTAAAGAAAGATGAGGCAGGGCTCATAAAAACTGCGGAAGCATTGGAAGTTCCATTCAATATATACAAAGAAGAGGAGCTTAATAGCATTGACGGAGAGTTTTCACATTCGGAATTTGTTAAATTTACTGCCGGTGTAGATACTGTCTGCGAAAGAGCGGCAGTAATGGGAAGTACGGGCATGAAGCTGCATATAAAAAAGACAGTAATCAATTCAGTCACTGTGGCGGCTGCCATTGACGATTATGAGTTATATTTTGAGCAATAATATGAAACGGAGAAAAAATGAATAATATAAAATTTGTGGAGCCACAAAATATTGAAAAAAGAAGCTTTGAAATTATACAAGAGGAAATAGGCATTGTATTAGATACTGAAAAGGAAGCGATTATAAAAAGAGTTATACATACATCGGCGGATTTCGATTATCTGGATAATTTATGCTTTTCCGAAAATGCGGTGCAAACAGCATACAATGCCATAAAAAATGGTGCCACCATAGTGACGGACACCAATATGGCACTGGCGGGAATAAATAAAAGAACTGCCGAGAAATACGGAGTAACAGTGAAATGCTTCATGGCTGACGAGGATGTGTTTCAAGAAGCAGCAGAAAGAAAAGAAACGAGAGCCACGGTATCCATGGAAAGGGCTTCAAAAATAGAGGGTCCGGTAATTTTTGCAATAGGAAATGCACCTACAGCTCTTGTGAAGCTCTATGAGCTTATAAAAGGCGGAGTATTCAAACCGGAGCTTATTATAGGGGTTCCGGTAGGATTTGTAAATGTAGTTGAAGCGAAGGAATTGATTATGAGCCTTGATAATATAGAATTTATCGTGGCGAAAGGAAGAAAGGGAGGAAGCAACGTAGCAGCAGCAATATGCAATGCGCTGTTGTACAATGTTGACTGACAGGAGGTAACATGTTTTACGGAATAGGAGTCGGAGTAGGTAATCCGGGTAAAGTGACAATGGAGGCAATAGATACACTGAATATATTAGATGTACTATATGTTCCCACAGCAAAAAAAGAAGAGAATTTCAGCGTTGCGCATGAAATAGTAAAGAATTATTTAAACACGGATACAGAAATTAAAAGCAGGCATTTCCCCATGAATTATGATACCGAAGAGCTGCAGAATGCATGGAAATCAATTGCTGATGAAATCAGACTTGACGTGCAAGGGGGAAAAAAGGTAGGTTTTGTTACCATAGGCGACCCCATGGTTTACAGCACATATATATATCTGTTAAGGCTTTTAAGAAACAATATTGAGATAACTACAATACCGGGAATTACATCATTCTTGGACATTGCATCAAAAAATAACTTTCCGTTAGTTGAAGGTGAAGACCCCCTTTTAATTTTACCTGCAACCATGGGAACGGAAAGACTTAAACGCTATATTACAAATGAAACATCAGTTGTAATCATGAAGGTATATAAAAATTTCAACGAGGTAATTCAGCTTTTAATAGATGAAAAACTTGAAAATTGTTCTATCGTGGTAAGTAATTCATCAAAAAATGAAGAGGTTGTATTCAGAGATATAAAAAATATAAATAAGGATGATATATCTTACTTTACCACAATATTAATAAACAGGAAATGGGAGATAAAATGATATATGTAATAGGAATAGGACCCGGTAGCCAGGAAGCAATGACTTTTGAAGCAATGGAAGCCATAGAAAAATCAGATGTTATTGTAGGATACAAAACGTACATTGATTTAATCAGAAATCTTGTTTCAAACAAGGAAATTGTATCAAACGGCATGAAACAAGAAATTGACAGGGTTAAAAAGGCAGTTGAAATTTCCGAAACGGGCAAGACTGTTGCGGTAATCAGTTCAGGCGATGCCGGCGTTTACGGCATGGCGGGGCTTGTACTCGAGATGGCAAACGGTGAAGATGTAAAAGTCATAAGCGGAATAACAGCTTCGACGGCTGCGTCAGCAGTGCTTGGAGCACCGCTGATGCATGATTTCTGCCACGTAAGCTTAAGCGATCTGCTTACACCGCTTGAGCTTATTTACAAAAGAGTCGAGCTGGCGGCACAGGCTGATTTTGTAATATGCATATACAATCCAAGAAGCAAGGGTCGCCCGGAACATCTGAAAAATTCATTTGAAATAATGAAGAAATATAAATCAGGCTCAACACCTGTGGGAGTTGTGCACAATGTTTACCGTGACAACCAGGAAATTAATATATGCACATTAGATACTATCGATTTTGAGATCGTGGATATGACAAGCATTGTAATTGTAGGTAACAGCTCTACTTACATCAAGGATAATAAAATGATTACCAAAAGAGGATACCATTTAAAACAAAATTACACTGAAAAAAATTTGGAGGCATAAATGAAATCAAATAAACTAATAACAGCAATTCTGACAGCATCTGTTATGTCGGCACTTCTTATAGGATGTTCCAATAATGCAGATAACATTAAAAACCCTGAGGCTCCTGTTGAAACACCGGGTGAACAAAATGAAAAGGAAGTATCGCAAACGCCCGAATATGGAGTTACAATAAACGAAAACAACGTTATATTTACAGATTCGAGGGATGTGGCAGTTACAATATCCAAGAACCCTAAGAGGGTAATTGTATTGCAAAATTCTCTTTTGGAAATATGGGATCAGGCCGGCGGAACCGTAGTCGGCAGAGTAGAGGAATCAGAGGACAAAAAAGTTCAAAATGCAAGCACTGCAGAGGTTGTAGGAAGTCTGGGCTCACCAAGCTTGGAAAAAATACTGTCGCTTCAGCCTGACTTAGTAATAGCTCTGAGCAACTACAGCACCCACAGGGATATAATCCCCGCACTGGAGCAGAGCAATATTGAGGTTGCGGCATTTGACAATGATCTGTTAGAAGACTACTACAGGACCGTAAGAATTTTTACAGCTATCACAGGCAGAGATGATTTGTACGAAAGTCATATAGAAAATGTTAAAAAGAGTGTTGATGCCATAATTGAAAAGGCACCGAAAGATAAAAATTACAAGGTTGTTATATTATTTGCCACTGCTAAGGGAATCACCGTCAGAGATTCAAACACAATGGTGGGGGAAATGCTCAAGGATTTGAATACTGTAAATATATCAGACAATTCCGGAACAGCAGATACCAAGACTTTCAGCATGGAAAAAATAATACAGGAAGACCCGGATTTTATCTTTGTACAGACAATGGGAACTGATTTGGGAAAAATTGAAGAACGTCTGAAAAATGATGCATTAAGCAATCCCGCATGGGCAAGTTTAACAGCCGTAAAGGAAGACCGATACATTGTTCTTCCTAAGGACTTATATATTTACAAACCAAATCAGAGATACGCAGAAGCCTATGAGGGTCTGGCAAAAATATTGTATCCGGAAGTGTTTAAATAGAATGAATGTCAGGAATACCGAAGAAAAGAAAATTAAGAAAGGATTTATTTTAGCTGTATTTATATTTATATCCATACTGAGCTTTTTTATAAGCATGTCTAACGGTGCGGTTAAAATATCCTTCAAAGAAATAGCAGATGTATTGTTTACTGAAAGC
>DAMAEI010000001.1:0-1149 GCA_031997345.1 Sedimentibacter sp. | reverse complement strand
GTTCGGTAAATTATCAAATAATATGGAATGTGAGGCTTCCTCGAACAATAACTGCGGCTCTTGTAGGTACGTGCTTAGCACTTTCAGGAGCGATTTTGCAGGGAATTATGAGAAACCCTCTGGCAGGACCCAATATAATAGGTGTTTCATCAGGAGCAGGACTTATGACCTTGATTGTAATAATACTGTTTCCGAACTACTATTATCTGGCACCTGTAGGCTCTTTTACCGGAGCGCTGCTTTCCACATTGTTCATTTATTTTCTTGCATGGAGAGACGGGGCCGCTCCTACGAAGCTCATACTTGCCGGTGTTGCTGTTTCATCACTGCTCAGTGCGGGAAACAATATAATAATGACGTTTTATCCAGACAAGGTTTCCGGTGTAATAGGTTTCATGGTTGGAGGCCTTTCCTCTGTTAACTGGAAGCATGTCTACATGATATGGCCCTATGCGCTTACCGGTATTGTATTATTAATGCTTCTTCCAAACAAGCTCAATATTTTAATGCTTGGTGATGAATCTGCGGTGGGACTTGGTCTTAATGTAGAAAAAACAAGATTCATTTTCATTATTATATCATCTCTGCTTGCAGGAGCTGCTGTAAGTGTGGCCGGACTTTTAGGCTTTGTAGGACTGATAGTTCCTCATATGACAAGATTATTTATCGGCTCGGATTACAGGTATCTGATGCCCGCAACAATTTTTACGGGCTCTGCCACGGTGCTTTTGTGCGATACCTTGGCAAGAGTATTGTTTGCTCCTGTTGAGATACCTGTGGGAATCATAATGTCGGCCCTGGGAGCTCCGTTTTTCTTATTCCTTTTAAGAAGAAAGGGGGAATATTAATATGGATATATCAGTTGAAAGATTAAGTGTATGCTACGGTGACAAGGAAGTTATCAACAATATAAATTTCCAAATTAACTCAGGCGATATAGTAACAATTATAGGTCCCAACGGTTCAGGAAAATCCACGCTCATAAAAGCAATGAGCAGGTGCATGAAGCCGTCAAATGGAAATGTCTTTTTAAACAAGCACAATATTAACAGGATTAATACAAAGGAGCTTGCAAAAAACCTGGCAATTTCACCCCAGGTGAAAAACGTGCCCTCCGATATTTCTGTGGAGGAGCTCGTTTCGTACGGT